>CAJCID010000263.1 GCA_903970305.1 Rhodospirillales bacterium | reverse complement strand
TATGTCGAGCGGGCGCTTCTTGCGTTGTGCGGTCCCAAGGCCACGGTGCGCCAAAGAGGGCTCGCGGCGGGGAATCCGTTTAAGACCGATAACGGAAATGTCATATTGGACGTCGCCGGTTTAGAGGTCGCCGATCCGCTCGCCTTGGAGGCCGAGATTGAATCGATTGTCGGAGTGGTGGCCAGTGGCCTGTTTGCCCGGCGGCGTGCCGACGTGGTGCTCCTCGGGGGCGCTGCGGGCGTACGCGAGTTGTGGCCGGGCGCCTCGCCTGATTGGGATAGCCATCTTGGTTGAAACAAATCTGTCATCGGTCTAGACTAAGCTAAGCTCACTTGTAACGGCATCTCCCCTATGTCCGACCATACCTCTAAGCAGTTTGATTCCGAACTCGAGTCCGTTCGATCGAGTGTGCTGCAAATGGGAGGCTTGGTCGAAGAGCAGATCAATCGGGCGATCGAGGCCCTTGGTTCGGGGGATATGGCGCTCATCGACACGATCACGGCGACCGACAAACAGGTCAATCGGATGGAGGTCGATCTCGATGAGCAGTGCAGTCACATCATCGCGCGGCGTCAGCCGACCGCCGGGGATCTCAGACTCATCATGACCGTGGTCAAGATGATCACCGATCTGGAGCGCATCGGCGACGAGGCCGAAAAGATCGGTCGGATGGCGCGTCTCATCCACGAGGCGGAGCGCGCGCACATGCCGCGCGTGGAGTTGGCCCACATGGCCGGTGCGGCGATCGCGATGCTGCGCAAGGCGCTCGATTCGTTTGCGCGTCTTGATCCCGTCACGGCCGCTCAGGTCGTTCGAGATGACCTCGAACTCGATGACGAATACCGGGCCATCGTGCGCCAGCTGATCTCGTTCATGATCGAGGATCCGAGGACCATCTCGCGCTCCATCGAGATCATGTTCATCGTGAAGGCGCTCGAGCGCATCGGCGACCATGCGAAGAATATGTGCGAGTACACCGTCTACATGGTCAAGGGTCGCGATGTCCGCCACATCGCCGTGGACGATCTCGAACGCGAGGCGTCCGAGTAGTACTTGCGTACTTGCGTACTTGCGTACCTGCTCTACCCGCCCCAAGCGGGATCATCGAGCACCCGGGCTCTTCGAGCTCTTGGTTCCTGCGAATCCTGATCCTGAGCCGGGCAAGCTAGGCCCTCGCCCACGGGGTCAGATGAGTTCGGCCGAACCGAAGCCGCGCAAAACGGCTCCAGAGCTCGGGCGGCGTTGCCCGCTACCCGCGTGACATCGGAATCCCCTGAGTCGCTTGGCGCCGTGGACTCGCCTGACCGCTAATTGGAACTGGGGGGAACGTAGCCTTGGGCGACGTCGGCCCCTTCGCCAAAAAAGTGGCGCTCGGCTTGCTGCATCAGGTACTTCCGGGCGCGTGCATCAGCCAGATTCAGGCGATTCTCGTTGACGAGCATCGTCTGCTGCTTCAGCCACATCGCCCACGCTTCCTTCGAGACATTCTCAAAAAGGCGCTTGCCTAGCTCGTTCGGGTAGGGCGGAAAGTCCAGACCGTCGGCTTGCTTGCCGAGTTTTATGCATAGAACGGTTCTGCTCATCGGCGTTCCTAGGTAAACTACATCAATGGCATGTAATCTTAAACCACTTGAGCAAACCAGCGGTTTCCGGCAGCCGCTCCCCGCCGCACCGTGACCAGTGCCCCGACTCGAACCACCCGACGCACACAGCCCCCCAAGGCGGGCAGCGCATCGGCGCGCCAGATCACGGCAGCAGAACTGCGAGCGACCGAGCGCGAAAAGGTTCGCCTTTCCATCGAACTGCATGACGGCGTCGGACAACACCTGACCGGGATCGCCTTTCTGGCCAAGGCCCTGGCGAACAGCCTGCGCACCCATGACGCCCTGCCGGAGGCGACCGATGCCGAGGAGATCGCGCGTCTGACAAACCAGGCCATCGCCAATATCCGGGCGCTGGCGCGCGGGCTGCGGCCGGTCGGACTGGAGGACAACGCATTGACCGTTGCGCTCTCGCAACTGGCGCGCGATGTCACCCGGGTGTACGGGGTCGAATGCCTGTTCGGTGAAGATGAGCCGGTGATGATCGCGAGCGCCCTCGTGTCGCACCACCTGTACCGGATCGCGCAGGAGGGAGTCCACAACGCGGTCAAGCACGGCAACGGCGACCGGATCACCCTGGATCTCGTGACCCGGGGTGAGACGATCGTGCTGACCGTGGTCAACAAAGGCAACCTGCGCGTTCCGGGCAGCGGCAGCCATCGCGACAGCCCAGGGATCGGCATCGCCAGCATGCGCCATCGGGCCCAGGTGATCGGCGCCCGGCTCACGCTCGAAAATACGCGCAGCGACGAGGTGCGCCTGCGCGTCATCATAAACCATGAAGCAGCTCAGACGCTGCGTGAAGAGGGAGACCGTCAATGACCCATGCATCATCTACGATTAGCCCGTTGCCCGAGAAGGCGCGCATCATGATCGTCGACGATCATGTGATCGTGCGCCAAGGCATCGCGCAATTGGTCAATCGGGAACCCGATCTGGACGTCTGCTGCGAGGCGGGGGACGCCGAATCGGCGCTGGCGGTGCTGCGCTCGCGGCCCGTGGACCTCGCCATCGTCGATATCTCTCTGCCGGGCACTTCTGGCATCGAACTGGTCAAGCTGCTCCATCAGCAGCAGGCCGAATTGCCCGTCCTCATGATGAGCATGCACGACGAAGCGCTGTATTCGGATCGCGCCTTTCGCGCCGGGGCCCGAGGTTATGTCATGAAGCAGGAGGCCACCGAAAAGCTGCTCATGGCCATCCGCAAGATCTTGAATGGCGGGGTCTATGTGAGCGATCGCATGCAGACCGTGATGGTGCAGCGGTTCCTGTCGAGCGGGATGGATCAGAAGGTTTCCTTCATCGACAATCTCACCGATCGCGAGTTCGAGATTCTGCGCATGATCGGGCAGGGCCTGTCGGTCTCGGAAATCGCCGCCAAGCTGGGGCGCAGCGTCAAGACAGTCGAAGCGCACCGCGCCAACCTGCGAGAAAAGCTGGGCCTAAAGCGCGCCGCCGAACTGGCCCGGTTTGCGACCCAATGGGCCGAGCGCGGCAACTAGCAATGGGCGGCCGGGCTGGCCCGCGCAACTTCTAGAGGCGCTTCAGAAGGACCTGGCTCTTGCGCGACCAGTTGTACATGCGCTGGCGGTCCTTGGGTAGCTGATCCACCGTGGCAGGGATGAAACCGCGCTTTAAGAACCAGTGTGCCGTTCGGGTCGTCAAGACGAACAACTGCTCGAGTCCCATCGCGCGGGCGCGCTGCTCGATGCGTTTCATCAGTTTCTCGCCGTCCCCCATCCCCTGGGCATCCGGGGAGACCGTCAGACAGGCCAACTCACCCACGCGCTCGATCGGAAAGGCGTAGAGCGCAGCGCATCCGAAGAGTCGGCCGTCGTGCTCAATCACGCTGAAGTACTCGATTTCGCGCTCGATGCGTCCCCGGCCGCGCTTGACAAGAGTGCCGTCGAGTTCGAGAGGCTCGATCAGTTTCAAGATACCACCGACATCGTCGATGGTGGCTTCGCGCATTTCCTCGAGTTCGTCGGCGGCGATCATGGTGCCCACGCCGTCGTGCGTGAAGACCTCGAGCAGCGCGCCCCCGTCAATCGCAAAGGGCACGAGGTGCGCCCGAGGTACGCCCGCTGCGATCGCGCGCAGGGCGTGCTTCAGATATCCGGCCGTGTCCGCCGAGAGCTTGCCGCTCTCGAGGTGCGCGCTCGCCGAGGGGGAGGACATCTCCCGGATCAATTCGTGGTGCTCGTCGAGGATTCCCGGGGTCTCGATCAAGAAGATGAGTTTCTCAGCGTGCAGCGCGGCCGCAACGCTCGAGGCGACATCTTCCATGTCGAGGTTGAACGCCTCGCCGGTCGGGGAGAATCCGAGTGGCGAGATGAGAACGACAGCCCGTGCGTTCAGTGCCAGCTCGATCACCTCGGCCGAGACCTTGCGGACCACCCCGGTATGCTGGAAATCGATGCCCTCGACCACGCCCACCGGGCGGGCGGTGATGAAGTTGCCCGACATCACCTTGATGTCCGCGTTGGCCATCGGCGTATTCGCCAGCCCTTGGGAGAACGCGGCTTCGATGTCAAGGCGGATCTCACCATTGGCTTCCTTGGCACATTCCAGGGCCGCGATGTCGGTCACGCGCATGGCGTTGTGAAACACCGAATCAATCTGGCGTAGCCGGAGCTGCTCCTCGATCTGCGGGCGCGATCCGTGCACCACCACCACGCGGATGCCCAGCGCACGCAGGAGCGCGAGATCTTCGCAGATGCGCGCGAGACGACCCTCCTGCACGGCTTCGCCACCGAAGGCCACGACGAACGTGCGGCGCTTAAAGGCATGGATGTAGGGCGCCACCGCTCGAAACCAGGCGACGAACTGCGCCTGATAGACCGAGTCATCGTCGGACATGCTCGGTAGATCAAAGGTGCTCGAGTCCGCATCGAGGCGGATTGGATCGGGTGAGTCCGGTGCATTCATCGACGCATTATAATTCGTCGAGACTCGAATCAGGCCCTCCCGTGCACGAACCGGCGGCCCAGCGGTCCCATCCCCCATGCCCGATCTTCCTCCAGTCACACCGACCCCCCGCGCGCAGCGCTCGCGTGGAGCGCGTCCTGCGCCCGGCGTTCTCGCCCATCCGATACCCCCGATCACGTTTCCTCTGGAACTGCCGGTCTGCGCTTTGCGCGAGACGATCGCGCAGGCGATCGCCTCCAACCAGGTTGTTGTCGTCTGCGGCGAGACCGGCTCGGGGAAGACTACTCAGCTGCCCAAGATCTGTCTGACCCTCGGCAGGGGCCTCGGGGCGGGCGGTACCGGGCTCATCGGGCACACCCAGCCGCGCCGGCTCGCAGCGACCTCCACGGCCCGACGCATCGCCGAGGAGCTTGGCTCTCCCTTGGGCGAACACGTGGGCTTTAAGATCCGCTTTCACGACCAGCTCAGTCCTTTGGCCTCGGTCAAGCTCATGACCGATGGCATTCTCCTCGCGGAAACCCAGAGCGATCCCCTGTTGCGGGCCTACGACACCCTCATCATCGACGAGGCCCACGAGCGCAGTCTGAACATCGACTTCCTGCTCGGTTACATCAAACGGATTCTGCCCGAGCGCCCCGACCTCAAGGTGATCATCACTTCAGCGACGATCGACGCCGAGCGCTTTGCGCGGCACTTTGGAAGTGCCGGGCAAGATGCGCCCGTGATCGAAGTGTCCGGACGCCTGTATGCCGTCGAAGTGCGCTACCGGCCGGTCGAGAACGGCGAGAAAGAGCGCGACCTCATGGACGCGGTTGTCGATGGAGTTGACGAAGCTTGCTTGTGCGGCTCGGGTGACGTGCTGGTTTTTCTGCCAGGCGAGCGCGAGATCCGCGAAGCCGCCGAGGCCTTGCGCAAGCACCATCCGCCGCATACGGAGATCCTGCCCTTGTTTGCCCGTCTGGCCGTAGCGGAGCAGGACAGGGTATTTCGGACCTCGAACGCCCGGCGCATTGTGCTCGCGACCAATGTCGCCGAGACCTCCCTGACGGTGCCTGGGATCCGTTATGTCGTCGACGCCGGGCTTGCGCGCGTGAAGCGCTATAGCTATCGCAACAAGGTCGAGCAGTTGCAGGTCGAGGCGATCTCCCAGGCGGCTGCGCGCCAGCGCGCGGGCCGCTGCGGGCGCGTTGCCGATGGCGTGTGCATCCGTCTCTACGAAGAGGCCGACTACCTCGCGCGGCCTGCCTACACTGAGCCTGAGATTCTGCGCTCCTCGCTTGCCGCAGTCATTCTGCGCATGAAGTCCTTGCGTCTGGGTGACGTTGAGGCTTTTCCGTTTCTCGAGGCGCCTTCAAGCCGGGCGATCAGCGATGGCTATCAGCTCCTCGCTGAACTGGGCGCGGTCACGGAAGAACGCGATCTCACCCCGCTCGGCGAGGAGTTGGCCCGACTACCCCTGGACCCCCGCGCCGCGCGCATGATTCTGGCGGGCCGGGAACACGATTGCCTAACGGAGATGCTGATTCTCGCCAGTGCCCTGTCGGTCCAGGACCCGCGCGAGCGCCCGGCCGATCAGCAAGACGCCGCCGACCAGGCGCATCGCCGCTTTGCCGAAGAGAAGTCCGAGTTCCTCTCGGATCTGAAGCTCTGGCGCTGGTTCGAGGAGGCTGTCGAGCACAAGAAGTCCAATCGCCAGTTGCGTGACGCCTGCCGCCAGAGTTTCGTGTCGCAGCTGCGCCTGCGCGAGTGGCGCGATGTCCACAGCCAGTTGCTCACGACGGCCAGAGAGCATGGCTGGCGCCTGAACCTGGCCCCGGCAACCTACGAGCAGGTGCACCTGGCTCTCTTGTCCGGACTGTTGGGCAATATCGGCATGAAGTCCGACGAAGAGGCCCATTATCTGGGGCCGCGTGGGATCAAGTTCTTTCTTTGGCCCGGCTCGAGCTTGGCACGCAAGGCCGGCCGCTGGGTCGTGGCAGCGGAGCTCGTCGAGACGAGCCGGCTTTTCGCACGGAAACTCGCGCGCATCGAGCCCGTCTGGCTCGAGCGGGTCGGCGCGCACCTCCTGAAGCGTTCTCATAGCGAGCCCCACTGGTCCAAGCGAGCCGGACAAGTCACGGCCTTCGAGCGGGCGACACTCTATGGCCTAGTCGTCTACGCCCAACGGCGCATCGACTTCGGCCGACTCGACCCAAAAGCCGCACGGAAGCTCTTTATCCGAGATGGTCTCGTCGCCGCGATGCGGGCTCCTGAGTACGAGCCCAGGGCCGCTCTGGTCGTGGGCATGCTCGCTCATAATCGCGAACTCGTCGCCGACATCGAGAAGCTCGAGCACAAGACCCGGCGCCCTGATGTCCTCGTTGACGATGAACTCATCGTGGCGCTGTGCGAGCGCGTCATCCCCGAAGAGGTACGGGACGCTGCAAGCTTCGAGAAATGGTACAGCCGGGCCGCCCAGACTGAGCCGCGGCTCTTGTACCTTGCGCGCGAAGACCTGATGCGCCATGAGGCGCTCGGTGTGACCACCGAGCAGTTTCCGAAGGCAGCGACGATCGGTGGCGTGACGATGACGCTCGACTATCACTTCGAGCCCGGCTCAGCGCGTGATGGCGTGACCCTCGCAGTACCGCTCTACGCGCTCAACCAGGTTGATGCGAGGCGCACCGGATGGCTCGTGCCGGGCATGCTCAAGGAGAAGGTACATCAGCTCTTGAAGTCCCTGCCGCAAAGGCAGAGGCGGCATTGCGTACCTCTACCCGAATATGCCGAGCAATTCTGCGCCCGCCAGAAGGCTGAGCAGAGTGCAACCGCGGGCCTCGTTGATGCCCTCATCGCCGATCTGCGGCTACAGCGGGACCTCGAGGTGCGTCCGACGGATTTCAAGGAGGAGACGCTGCCGGTGCATCTGCTCATGAATTTCAAGGTGGTCGACGCCGATGGTCGACAGCTCGCCATGGGCCGCAATCTGGACGCCCTGCGCTCGGAACTCGGACAGGCGGCCCAGCGCCAGTTTCAGGAGGCCTTTCTCGCCGCGCGCGAGGCGCGCAGTGCAGCAGTAAAGCCGCAAGGCAGCCAGCGTCTGCCCGAGGATGGGCCGCCTGCGGGGCCACGCGGCAACGCTTTGCGCACCGTTGCTCGTGTAGACCAACCAGATGCCGCGCCCGAGGCGCCGCTACCCGGTGTTCGGCTGACCGACTGGACCTTCGGCGCACTTCCTGAATTGATGGAACTCGACAAGGAGGGCGAGACCCTCGTCGGCTATCCGGCCTTGGTCGACCACGGCAGCTATTGCCTGCTTGAGGTGTTCGAGGATCCGCGCAAGGCGGCCCGCATCCATCGCGCGGGACTGGGGCGCCTGTTTTTCTTGCAGCTCAAGGAAACCGCCCGCTATCTCGAGAAGAATCTGCCGAATCTGCAGCAGATGGCGCTGCAGTTCATGCAGTTCGGCTCACTCGAGGAGCTACGCGGTCAGATCATCGATCTCGCCATCCAGAGGGCCTGCCTGACCGATCCCCTGCCACGCGATGCGAAGAGCTTTGCGGTGAGAAAGAGCGAGGGCAAGGCCCGGCTCGTGCTCTTGGGCAACGAGATCGCGCGGCTCGCCGGTCAGATCCTCTTGGAGTACGCGACGCTCCAGAAGAAGCTCGCAACGATCAGGCAACACAGCGTGGCGGCCGCCGACATCGAGGCGCAGCTCAATGGGCTGATCTCCAGGCGCTTCTTGAGTGAGACGCCCTATGCTCAACTGGCCCACTTTCCGCGCTATCTGAAAGCGATCGGCCTACGCATTGATAAGCTGCGCGCGGATCCCGTGCGCGATCAGCGCCTGTTCGCCGAGTTCGCGCCGCTCTGGCAGCGCTACGGTCGCACGCTCGCCCAAAGGCGCGGTGCTGAGGATACGAGGCTCGTGGAGTTCCGCTGGTTGCTCGAAGAGTTGCGTGTGGCGCTCTTCGCCCAGGAGCTGCGTACGCCCATGCCGGTCTCGGTCAAGCGTCTGGCCAAGATCTGGGAGAGCACCCAAATCTAGGCGGCCGCGGGCCTTCCGGTACAATCGACACTGGTGAGAATGCCTGCCGACCCCTTTACTCGGAAGGGGCGAACCGAGAGGCGTGGGCGGCCCACAGGGTCTTGGTACTCCCTGGCGACGTTCCCTCTACCAACCTGGTTTCCCGTGTGGCGCATCCGGCGGCGTCGCCTTGCAGGACCCTTGGACAAAATCCGACTCCTCGCCCCATGAAACTGGTCATCACAGCCCTGTTACGAGCGATCGTGACGCAACTGCATCCGCGCATGCTCTGGCTGGCCGTGTGGCCCTTCCTCGCCGCTCTTCTGATCTGGGGTACGGTCGGCTTTGTTTTTCGCGAGTCGGTTCTCGGATCCATTCACGATCTGCTTTTCGGCCTTGAGCTCACCCATTGGATCGAAGCGGTCTTCCGGTTCTTTGGGGTCGAGGGCCTGGTGGGCCTGCTGGTGCCCCTTCTCTACGGCCTGATGCTGCTGGCGCTCGCGGTCATGACGGCTCTTTTCATCATCGGAACGGTCGTCATGCCCAGCGTCGTCGACCATATCGCGACGCGCCACTATCCGCGCCTGGAGCACCAGGGGTCCCGCTCGTTTGCCGGCAGTTGGGCGAACGCAGCGGTCTCGACGCTACTTTGTGTGCTGGGATGGATCCTGACCATGCCCTTGTGGCTGCTCTTGCCGCTGGCGGTCCTGTTCCCCTGGTTCTGGTGGTCCTGGTTGACAACGCGCATGCTGCGCTATGACGCCTTGGCACAGCACGCATCGCAGGAGGAGAGGCACGTCCTCTATCACCGTCACCGTCTGGGTTTCATCGTCCTGGGTTTTGTGGTTTCGGCCTTGAATTTCGTGCCCCCGCTATTTTTTGTCGCACCGATTTTTGCGGGCATCGCCTTCACCCACTATGGCCTGTCGATGCTGGAGTTGCTGCGGTCCGAACGTGGGCTGGCGCAGTCCCCGCCGGAGGCTACGGGATCCTTGCGACCCGTGGTCCTGCCGGCGATCACCTCCCATCCTCCCTCATCCTAGGACGCCTTCATCTCATGGCTGCAAGCTTCGGACTGTTCATCGTCGGCGACGAAATTCTCTCAGGAAAGCGGACCGACAAACACCTGCAGAAGGTGATCGAGCTTCTCGCGCAGCGCGGGCTCACCTTGCGTTGGGCCCACTACCTCGGAGACAACCGGGAGGACATCACCGCGGCGCTGAGCCGCTCCTTTGCGGGCCCCGACATTGTCTTTTCTACCGGTGGGATCGGGGCCACTCCCGACGACCATACCCGCCAGGCCGCCGCGGCTGCACTGGGGGTCGAGTTGGAGTTGCATCCTGAGGCCGAGCGGCTCATCGCCGAGCGGATCGCCGAGATGAACCAGGGTTCGCTCACGGCTGCGGAGAACCGTCAGCGCATGAGGATGGGCGAGTTCCCCCGTGAAAGCGCCATCATCCCCAACCCCTACAACAAGATTCCGGGATTCTCGGTCCGCGGACACTACTTTGTTCCGGGCTTTCCGGTGATGGCTTGGCCGATGCTCGAATGGGTGCTGGACACATACTTTAGCGACCAGTTTCACCGCGCGCCACAGGCGGAGCGCTCGCTCTTGGTCTTCGGCAGTGCCGAATCGACGTTAACGCCCCTCATGGAGGACATCGAAAGACGCTTTCCGGGGGTCAAGGTCTTCAGCCTGCCTTCGGTCGGGGAGGGCAATGGATCCGGTCAGCGCGCGCGCCGCCACATCGAGCTGGGGGTCAAGGGTGCCGCACCAGAGATCACTGCGGCCTATGCAGCATTGAAGTCGGGCGTCGAGGCCTTAGGTGCTGAGATCGACGAGGTGCCTTAAGCTTGGGACTGG
>CAJCID010000262.1 GCA_903970305.1 Rhodospirillales bacterium | reverse complement strand
TTTGGGCGCTTCTGGCACAAAAGCCTTGAGTCCAATCCGCAGGGGACACGACCTAGCCCCGGCGCTTGGTCCGTGGTTGGCACCCTGGCCGCGAAGTCACCTGCATGTGTCGGACGAACGCTAGTGAGGGCAAGGTCAAGGCGCACCTCGAGGCAGATCAAATCATTCTGCGCGGCAACACCAGGCGCGTCATTGCCCTTGCCACTGTCTCGGACGTTCGAGCCGAAGGTGAAGCCGTGCATTTCCAAGTTGGCGATGACCGAATAGTCCTGGAGATGGGAGTGCGCGAGGCCGCGCTTTGGGCCGCAAAGATGACGACCCCACCGCCGGCTCTGAGCAAGAAGCTCGGGCTGAGCCCTTCGAGCAAGGCATGAACGGTTGGACCTGTCGACGACCCGGCCCTTCAGGAAGCCTTACAAGGTACGGTGACTCGCAAGGCGGCCGAGGCAAAGATGCTCATCGCAACCGTCGCCGATGAAGTCGGGCTCGCAGAGGCCGTCCAGAGTCACGCAGGACTGCCCGACGGAGCTCCACTGTGGATTGTCTACCGGAAGGGGCCCAAATCGACATTTGGCGAGCACCAGGTAAGGGATGCGATGCGCTCGCAAGGCTTCGTAGACAACAAAGTGGCCGTCGTTTCGCGCAGCTCACCGCGGCTCGCTTCTCCAAGACCGCGTCTGCTGTCGGCTCTGGCTGATTTCAAGACAGGCTCGCCGGACTGCGACGCGCGGGGCGGCCCGCCTCGCCTCCTGAACTGTGCAGCCTCGACGGACGACTCTGACCTCGGGAAGAGTTTCTGCGCCTCGGGCTAGTTTTGTCACCCGTACTGCCGGCTCGCTCTGGGCCTGCGCGCAGCATCTTCAGACCCTGAGGTGCATCGCCCACTCCTAGTATCCTGTGCTAGATTGAAGTGCACGTAATCCAGACCTCAAGGGTTGAACGATGGACCAGAAGCGGTGGCTCGCACTAGCTTGGCTCGTACCGCCACTGATGTCCCTCGCAGCCGAGGGAGATGTCCCCTCAGCCATGCACCAAGCGTTCGTGGTCCAAGCGCCGGTCGAGTTCCAGGGCATCTGGCAAAGGCCACCGGCACCCTTCTTGCATCCTGTCGAGACCAGCAACTGGGTCAACGTACGTGTAGAAGAGATGGATCCGGCGTCGGGGCGCATCGCCGGTCATTTCGACGTGTACGTGCGCTCGATTTGCGATGACATTGTCGACGAACCTTTTGTCGGCACCTTCGACGGACAGGTCTTAAGGCTGCAATATGAGTATCGCGTTTGTCCATTGATGAAGCCGCTTCATTTGGCTATTTGGAAGGATCAGGGTGGCTTTCGGGGCAAGGTTAACCGGCGCGAAATCGTCATTCGTCGGGTGATCGAGGGTCATCCGAATTAGGGTGTCATCCTGCCGTTTTGGAGAATCCGATGACTGCAGCCGAGCGGTAAGGGCGCGCCATGGCGACGGTCTCCCATGCGGAACGAACCCTCATTCGGCTCACCGAGATCTGTGGAAAGCTTCCGGAAGTGGTGCGTAGTGTCCGGGGTGATCATGCGGACTTCAGAGTCAGAAAGAAAGTCTTCGCTTACTTCTTGAACAATCACCACGGTGACGGAATCATCTCCGCCTGCGTGAAATCGGCCCTGGGGGAGAATGCGGATCGAGTCGTCGTCCAACCCGAGAAATACTATCTACCGGCCGATATCGGTGCGCGCGGCTGGTTTGGAATGTATCTCGATCGCCCATCAATCGATTGGACCGAAGTTCGAAATATCGTCGAGATTTCCTATCGACTTTCCGCGCCCAAGACGCTGATTAGGCTACTGGAGGAAGCCGGTTCACCAATGGGTCGGCGCTGAACCCTGAAGGCCCTCGCGTGGCAAGCGGCCCAGTTCAATGGCATAGTGCGCTCGAAGCTGGACTCGCTGCGCAGTGTCATCAGCCGGCATCCGGGCTGCGGGCTGAGTTCCTCTTGGAGAAGAGATGAAGTTTGAGATCGAGGCCACGATGCTGGCGTCCCCGTTGGGAGCGATCGGGATTCGAGTGATCCGGCTTCTAACGAGGGCTAAGAACGCAAGGCGCGACGGATTGCGACGCATCGAGCTCCACGGATCGATCCAGTACTCGGTACCTAGAGAGAGGATCGAGAAGATGAGCAGCCCCATTGGCTGGCTCTGGGCCGCCGCCATCTTCACCCTGGCGGGAAGTCCTTTGGCACACGCCCAGAGCCCGAAAGTGGGATACATGCCTGCCAACACCCAGGGTTGTCGGGTCTGGGTACCCGCCCAGCTCCATTCTCCGGACTTCATTCCACAGTATGTGGGCGGCTGCAAGGATGGACTCGCCAGCGGTAAGGGGCACCTGGATTGGTTGAATCGGTACGCCTCGATGCGCGTGTCCGTCGCGTGGGAGGGTTACTTTGCCGATGGCGTTTTCGTCGGCACCACACCGCTTGAGACGCGCATCGAGCCCCAGCCCAACGCCACAGAGTATGTAGTGCACCTAGGCTCTGTACCGGGAGGCGACGTCGTCATTTTTCCCGGCAACGCGCGCGACGGCTCGATGGATCTCTGCGGGACCTATATGCTCGGCGTCTCACTGAATGCGAGCACACCGGCGAGCGATGACGCAGCAGTCCAGAAGGCGATGACCGACGCGGCGCTGAAGCTCGCGGCGCGCTGCCCGACGACCCCACGGACTTCCGTACAGGTCAATGCATATGCTCAACCGTTCGTGATTGATGACCATGGACAGAAGACGGCCGCGATTGCTGCGGCGAATCTGAACTGGACCACTCATCAGCTGCAGGGATACTCGAATCAGGTATCGAGCGAAGTCCGATCCAAGCAACGCAGCGCTGACCAAGCTGCAAAGCTTGCGGACGCGCGCCAGCGGTTTGACGAGTTCTCGCGGCGTAATGGGCTTTCTACCTGGGTCACGACCAGCCAGCTCGACTCCAATCCCTTCAAGTATTCGGGGAAGAACGTCGGTGTGATCGTGCAGCTCACCCGTATGGTCACGCGCGATACAGCATTGGTCAGTGGAGCGGTCGAAGGGGGCGGCGCGGACGTACTCGTGCATGGCGTCGATCCGAATTTTCCCGATAGCGACCACGCTGTGCTGCTCGCCGTGAAAGTCGGCGAGCGCGAGCCCCTGCCAGGTGATCCAGACCGACGCCCCGCTCTGACCGCTTTGCAGAGGCTCGACAGTGCCGTGTGCGCCGATCCGGCTTGCTCTGACTGGCTGGGATGGGCCCGCGGTGCCGAGCGGATCAGCTGGGGCGCCCCGTACCCCTGATACGTCCCCCGTGCGGGCCACGCGACCTTCGAACTACCGGGGATAGGGGGTTCCATCCTTGTGCACGGGAATCGCCCCATCCTCGGTGACGAACCAGGCCAAGTCATCATCTGGATAGAAGCACATGTCCCCAGATACGCGCGAGCCAATGATGAGATAGTGGGCGACGGATTGGGAGCGATTGATCAAGAGATGCGCATTGCGATCACCGGCCTTGAATCCCATGCACATGCCCGCGCCGAGAAGGTGCTCCCCGTCGTTGACGACCAGGCACAGCTCGCCCTGTAAAACAAAAATGAATTCCTCCTCCAGGGAGTGCCAGTGTCTTAAGCCCGCCTGCGCGCCCGGATTGAGAGTGCTCTGGACGACCCCGAATTGCGTAAGTCCGAAGTGATCACCCAGGCGCCGCCAGTGCGAACTTGCTGCGTAGGACGCAAAGGGTTGCGGATAGGGGGACCCGGAATCCGAGGGCACCTTGTCCGCCTCGATCGGTTGGGAAAGTGACATGGCCGGTCAGGATCGCCTGAGAACTTGGAGGAACCCCGATTCTCCCACCAGCAAGCTTTAGGTGCCAAGCCCGCTAGCGCTCTTGGTGTGTTGCGATCCGTTTCGGAACGCGCAACTGCTGCCCCGCGAGACGGGAACCAAGGAAGGAAGATCTGGGCCGAGCCGCCGCAGGCGGCGTCTCGCAGTCGGGCGTCCTAGACTCGCTCACCGGCTCTCGGACTGATCCGTGCCACTGCTTGGGCCCGGTTCAGGACATCAAGCTTCTTGAAGACCCTTTGCAGGTGATTCTTCACGGTGAACACGCTGATGTTCAGAATCATGCCGATTTCTTGGTTGGTCTTGCCCTTACGCACCCAATCCATGATCTCGAGCTCGCGCATCGACAAGCCGGCTGAATACGTCTCGACGGGCTCGGGCACGAGCTTGAGCAGCGGCTCCAGATGAGAGCGCTGTTCGGGCAGATGCTGGATACGGCGTAGCGCCGTATCGAGATATGGTGCCAGGATCTCCATCATCATGCGATCCCGATTGGGACTGGGAAATCCGGAACGGCTGAAGATGATGTACAGGCAATCGTGGCGTCCGCGTTCGTCTTTGATCCCATGGATGATGGCCGAGCGCATCTCTCGCAGAGCGCGGCTCGGTGGGCAGGTATCGCCTTCCTCACCCTCGACCTTGAATCCGTCGCTCGTCTCGAGAAGATACGACTTACAGTTGAACTGGGTCCATCCGGTGAAGAGCTTGCGCATGAACGCATTCATGCCGCTGCCCTCGATACGACCGGTGCGAACTCCGGGAAGCCCCGAAGTGATGTCGAAATGAATATGCCCCCGAGAGAAGTCTCCCCAGGCAGCGATCAGGATCTCATGGGAGATGAACTGCTGAAACTCGCCGTGCAGCCACATGAAGAGATCGATGTGACGCTGGATCCCCAGGGATTGCTGGATGATCTGAAGCAAAGCGATGCGTTCGTCTTCGGTAAGGTTAAAGGAGGCGGCCATGGCATTAATCGAGGTTCGTACCTACGTTCAATCGCAACTCACAATACCCAAATTGCTGGCCAACGCCCGTGAAGGAAATCACGCACTCGCCATCTCTTTCAGAAAGCGAGTCCGGTCACGACCAAGTCTGCGAGCGCTACAACTATGGACCAGTACGTTGCAGAGTTTCGCGCTACTTAGATTTGAAGTAGTAGAAAAACTGAACTCATCGAAGACTGTTGCGGGCGTGCTACTCAACTGTCAAAACTCAAAGGTCTCTCCGAAGGGGCCGAGGAGAGCTTCCGATTTCTGCTCGGGACACTCTCCAAGACTCGCTCTCCAAACCCTTGCCACGCCTCAAAGATACCGACCCGGCCGCGCTGATCTAAGGGGGAAAAACCTGATTCTCGGGTAGGAGATTGGCCCGTGAGCTCACAGGGCCGCATGGGCGGCTGTTGCGACCGCAAGAGGAAAGCAGGTGAGCTGTAGCTAGATGATTGCCGCGGGCGCCTCAAGCGAGACACCGGGTTGGATCGAGGCCACCAGAAGAAGACTGTGCACGACCCAGTTGGCCAGTTCCGTACCCAACTGATCGGAACTGGCTATGGCCCGCGAGATCTTCGTTTGCAGGTTCAAGCCGCTCGGCTCGCAGTAGAGCGCGGCAAGATGGAGTCGAATGTTGCGGTCGATCTGCATGCGAAAGGTCCGACTTTCGAGAATCGCGGCCATCTCGAGCATCTCGACGCGACCATTGATCAGCGAGCGCGTGACCGGTTGCCCGAGGGCGGCCAGAATCATTCGCAGGCCGGCTTCGACCTCGGGAACCAGCAGGTAGATGGCCTTCACCGGATCCCCCCCGAGCCAGCCTTGCAGCCCTTCTTCGAGGAAGCGCCGTCGGGAGGCCTCGAAATAACCCGAACTTTGGATGAAACCGAGCACCGTGGTGACGTTGGTTGAATGTCGTTCCAGGAGCCTGCGCAAAGCCGCGCTGAGCAGAGGCGACTTCTGCGTCAGGTTGGCCACCGCGTTCAGCACAGCCTGCCCCGAGATGTCCGAGTCTGCGGGCAGTGCCGCGACCTTAGCGGGTGCCTCCGCGCTGCCCAGGGGTCCCTCGCCTCGAACCACGAACGCGAGGCCAATCCGGTGCAGCACCTCGGGAAGCGTTCCAAAGGTCAGCTTCTCCAGCCAGTGCGAACTCGACGCCGGGTCGGCCACCGAATCCTCGGGTAGTGGGGCCACGGCATCGAGCTGAGTCGCGCGACGGATCGCTTCAAGCTGGCGTTCGGCCCGGGTGATTTCCTCGGTCATCGCCAGTTCGCGATAACGGCGCAGCAGATCCTCGAGCCATCCGACGGCCTGGAGGGGACTCACCTGGCCTGCTGCAGCTTCGACAGCGGCACCGGCCAGCTTCATGACGCGCACGGCCTGGCGTGGCTGGTCCAGGCGCTTGCGATGCCGGATGAGTCGATCTGCGGCCGCCAGGGTCTGCTGCGGATCGAACTGATCGGGCCGCTTCGGATCGGAGAACCGCGCCAGGGAAGCCTCCAAAGTCAGGAGCACCTCCTGCACTTCGGCTGCGCTCAGTTCAAGCTTTTCGTGGCCAAACGAGATCTCATCGGGCTTCCACCACATCGTGAGCTGCCCGGCCTCCTGCTGTGCCCTGAAGAATTTGAACAGGACGGACTTCGCGCGCCGGACCCGGCCGAGGTCGTCCAGGCGAATGGCAATCTCCAGCGCGCGGTCAATAAACCGCCACGCCTGGGCCTCATGCTCTTGCAAGCGACGTTCGACGGTCGTCAGGTAGGCATCGGCCGCCACCCAGGCAAATCCCGTATTGGCCTTCGCACCCAAGGCTAGGCGACCGAACTCCCAGACAAGATCGGCATAGCGGGCGCGCAACAAGGGATGCTGGGTCAGCGACGCACGAATTTCCCAATACTCGAGGATCTCCGGGTCGATGTCGTCTGCATTGGGCGAATACATCGGCAGACCCTGCTCGTTGCGCCCGGTACGAATCGGCTTGAAATAGGAACCCCAGGGCTCGCGATCAGCTCCGTCAGCCGGTACGAAGTGAAAGGCCGCGACCTCCGCCCACGCGCCGCGCCGCTCATCGCGCGTTAGATCGGCGGCCGTCTTGCTCATGGCCCGACGAAGGGCGGCCTGCAATTCGATCTCGGCAATGGGTACTGGATTGGCCTCGTACACGACGAGCGCGTCGTGGATGGCTGGTGGGATGATCAAACTCATGGCGATATCGGGTACCGGCTCGCTTGGGTTGAGTCCTTACGCAAAGGAAGCGACCCCTAATCGGAACGGGAACAGCATTATCATTAGTATAGGGGTCAAATGTAAGTAGGCTGTGGTCGGCCACGACAGCCTGTTCAGACCCGATTCGCTCTGAGCGATAGGGTGGGCGCGGCGGCGCACTTTCTCTTCGGCTGGGGAACCCCCACGGTCATGGTGAATAACCAACAAGTCATTGTTCATCCTCTCTGGCTGCGCGCGACGCACTGGATCAACGCCGCCGGAATTCTCGTCATGGTGTCCAGCGGTTGGAGGATTTATAACGCGTCGCCCCTGTTCCCGTTCCGATTCCCGGAGGAGATCGCCCTCGGGGGCTGGCTGGCCGGGGCGCTGCTTTGGCACTTTGCCGCCATGTGGCTGGTTGCAGTCAACGGACTGTTCTACCTTGCCTGGAACCTGCTGTCGGGCCGCATGGTGAGCCAGTTCCTACCCATCTCCCTGCAGCAGGTCCGCATCGAACTCGGCCAAGCTCTCAGGCTCGAACTCATGCATCCTGAACTGCGAGTCTACAATGCCGTGCAGCGCTTAGCCTACCTCTGCGTCTGGATCGATATTGCCGTATTGGTTCTTTCCGGGCTCGTTTTGTGGAAGTCGGTCCAGTTTCCCATTCTGCGAACGCTTCTGGGAGGCTATGAGATGGCGCGCCTGGTCCATTTTGCCGCCATGGCGGCGCTGGTCGGATTTACCCTCGTGCACCTGGTGATGGTCGCGGTGGCGCCCCGCTCTCTCCTGGTCATGCTGAGGGGCGCAAGGAGTCGCTCATGATCCGGCCATTCCGTGGGGCCCCGTTCGATGCCGAGGGCCTCCTCAGGGACGCCTATCGGGGCCTCAATGCACCCGCGCGCAGGCTCTTCTTCAAACACTCCATGACGCTCGGCGGTCTTGCCCTGTTGACCGGATGCAGTCCGACCTCCGAGCAGGGTGCCGAGAAGATCCTCATGAGGATGTCCCGGTGGAACGATCTTGTCCAGGCAAGACTGTTCGATCCCGACCGCCTCGCCCCGACCTATCCAGAATCGATGCTCACGCGCCCCTTCCCCTTCAACGCGTTCTACGGCCTCGATAAGGTCCCCCAGGTCGACCCGCAGGGCTACCGGTTGCAGCTCGGTGGGCTGATCGAGGACAGGCGCCCGTGGGCGCTAGCAGACCTGAACGCGCTGCCGCAGACGAGCCAGGTGACGCGCCACATCTGCGTCGAGGGCTGGAGTGCGATCGGCAAGTGGGGCGGAGTGACCTTTTCGCACTTTCTCAAACGCATCGGGGCGGACCTGGGCGCGCGTTACGTTGGCTTCCGTTGCGCCGACGACTACTACACGAGCATCGACATGCCCACGGCCTTGCATCCGCAGACGCTGCTCACCCTCACCTACGGCGACCAAGTGCTGCCACCCAAGTACGGCTTTCCGATGAAGCTGCGCATGCCCACGAAGCTTGGCTACAAGAATCCCAAACACATCGTCGCCCTTTATGTGACCAACGAGTATCCCGGAGGTTATTGGGAGGACCAGGGCTACAACTGGTTTGGTGGCAGCTAGCGCGGCGTTGCTCGGTCGGGACGCAAGCAAGCGACGGGCTTGCGGATCCCTATTCGCCATGCCCCGGCCGCTTTCGATTCAGGTGCATCCGTCGTCGTGGAGTCTGTAGCGAGCCGCGCGCCGCACCAAAAAAAACCCCCCGGAAGGCCGGGGGGCGGGGTGGGCGCGCACGAGCGCAATTACTTCAGATGCTTTTGCACCAGCTTGGCCATCTCAAACATCGAGACCTGGGCCTTGCCGAATACTTCCTTCAGCTTCGCATCCGCATTGATCAGACGGCGGTTCACGCTATCTTGCAGCTTGTGCTTCTTGATGTAATCCCAAAGCTTCTTCGTCACTTCCGTGCGCGGCGAGGGCATGGCGCCAATCACCGCGGCGAGCGCAGCGCTTGGCGTCATGGCCTTCATAAAGGCAGCGTTGGGTTTGCGCGCCGTCTTGGCCTTGGCTTTGACAGCCTTTTTGGCCGGGGCCTTCTTCGCCGGTGCCTTCTTGGCGACGACCTTCTTGGCCGGGGCCTTCTTCGCAGCAGGCTTTACGGCCTTCTTCGCCGGCGCCTTCTTTGCGACGGCTTTCTTGGGTGCAGCTTTTTTTGCAGCAGGCTTCTTTGCGGTAGCCATTGCACATTCTCCTTTCAAGGTGTGAACAGCGGGGGGTACAACTCAAAGCGAATCCAGATGCGAGATGAGTGGTTTGATAACGCCGCGAACCGCAACATGGAACCTGCTTTGTTCGATACACTTTGCGTCACGCGCGACTGGAGAGGGGAAGATTCCCGAGAGGGAAGTGGTTGCGTTGTGTGGCGCCGGTGGCGCCTTGTGCCGCAGGGGATGCGGCCGATTTTGACTGGGTAGGACTGCCCTACGGCAGGGGATCTATGCATTAAAAGCCTCGGTGCAGATACTGCCACTATGCACAACAAATTAGCGGCAGAGTGTAAACCATGTTGTCCACAAGCGCATCACATTTCGCTGGAGAATGGTCGTTTTTCAGACGCAAAACTACAGTGCGCGCGAATCGCTGCGAGCACGGTTCGATGCAACACGAGCCGCCCTGAGGGCACTTCTGATCCGAAGTGCCCTCTGGACTGCGGCAGCGCTCGGCTTGGCTGGCTGTGTTCTGCCGCAAGGCACAGGGTCTCCAACTGAGGATCTTCCGCAGAGTCTGCGAAGCCGCGCCTTCTCAGCCAACTCCACCGACATGAGCGTGCCCCGCGGCTGGGAGACATGGCTCTTTGGCCCCACGAAACCGGCGACCCAATACACGACGATCCAGGACCCGTTGGCACAGCGCGTGGTGGTGCATGCCCACGCGGTGCGGTCCGCTTCGGCACTCTTGCTGCCGCTGGATCCGAAGGCCCCCCAGCCGCTGCGCGTGAGCTGGAGTTGGCGGGCGCTCGGGCTCATCGAGGGTGCTGATGTGTCCGAGGCCGCCCGGGAGGATTCGCCGGTGCGGCTCCTGCTTGGTTTCGACGGCGACCACTCCAGGTTGAGCTTTCATGACCAGATGTTTGCCGAACGGGTCAAGCTCGTCAGCGGCCAGGAGATGCCCTATGCAATCCTGATGTACGTGTGGGCCAATCACCAGGCTGTCGAGACGATCGTGCCCAATCCGCACACCGGACGGATCCGCATGCTCGTCATCGAAAGTGGCGCGGCCCACATCGGCTCCTGGCAGAGCTACTCGCGCGATATCGCAGCTGATTTCAGGCGAGCCTACGGCGAGGATCCCGGCCCGCTCGTCATGGTCGGCATCATGACCGATACCGACAATACGGGAACGATTGTCGACTCGGACTATGGCGATATCGAGCTGGAGGGTCGCGCAGCCACGAGCAGTCAAGGGGTTTCCACCCCGTGAAAGGCCGCATTGACGGGCCAGGGGGGCTTGGGCATCATCGACGCTTCCCTGACGCACCCCGAGGCCGGAGTTCTGCTCCTCTTCCATGCTCGCATTCATCGTACGCCGCTTGATCCAGGCCGTCATGGTCATGCTGGCTGTGGCTTTCGTGGCCTTCCTCTTGTTCCAGTACACGGGGGATCCCGTCGATTTCATGCTGGGTCAGGACGCCACGCCCGAGCAGCGCGCCGAACTGCGCCAGGGCCTGGGCCTGGACAAACCCTTCATCGTCCAGTTCGGCCATTTCGTGGCCAATGCCAGTCAGGGGCAGTTCGGCTTGTCGCTGCGCGAGGGCCGCAAAGTCTCCTCGCTTTTCGAAGAGCGGCTCCCGGCCACGCTCGAACTCAGCTTCATCGCAGCGGTTCTGGCGGTCGCGCTTGGCGTGCCGATGGGGGTCTACACGGCGCTCAAGCGGCGCAGTTGGTTCTCCCAGGTACTGCTCGCGTTCTCGTTGCTCGGGGTGTCGCTTCCGACATTTCTGATTGGCATCCTATTCATCCTGGTCTTCTCGGTGACGCTGGGCTGGCTGCCTTCCTATGGCCGGGGCGAAACGGTTGCCCTGGGGGGGTGGACCACGGGCCTTTTGACCCTGGACGGCTGGAAGCACATCCTGATGCCCGCCGTGACTTTGTGCCTGTTCCAACTTACGCTCATCATGCGTCTGGTGCGCGCCGAAATGCTTGAAGTGCTGCGCACGGATTTCATCAAATTCGCCCGGGCACGGGGACTGAGCCGGCGCGCCGTCCACTTCGGCCATGCCCTGCGCAACACCCTCGTGCCGGTCATCACGATCACAGGCCTGCAGCTGGGAGGCATCATCGCGTTCGCCATCGTCACCGAGACCGTGTTCCAATGGCCGGGAATGGGACTCTTGTTCATCCAGTCGGTCAATTTTTCAGACATCCCGGTGATGGCGGCCTATCTGTGCTTCATCGCGCTCGTCTTCGTGCTCATCAATCTCATCGTCGATCTTCTCTATTTCGCTGTCGATCCGAGGCTTCGGGTTGAGCGCAACCTGGCCACCTGACCCATGACCCTCTCTGCTAGCCGGCCCACCACCCTTGAGAGCATCCGTGAATTTCACGGGGATCTGATCGCCATCCGGCACGATTTGCACGCCCATCCGGAGCTCGGCTTCGAGGAGGTCCGCACTGCCGGGGTGATCGCACGCTCCTTGCAACTGCTCGGTATCGAAACGCATACCGGGATCGGCAAGACCGGTGTCGTCGGGGTCATCCGAGGGACCCGGTGCGACTCGGGCCGATCGATCGGGTTGCGCGCCGACATGGATGCGCTTCCGATGCGCGAGGAGAACGAGTTCGAATACCGTTCGACCGCACCCCAACGGATGCACGGCTGCGGCCACGACGGCCACACGACGATGCTCCTCGGTGCAGCCCGCTATCTGGCTGCCACTCGGCGATTCAACGGTACTGTGAACCTCATCTTCCAGCCTGGCGAGGAGGGTTTTGCCGGGGCCAAGGCCATGATCGAAGACGGCCTGTTCGAGCGGTTTCCCTGCGATTCGGTCTATGCGATGCACAACTGGCCGAGCCTGCCACCAGGCACGATCGGCTTGAATTCCGGAGCGATGATGGCAGCGGCGGATCGCTTCGAGATCACGATATCGGGCCGGGGAGGGCATGGCGCCCACCCCTATCTGACGATCGATCCGGTCGTCGTGGCCGCCCATTTGATCACCGCAGCGCAGTCGATCGTGAGCCGCAATGTCGGACCCCTCGAGTCGGCGGT
>CAJCID010000261.1 GCA_903970305.1 Rhodospirillales bacterium | reverse complement strand
GGATCGCGCGACCGCCGACTACATGGGCATGCTCGCCACGATCATCAACGCGCTCGCGCTCCAGGATGCGATGAAGCAGGCCGGCATGGTCGCGCGCGTCCAGTCGGCATTAAGGATGGATCAGGTTGTCGAGCCCTACATCCGACCCAAGGCGATGCGGCATCTCGAGGAGGGCCGCGTGGTCATCTTTGCGGCGGGAACCGGCAATCCCTTCTTTACGACCGATACGGCGGCGGCCTTGCGGGGCGCTGAGATCGGCGCCGAGATTGTGCTCAAGGCGACCAAGGTCGACGGCGTGTACACGGCCGATCCCAAGAAGGATCCCAGAGCGCAGCGCTACACCACGATCACTTTCGACGAGGCCATCGGCAAGCACCTTCAGGTGATGGACGCCACCGCGTTCGCCTTGTGTCGCGACCAGCGCCTGCCGATCAACGTTTTCTCGATCACCAAGCCAGGCGCACTGATGCGCGTCATCCAGGGAGCTGACGAGGGAACCTTGGTTCACGTGTAACCATCCAGCAAGCAAGGACGTCACATGGCAATCGCCGATATCAAGAAGAGTGCTGAGCAGAAGATGCAGAAATCGCTGGATACCCTCAAAGCCGGCCTGGCGAAGATTCGCACGGGACGCGCCCATACCGGCATTTTGGACCACATCCAGGTCGACTACTACGGCTCGCCCATGCCGATCGGACAGGTCGCCAACTTGAGCCTGATCGATGCCCGGACGATCGGAGTGCAGCCCTGGGAGAAGAAGATGGTCCAGGTGGTCGAGAAGGCCATTCGTGAGTCCGACCTGGGCCTAAACCCCGCCACGGCCGGTGACATGATTCGCGTACCCATGCCTGCCTTGACCGAAGAACGGCGCCGCGACTTGACGAAGGTGATCAAGAGCGAAGGAGAGGATGCGAAGGTCGCCGTGCGCAACCTGCGCCGCGATGCCAATACCCACCTGAAGGAATCCCTGAAGGCCAAGGAGGTCTCGGAGGACGAGGAGCGGCGCGCACAGGACGATATCCAGAAGCTGACCGACCGCTTCATCGCTGAAATCGACAAGCTTCTTGCACAGAAGGAAGCCGAGATCATGACGGTGTGAGCGAAGCCCAGACACCCGGCAACTCTGAGCCTCGATGAATCGTCCCGTCAGCTCGACACTCGCCATCCCGGAGGCCGGCGCCATCCCCCGGCACGTCGCCATCATTCTGGACGGTAACGGCCGCTGGGCGACTGAGCGTCGGCTGCCGCGCGCTGCCGGGCACGCCAAAGGTGTCGACCGGGTCCGGGAGATCGTCGCGGCGTGCATCGATCGCGAGATCGGATACCTGACCTTGTTTGCCTTCAGTTCGGAGAACTGGCGCCGTCCTCCCGACGAGGTGTCGCTGCTCATGCGCCTATTCATGAGTCTTCTCGAACGCGAGGTGCATCGTTTAGCCGAGAACAAGGTGCGCCTAAGGGTCATCGGCGACACGAGTCGCTTCGAGCCGCGTCTGAGGGAACTGATCCGTAGTGCCGAGGCGATGACCGTGGAGAACCATCGGCTGACCCTGACGGTCGCTGCGAACTACGGCGGCCGGTGGGACATCTTGAATGCATTCCGTCGCATGCTCAAGGATCGCCCGGACTTGGTCGAGCATCTCGAAGAGATCGACGAGCGTGCCTTGCAGCCCTATCTGGCGATGGACGGGATTCCCGAACCGGATCTGTTCATCCGTACCGGGGGCGAGCAGCGTATCAGCAACTTTCTGCTCTGGCAGCTGGCTTATACGGAACTCTATTTCACGCCCGTGTTCTGGCCGGATTTCACCTCGGCCCAACTCGATCTGGCGATCCAGTCCTACCAGCAGCGAGAGCGCCGCTTCGGCCGCACCAGCGCGCAAGTGCAGGCGCCATGCTGATCCAGCGGGTCGCCACGGCCTTGGTGCTGCTGGTCCTTCTTGCCCTGTCCCTGTCGGTGCTCGCGCCGGATGGTTTCGTCGTCTTGACTCTGCTCTTTCTTGCCGCAGGCATGGGCGAATGGCTCGTGCTGGTTGGCCAGCCGCGCGGGCGTGCTGCACTTCTTGCGGTCCTGGCTGCTCTTGCGACAGGCGCCTTGAGCCTTGCCGACCGGGATCAGCCGGGCTGGTTTTGGGCACTCCTGTACTCCGCAACGGCGATCTGGGCGTTGTTGACCCTCAAGCTCGCCGCAAGTGGCCAGTTTTTCCCCGTGTCCCGGGCGCGGGCGGCCTTCGTGGTGGCCGGTCTTGCCTTGCCGGCGGTATGCGGCCTGGCCCTATTGGCCTCCTACAGGGATGGTCTGACATTCATGGTGTCCATCCTCGCAATCGTCTGGGTGGCCGACATCGGCGCCTATTTTTGCGGTCGGGCCTTCGGCCGGCACAAGCTCGCGGCGGCGATCAGTCCGGGCAAGACCATCGAGGGGGCGATCGGAGGACTGGTCTTGGTCTGGCTCGTGGCTCTTCTGGCGACGCTTTGGCCAGCCTTCGCGAACACCTTCTTCGCGCGTCTCCTGAACGCCTGGCCGCTCTGGCTGGCGCTGAGCGCCTTGACGGCTCTGGTCGCCCTGTCGATTGTGGGCGACCTGCTCGAATCGCATCTGAAACGACAGGCCGGAGTGAAGGACAGCAGCCGGCTCTTGCCGGGTCATGGCGGCGTGCTGGACCGCATCGATGCCGTCTTGCCGGTGATTCCAGCGGCCTTGCTGCTCACGCGACTATGGTAGCCATACGGTCCTTGACGATCCTCGGTGCGACCGGCTCCATCGGCACGAGCACGCTCGACGTCGTCGCGCGCCACCCGGAGCGGTTTCGCGTCCATGCACTGACCGGCCATCGCCGCCTCGAATTGCTCGCCGAGCAGTGCGTGCAGTACCGACCCGAGCGCGCTGTCGTGCCTGATGCCGAAGGGGCTGCCCGCCTGCGCCGGCTCGTTGGCTCACTTCCTGTGCAGATCGATCATGGTACGCAGGCCCTGTGTGAAGTAGCGGCCGAGGCCCAGATCGTCATGGCCGCCATTGTCGGCGCCGCAGGCCTGCCGAGCGCTCTTGCTGCAGCGCGCGCGGGGCGGCAGATCCTCCTGGCGAACAAGGAGGCCCTCGTCATGGGCGGACAACTGTTCGTCGATGCGGTGGCCCGCCATGGGGCGACTTTGCTGCCAATCGACAGCGAACACAATGCGATTTTTCAGTGTCTGCCACGCGGGCGCGACACCGGGCAGTCCGTCGACGGCATCGCGCGGGTCATTCTGACGGCCTCGGGAGGGCCGTTTCGCGACGTCCCCCTCGAGCATCTGCGTGAGGTCACGCCCGACCAAGCGTGTGCTCATCCGAACTGGGTCATGGGACGCAAGATCTCGGTCGACTCGGCCACCATGATGAACAAGGGCTTGGAGGTCATCGAGGCACGTTGGCTCTTTGACGTGGCCCCCGAGCGCATCGAAGTCCTGATCCATCCCCAAAGCGTGATCCACTCGATGGTCAGTTACGTCGACGGGAGCGTGATTGCACAACTCGGAAACCCCGACATGCGCACCCCGATCGCCTATGCGCTGGCCTATCCGGAGCGCATCGACGCCGGTGTGGCCGCGCTGAATCTGGCCCAGATTGGTACACTGCGCTTCGAGACCCCTGATCTGAAGCGTTTCCCTTGCCTGCGCTTGGCACAGGCGGCCCTCGTTGCCGGGGGTAGCGCCCCGGTCGTCCTCAACGCAGCCAACGAGATCGCAGTGGAGGCATTCCTGTCGGGGAGAATCGGTTTTCTCGCGATCGCTGAAACCGTCGATGCAACGCTCTCGCGAGTCGCCGTCCAGTATCCCGATTCGCTTGAACACCTGGCGGAGATCGATCAGCAAGCGCGTGGCGTCGCGCGCGCTCTTGTGGAGGTAATCAGTTGAATCTACTTATCGCCGTAGCGTCATTCATTGCCGCATTGGGTCCGCTCATCGTGTTCCACGAACTGGGACACTTCTTGGTGGCACGGCGCCTGGGTGTACGGGTCTTGCGTTTCTCGATCGGCTTTGGCCAGCCCTTGTTCAAATGGCAGCGCACGCCGGCATCGACCGAGTGGGTCTTAGCCGCGATTCCTCTGGGAGGCTTCGTGGCCATGCTCGATGAGCGAGAGGTCGAGCCGGGTCGCTTCACCGAGGCGGAACTCGCCTGTGCCTTCAATCGGCAAAGCGTCTGGCGGCGCGCGGCAATTGTGTTTGCAGGACCGCTGGCGAACTTCCTGGTCGCCATCGCCGTCTACTGGGGCCTTGGTCTTTACGGCGTGCAGGAGCCGCGGCCCATTCTCGCACAGCCCCCCGTGGGGACCATCGCCGAGCGTGCGGGCCTCGTTGCCGGTGACGAAGTCACCGCCTTGGCGGATGTCCCGGTGCGCTCGATGATCGATCTGCGCTGGCGCCTCGTCAAGGTCGCCGTCGATCGGGGCAGTGTCGCGCTGGATGTGCGCACACCTTCGGGCGGTGCGCAACGGGTCTATCTCGACTTCAACCGCTTCTCCGATGCCGATCTCGAATCCGATCTGCTCGAGCACGCAGGACTGGGCCTCGCGCCGCCTCCGGCCATCCTCGACGAGGTCACGCCGCAGGGACCTGCGGCGCGCGGCGGACTGCGAGGAGGGGATCGTATCGCAGCGATCGATGGACAACCGATCGCCAACACGGAGGATTTCAGGTCGCGCATCCAGGGCGCCGCAGGTCAACTCATCACCCTGAAGGTCCTAAGGGGCGATGAAGAGATCGCGGCACAGATCAAACCCGATGCCGAACCCGATCCCAGGCATCGCGGCGCATCGATCGGTGTCATACGCGTGACCCTGCTTGGGGCGCCGACGATCACGGTGCGCTATGGACCGATCGACGGGTTCATCGCCGCTTGCGATCAGACCTGGGACATGACTTCGTTCTCGGTGAAGATGATGGGCAAGATGGTCATGGGACAGGTCTCGCTAAAGAACCTCAGTGGCCCTGGCACCATGGCTGATTTCGCGGGACAGGCTGCACGTCGAGGCTGGATCGTTTTTGTTACATTCATTGCATTTATCAGCGTGTCCATTGGATTGATGAACCTCTTGCCCATCCCGATGCTCGATGGCGGGCATTTGCTGTATTATTTCGTCGAAATCATCAAGGGGCGTCCACCCTCGGAGCGCTTCCTTGAGCTGAGCCAACGCGCAGGGATGGTGGTTCTTGCCGGATTGATGAGCGTGGCTCTTTTCAATGACTTCTCCCGCCTGCTGTTCTAATTCACACTTACAGTCTCCAAAGGTTCGATGAAGGATTCCCGCTTATCGCGTAAACGTTTTCGCCTGCACCCACTTGCTGCTTTGGTCTTGGCCCTGGGTGTGACCGGTGCCCAGGCGATCGAACCCTTCGTCGTACGCGACATTCGAGTTGAGGGTGTGCAGCGCACCGAACCCGGCACGGTCTTTAGCTACCTGCCCGTGAAGGTCGGTGAGACCTTTGATGATGCGAAGGCAACGTCGGCCTTGAAGGCCCTCTACGCAACGGGTTTCTTCAAGGACGTACGCATCGAGCAGGGCGAGAACGGGGTCCTCATCGTCATCGTTGAAGAGCGACCGGCGATCGCCTCGGTGGACTTCACCGGTGTCCACGAATTTGACAAGGATCAGCTGAGGAAGGCACTGAAGGATCTGGGTCTGTCCGAGACTGCGATCTTCGACCGCTCGCTTCTCGACCGGGCTGAGCAGGAGCTCAAGCGCCAGTACTTGACGCGCGGCAAGTACGCTGCGACCGTGACGACCACGGTCACGCCGCTCGAGAGGAACCGCGTGAGCATCGTCTTTAACGTCGACGAAGGTGACGCGGCCAAGATCCGTCAGATCCGGATCATCGGCAACAAGATCTTCCCTGAGAAGGAGCTTCTCGAGCAGATCAACCTGACCACGCCCGGCTGGCTGACCTGGTACACCAAGTCGGATCAGTACTCGAAGCAAAAGCTGACGGGCGACCTCGAGACCCTGCGGTCGTACTATCTGAACCGGGGCTACCTCGAGTTCAATGTGGATTCCACACAGGTTTCGATCACACCGGATAAGAAGGACATCTACATTACGATCAACATCACCGAGGGCGAGCAGTACAAGGTCTCGGATGTCAAGCTGGCCGGAACGCTGCTCATCGAAGAACCTGAACTGCGCAGCTATATCTCGCTGGAACCCGGTGCGGTCTACTCGGCGGCCGAACTGACGGCCTCGACCAAACGGATTCAGGCGCGTCTGGGGGCACTCGGTTACGCCTTTGCCAACGCCAACTCATCTCCGGAGATCGACCGCGAGCACCGCACGGCGGCGGTCACGATCTTCATCGACCCGGGCCGCAGAGCCTATGTGCGCAACATCAACATCACCGGCAATACGAAGACGCGCGACGAGGTGATCCGCCGCGAGATGCGCCAGCCCGAGGAGAGTTGGTACGACGCCGACAAGATCAAGCTGTCCAAGGACCGCCTCGAGCGGCTGGGATACTTCAAGGAGGTCACGGTCGAGACACCCCAGGTGGCAGGCACCACTGATCAGGTCGACGTCAATGTCGCGGTGGTCGAGAAGCCCACCGGCACCTTCAATATCGGTGCGGGCTTCTCCTCGGCTGAAAAGCTTGTGCTGACGACGTCGATCAACCAGAGCAATTTGTTCGGCAGCGGCGAGAACGTGGGACTGCAGGTCGACACCAGCTCGCTCTACCGCACGATCTCGCTCAATGCGACCGACCCCTACTTCACCGACAATGGCGTGAGCCGCTCCTTCGAGGCCTACTACCGCACCTTCAATCCGAACGTGATCTCGCTGGGCGACTACCAGGTCAAGACGACGGGCCTGGGTACGACCTGGGGTGTGCCGTTCACGGAATACGATACGGTCTTCTTCGGCCTGAAGGTCGAAAACGAGCG
>CAJCID010000260.1 GCA_903970305.1 Rhodospirillales bacterium | reverse complement strand
GGCAAGACCACCTGCTCGCTGTGCTCGCGGCTGCGTCGCGGCATCATCTATCGGACCGCGCGCGAACTCGGTGCCACCAAGATCGCGCTCGGGCATCATCGTGACGATCTCGTCGAGACCCTCTTTCTGAATATGTTTTTTGGAGGCACGCTCAAGGCCATGGCACCGAAGCTTGTCACCGATGATGGCGAGCACGTTGTGATCCGGCCGCTTTCTTACTGCGCTGAGCGGGACATCGCGTCCTATGCGCGGCGCAAGGGCTTTCCGATCATTCCTTGTGACCTGTGCGGCTCCCAGGAGAACTTGCAGCGCAAAAAGGTCAAGCAGATGCTGGCCCAATGGGAAGCGGAGGCTCCAGGTCGGATTGGCAACATCTTTCGGGCGATGCAGCATGTCGTGCCCTCCCATCTTGCAGACACCGAGCTCTTCGACTTCGAGGCGATGCGTAGAGTGGGCGGTGCCGCCAGGGTGACCGGTTCGGCCGGAGCGGCAGCGGTCGCTCTCGAACTCGGGGAGAGCACGCCCAGTCGAATCCAGTTCCATCGCCGCCCCCTTGGCGCCATGGAAGACGAGGGGCAGCATGCTGACTTCCTGGAGGACTGAAGGGCCATTAGGGCCGCCCGCCGCCGCTCTTTTCGTCGCGCAGACCGACGCAAGGGAGGAGTCGATCAGCTGGGTCCATCCCCATGGCTGAGCGAAGCGGACCTTTGGATGGGGTTCGGGCGCTTTGCTTTGACGTGTTCGGAACAGTCGTCGATTGGCGAGGAAGCCTCATCCGCGAATTCCGGGCGTTGGCAGCGGCCAAGGGAATCCGGATTGATGCTGCGGCTCTGGCCGACGCCTGGCGCACCGGCTATGCGCCCGCCATGGATCGCGTCCGCAAGGGCGCCCTGCCGTGGCTGCATATCGATGCGCTGCATCGCATGATCCTCGATGAACTGCTGCCCAGATTCGATCTTGCAAGCGTACTCACCGAGGCCGAGAAGATCGAGCTGAACCGAGCCTGGCATCGACTGCGCCCCTGGCCGGACTCGCGGGGCGGCTTGCGCCGGCTGAAGAAGGCCTTCACGATCGCCACGCTGTCGAACGGCAACGTGAGTCTGCTCAATGACATGGCCAAGAACGCCGGTCTACCGTGGGATCTCGTGCTCTCCGCAGAACTCTTTCAGCACTACAAACCGGACCCCGAGACCTATCTCGGAGCGGCGCGGCTGATCGGCATTGCCCCGGGCGAGCTGCTCATGGTCGCGGCCCACAAATCCGATCTGCGTGCGGCGGCGGCGTGCGGTGTGCGCACGGCCCTCGTGCAACGGCCCCTCGAATATGGCGCAGGCCGTCACCCTGATCCCGGGCCCGATCCAGCGTTCGATCTGAACGTCAGGGATTTTCTGGACCTGGCTGAGAAGTTGGGCGCCTAGGATTCGAGACGAAAGGGGTTGAAGTTCGTCGCGCGATCGTAGAAGTCCTCATGTTCCTTCCGCTTGAGAAATCCGACCATCGCATAAGTGAGCGGGGTGGCGATGATCTCCCACGAGGTCTTCAGGATGTACTGGATGATGGCCACCTTGACGATATCGTCAGTCGCCCAGATCCCGTAGAAGGCGATGAAGTAGAACAGCGACGAGTCGACCAACTCGCCCACCGCGGTCGATCCGATCGTGCGCGTCCAGAGCCATTTCCCCTGTGTGAAGACTTTCATCTTCGCGAGCACGAAGCTATTCGCAAAACTTCCCGCCCAAAAGGCGAGCATCGAGGCCAGGGCGATACGCCACGCGTTGCCGAACACACCGGCCAGGTGTACCTGGTAGTCCTTCATGAAAGCGGTATCCGCGGCGGGCAGCTCCACCACGACCCAGGCCATCACCGAGGCGAAGAGCAAGGCCGTGAAGCCGGCCCACACGCACCTGCGGTCCCTTGCATAGCCGTAGACCTCCGTCAGCACGTCGCCGAAGAAATAAGAGATCGGAAAGAATAGAATCCCCGCGCCAAAGGTGACATTGCCGATCCAGGGCAACGCCAGGGTGGCCTGTTTCGCGGCGCCGATGAAGTTGGAACACAACAGCACGACTACGAACGCCGCCATGATGAAATCATAGTATTTGTACTGCCGAGCGGGATGCGCTGCGGAGTCTGGCATGCTTGATCTCCCTGGGTGCGGATGGGCTGGAACGTGCAGATAGTATGCCCAACCATACGCGAACGTGCTTGGGTGAGAAGCGCGTCCTGCACCCGCGCTCCCGGGATTTGAAGATCAGGTTGGCTGGGGCCTACACTAGCGTAAGAACAGCTGGTAGGCCGGATTGTTCGACTCGTCGGCGAAGGCATAGCCCAGTGTCTTCAGGAACTCGCGAAACGTCCTCTTTTCGCTGGCTGGCACCTGCAAACCGACCAGAATGCTGCTGTGGTCGGCGCCCTGATTCCGGTAATGAAACAGACTGATGTTCCAATTGGGACTCATCGAGCTCAAAAAGCGCATCAGCGCGCCGGGTCGCTCGGGGAACTCGAACCGGTAGAGCAATTCGTTGCCTGCCAAGGGGGAACGCCCTCCCACCATGTAGCGTACGTGCTGCTTGGACAGCTCGTCCCCGGACAGATCGACCGTGGCAAAGCCGTGCCGCTCGAAGTGGCGCGAGATCGACTGACCTTCGGCCCGATTGCGGATCTGGATGCCCACAAAGATGTGCGCCAAATCGGCGTCAGCGATACGGTAGTTGAACTCGGTGACGTTGCGGCTGCCCACCAAGGTGCAAAAACGCTTGAAGCTACCCCGCTCCTCGGGCAGCGTGACGGCGAACACCGCCTCGCGTTCCTCGCCGACTTCTGCTCTTTCGGAGACGAAACGCATGCGGTCGAAATTCATGTTGGCGCCGCAGGCCACGGCGATGAGCGTCTGCTTCTTGACGCGCTCGCGCTCGACATAGGCCTTCAAGCCCGCGATCGAGAGGGCGCCGGCGGGTTCGAGAATGCTGCGCGTATCCTGGAACACGTCCTTGATCGCCGCACAGATGGCATCGCTGTCGACCAGGATGATCTCATCGACATACTGGCGGCACAGACGAAAAGTCTCTTCGCCGACGGTCTTGACCGCGGTTCCGTCAGAGAACAGTCCGACGTTCTCGAGGGTGATGCGCCGCTTGGCCGCCAATGAG
>CAJCID010000259.1 GCA_903970305.1 Rhodospirillales bacterium | reverse complement strand
ATAGTTCACCGGGTTATAGCAGAACACGCAATGCAGAGGGCAACGGTAGGTCAGCTCGGCCAGCACCCAAAAGGGCGGCGCAACCTGCGTGGATGGGGGTACGGCACCCGCCTGGGGAATGCTTGCCATCATTGGATCCAGTCCCGCTCGAAGGCCAGGCGCAGCATGCCCTGGACGTCGGCCGTGAGCCCTTCGGTTCTGAACTCCTCTTCGATTTCGGTGATGATCGTGGCGACGTCGCGCGATCCGTCGCAGCGCTTCAGAATCGCGCTCGCGCTCGCATTGAGTTTCACCATGCCCTCAGGGTAGAGCAGAACGTAGCAACCCTGCACTTCCTCCCACTGCATCCGATAGCGGCGGTTCAACGTGGGTCGAGTCGGGATCTCGCTCATGCGGGATAGGCCTTCTGGATCGCATCGAGCATGCTCCAGAGGATGTCGAGCTTGAACTGGAGGATGTCGAGCGCTCTCTGTTGCGCCGCGCGCGTTTCGAAATAGTCGAGCGTGACTTCCAGACCGTGTTCCACGTCGCGCTGTGCAAGCGGGATGCGGCTGCGAAAGTAGGTGAGTCCCGCCGGGGCGATCCAGGGGTAGTATTCGGGCCATCCGGCCAGGCGTTCCTTATGGATCTGGGGTGCGAACATCTCGGTCAACGAGGAGCAGACCGCCTCCTGCCAGGGAACACGGCGCGCGAAATTGACATAGGCGTCGCAGGCGAAGCGCACTCCCGGCAGGAGGTGCTCGAAGTTCCACAGGCTTGCGCGGGTCAGTCCGACCGCTTCGCCCAGACGCGTCCAGGCCTCGATCCCCCCGGCCGCGTCCGAGGTGTAGTCGCCATAGCCATCGTGATCCAGGATGCGCGCGATCCAACGCCTGCGGGTCTCGCGGTCCTCGCAGTTCGACAGGATCGCCGCGTCCTTCAGAGGGATGCACCACTGGTAGTAGAAGCGGTTCGCCACCCACCCGCGGATCTGCTCGGGCGATGCGCGGCCGGAGTTCATGAGGACATTGAACGGATGGTGGATATGGTAGCTCTGTCCCTTGGCGCGCAACTGGGCTTCGAATTCATGACGCGTCCAGGCAGGCACCTCGGCGGCTTGGTCCTTCATAGATCGATCTCCATGCCATCGTGGGCGACCTCGATGCCATGCTCTTCCAAAATGGCGCGCTCGGCCGAGTCTTCCCGCAAGATCGGGTTGGTGTTGTTGATGTGAATCAGGATCTTGCGCCGCGCGGAAAGCAGATCGAGAACCTCGATCATGCCGCCTGGACCAGACTGGGGAAGATGGCCCATGTCCTCGGCATGCTTGTCGGAGAACCCCAGTCCGACCAACTCATCGGAGGTCCAGAAGGTGCCATCGACCAGCAGGACATCCGCTTTTTGCATGGCCGCCAGGGTGTCTTGGTCGAGGGAGCCCAGGCCCGGCGAGTAGAACGCGTTCTGGCCGTTGATGGTGTTGGTGATGGAGAGCGCTATGTTGTCACCCCGCTTGCCAGCGTGGCGATGGGGCGAATAAGGCGGTGCCTTGCTCGCGATCGCCAGGGCCTCGATCTGGGTCTGACTGAAAAAGGGCAGGGCGAGCGGCTCGTCGCCCAATCGGTGCGACTCGACTCCGCAGTAGTGCGAAAGGAGCCTCTCCAGCGGGAAGGCACCGGAAAGTTCGGCATGCACCTCGTCTGTCGCATACAGCGGCAAGGGGGTGCTGCGCTCACGCAACATCAAAAGGCCCGTGACGTGGTCAATCTGCGCATCGATGAGGAGCACGGCCGCGATACCGGTATCACGCGCCGCGCGCGCCGGTTGCAGAGCCGCTTGGGCCCGAATCTGCGCCAGGATGTCCGGGGAGGCATTCACGAGCAGCCAATCGCTGCCGTTTTCGGTCAAGGCGATCGACGATTGCGTGCGTGCGAGCGCGCGAATGGTGCCGGCGCGCACCCCAGAGCAATTGCGGCAGTTGCAATTCCATTGTGGAAATCCGCCTCCCGCTGCAGATCCCAGGACACGGATTTTCACGACAACAGTGGAGCGCCGAGCGCTCGATTGCCCGGCGCTCCGGTCATCGTTTATCGATTCGCGATGTACATCGTGATTTCGAATCCGAAGCGCCAATCGATTGCCTGCGGTGTTTCCCAAGTCATATCAATCCTCCTCAAGTGTGAAACGTCGAATTGGAAACCATTCAGATGGTCTCTGAGCCCTATGGTGCCACGATTCCGATCCTTGTTCATCCCGCCGAAGGGGTAGGCCTGCGTTAATGCTCCATTTTGGTTGCATCCTCGCACGGGAGAAGACCCATTTTGCCGGTTGCGCTGCAGCATCGATCCAGAGACGTGCGCCTTGGCCCACCCGGCGCGAGTAGGGTCCAAGGAGCGTTTCGGGTTTGGCTACAATGGCCCTCGTGCGCGCCGGGAGCTTGGCGGGCGAATCTCGAGCGGGAACCTCCATGAGTCCCTTAGACGTTGCTGCGCTGATCCCCTTTGGGCCCGCTTTGGGCGATCCCCTCGTCTGGACCCCGGCCGAGGTGCTCTCGGGTGGCGCCTCCCAGCGCGCCTGGGTTCTCTACGAGGATCCTACTCGACAGTTCGCTGCGGGCCTTTGGGAGTGCGACGAAGGGCTCTGGACGGTTCGCTACACCGAGTGCGAATTTGTGCAGATGTTGGCCGGTCGCATCCGCATCGTCGACGCTGCACAGAACGTGCGCGAGGTGGTCGCAGGCGAGAGTTTCGTCATCCCGGTTGGCTTTCGGGGGACCTGGGAAGTTCTCGAGCCTGCGCGCAAGTATTTCGTGACATTCGAGGCGAGAGGAAACGCGCGTGAGTCATGAGTTTGCGTACCTGACCCAGAGCGGTTTCCTTGGCGCGCCTGCCGCGCTCCCGGATCGGCCTTACGCGATTGCAGGTGTCGCCTACGACGGGGCCACCACCAACCGTCCCGGGGCGCGCTTCGGGCCCGCGGCGATCCGGGCCGCCAGTCACATGTTGTGCGACGCCGAACATGACCTTTTCGGGGTCAGTCCGCGCGAGGTGCTGACCGATTACGGCGATCTGCTCACCCCCAACACCAGCCTCGTGGCGATGCGCGCGGCCCTCGAGGGACAGGCGCAGGGACTCCTCGAGAGGCACCACGTATGCTGGCTCGGGGGCGATCATTCGATCACACTCTCGTTGCTGCGCGCCTACCGGGCGGCGTTGGGGCGACCGCTTGCTCTGGTGCACTTTGACGCGCACTGCGATACCTGGACGAGCCATGCGGGAGAACCCTCGGGTCACGGCACCTGGGTTTACGAAGCGCTCACAGAAGGGCTCATCGATGCGCGGGCCACAACCCAGATCGGCTTACGCTCTCCGGGCTCGCGCGAGGCACGGGAATACGTTCGCGCCCAGGGAGGGAGCATCTTCGATGCCCGCTCGTTGCGCGGCATGACGCGCCTGGCCGATCTGGAACCGGTCTTGTCTGACATCCGGGAGCGCGTGGCCGCGGGCGGCTCGCCGCCGCTCTATCTGTCGCTGGACATCGATTGCCTCGACCCGGGCTTCGCACCGGGGACGGGGACCCCTGAGCCCGCGGGTTTGTTGCCGTCCCAGGTCGCGACCCTCCTTGAAGGGCTCATCGGTCTGCCCTTCGTGGGCATGGACGTGGTCGAAGTCGCGCCCGCCTACGATCACGCAGAGCAGACGAGCCAACTCGCGGCCTATTTCGTGTGGACTTACCTCTGCGCAAGGCTTGCCACAGGAGACGGGCTCGATCCGCCGGCACGCGTTCTGGGCGCGGTCCTGCGCAAACGCATGCGTTAGGTGGGTGGCCTGGTGGCTTAGCGCTTGAGCTTCTCGAAGGCGAGCGCCATCGCGCCCGGTGCCGCGGTGGTGCTCGTCTTACGCGGCTCTCGGGTCGCTTGGCCCTGGTCGCGGGCGGCCTTGGGAGCCTTCGGGCTCTCGTCGTCGTCTAAGCGCATGGTCAGGGCAATCCGGGCACGCTTCTCGTCGACTTCGAGGATCTTGACCTTGACGATCTGTCCGGGCTTTACAACCTCCCGCGGATCCTTGACGAAGCGCTTGGCGAGTGCTGAGACGTGCACGAGACCGTCCTGGTGTACGCCGATGTCGATGAAGGCGCCGAAGGCGGCGACGTTGGTCACGACCCCTTCGAGGACCATGCCGGGCACGAGGTCCTTCAGGGATTCGACACCCTCCCGGAACTGTGCGGCGCGAAACTCCGGGCGCGGATCGCGCCCGGGTTTCTCGAGTTCGGATAAGACATCGCGCACGGTCGGCAAGCCGAACTGCTGGTCGACGAATTCCTCGGGCTTGACCCCTTCGAGGACATCGCGCCGACCCATCACCTCGCTGATGCCCTTGCCGAGCTTCTCGAGGATGCGCTTGACGAGCGGGTAGGCCTCGGGGTGGACGGCCGAGCGATCCAGCACATTGGCCTCGGGATGATCCGGTTGATTGACCCGCAGAAAACCAGCCGCCAGTTGATAGGCCTTATCGCCCACCCGGGGGACCTCCTTGAGCGTCGTGCGGTTCCTAAAAGGACCGTGGAGTTCACGATACTCGACGATGTTGCGGGCGAGCACCGCGTTAAGCCCCGAGACTCGGGCAAGGAGAGGAGGCGAAGCGGTGTTGACGTCCACGCCGACCGCGTTGACGCAGTCCTCCACGACCGCCTCGAGTGCGCGCGCGAGTTCGCGTTGGTTGACGTCATGCTGGTATTGGCCCACACCGATCGCCTTTGGATCGATCTTGACGAGTTCGGCCAAAGGGTCCTGCAGGCGCCGCGCAATCGAGACGGCGCCGCGCAGGCTGACATCGAGTGCTGGGAATTCGCGCGCGGCCAGCTCCGAGGCCGAATAGACCGAAGCCCCTGCTTCACTGACGACGATCTTGGCAGGCGCAAGGGCGCCTGGCTCCTTGGTGAAGCTGCGGATCAGGTCGGCGGCCAAGCGATCGGTGTCGCGGCTGGCGGTACCGTTGCCGATGGCGATAAGCTCGACCTTGTGCGTCTGCGCCAGGTGTTCGAGGATTTTCAGGGAGCCGGCCCAATCGTTGCGCGGCGCATGCGGATAGATCGTCGCCGTCTCGAGAAGCTTGCCGGTGCCGTCGACCACGGCGATCTTGCAGCCGGTGCGAATGCCCGGATCGATGCCGAGCACGACCTTCGGACCGGCGGGGGCAGCGAGCAGGAGCTCATGCAGATTGGTTCCAAATATCCGGATGGCCTCGGCCTGTGCCATCTCGCGCAATGTGGTGAGGATCTCGTTTTCCAGATGCGGCGAGAGCTTGACGCGCCAGGTCCAGCGACACACGTCGGCGAGCCAGCGGTCACCGGCGCGCGCACCTCGAGCGATCTGGAAATGCTCGGCGACCTGAGCCTCGCAGGGGTGGGGATCTTGGGACTCTTGGGTGTCGCCAAGGCCAAGCTTGATGGTGAGCACCCCTTGAGCGCGGCCGCGAAACAGCGCCAGCGCCCGGTGTGAGGGGATCGTTCTGATCGTCTCGGTGTAGGCGTAGTAGTCGCGAAACTTCTCGTCCTCTGCACCTTCCTTGCCGGGGATCACGAGCGAAGACAGAAACCCCTCCTTCCACAGCCGCTCGCGCAGGCGCCCAACTAAGGCTGCGGTTTCGCCAAAGCGCTCGGCGAGGATGTCGCGCGCGCCCTCGAGGACCAATTTGGGCGTCGTAAAGGGGTTCGCCTCGGCCGCCCCGAGTTCACCTTCTGCAGGCTTTAGGTAGGCTCTCGCTTCGACTTCCGGCTCGAGGCTAGGATCGGCCCAAAGCGCCAGTGCAAGAGGCTCAAGACCCGCTTCACGCGCGATCTGGGCGCGTGTGCGGCGCCTGGGCTTAAAGGGGAGATAGAGATCCTCGAGCGCCTGCTTGGTCGGTGCGGCTGTGAGGCTGTCTCTCAATGCGTCGTCGAGCTTGCCCTGCTCGAGGATCGACTGCAGCACCGCGGCTCGCCGCTCCTCGAGCTCGCGCAGATAGAGGAGCCTCTCCTCGAGCCGGCGCAGCTGGGTGTCGTCGAGATTGCCGGTGGCTTCCTTGCGATAGCGGGCGATGAAGGGGACGGTCGCGCCTTCGTCCAGTAGGCCAACTGCCGCTGCGACCTGGCGCTCGGCGACGCCAAGTTCGGCGGCCAGAGCAGCTATGAGAGGGGAGGAGGTGATGGTGTTCTCCGAAAGGGATGGGGGCTGAACAGAATGAAGCCAGCGAAGAGGAGCGCAAGGCACTGCCAAGGTGCGGGATTCTGCCACAAGCGGCCGATTGGACCGAACCAGCCCGCTAGTGTGGCCCATCCAGCAGTGAGCCCAGCAGTGAGTCCAGGAATGAGCCCGGTACTGATTTGACCCGCGGTGCGCGCTTTGGCAAGCTCTTTCCATGGAAGCCGGTCAACCCAGCCGAACCGCACGCTCGGCGGCCACGCATCGTGCCGTGCATCAGATCCTCGAAGCCGGAAAGGTCTTCTTCGACCCGCTTGCCATCACCATCCTGGGCGAGGAGGAAGAGGCGCTCGTCCAGAAGGCATTGGAGGATCCTGATGCGCGATCGATGCGACTGTTCGTGACCGCGCGTGCGCGTTCCGCCGAAGACGCGCTGGCTGCTCTGGTTCCACTGGGCGTGCGCCAGGTCGTCATTCTCGGGGCGGGCCTGGACACCTTCGCTTATCGACAGAACCTCCCCGGAGACATGCGCGTCTTCGAAGTCGATCATCCAGAAACGCAAGCCTGGAAGCGT
>CAJCID010000258.1 GCA_903970305.1 Rhodospirillales bacterium | reverse complement strand
AGCATGCGCGTCTGCCACAGACCCACGAGGGCAGCCGTGAGCTGCTCTGTGATCGACTCGATCTCGGCGGATGTGTGCGGCAATTCGCGTTCGGCAAGCAGGCGGGCGATCTGGCGCTGCGCATCGAGAATGCTCTTGCGCTGGACCTCAGTCGGATGCGCGGTGAGGACCGGAACGATCAGCGCATGACGCAACAGCTTCTCGATGGCTTCGGGCCGGACCTTGCCATCACGCAACAGGGTAAATGTGTGCAGGATGCTGCCCGGTGTCGGCGGCAACCCCGCCAGCTCGTAGCGCCTCGCGCGGCGGTGCTGGTCGTGGTCCTCGGCAATGTTGATGAGGTGTGAGAAGTAGCTAAAGGCACGCACGACCAAGTTGGTCTGTTCACCGACAAGCCGGTTCAGGGTTCGGGCGAGCTCGGTCTCGGCTCCGGCATCCTGTTTACGCCGAAAGCGCACGGCGAGCTGGCGGATGCGCTCGACCAGTTCATAGATGGGCTCGCCCTCCTGGTCACGCAGGACCTCGCCCAAGAGCCTGCCCAGATAGCGGATGTCGGCCCGCAGTTCTTCACCCGAGTCACCCTGCGATTGGGGCGACGGACCCAGGGGTTCAGGCTCTCGACGCATGGCGATGGCTCCGCGGTTTCTGGAGATGGTCTGACCGGATCGGCGTTCACGAACGCCTGTCCTCGATGGGATGACGCGACGATCTGCCCCAGGCCGACGGGTGCCTCGCGCACGAGCGGTTGGGCCGGGGTCGCCTGCATGATAACAAGTTCAGACGACTTCGCACCCGCGCGCGTCGTGCGGTGCGCGGGCTCCTTGGCCTACCCGTTGGGGGGGGGCAGCAGAGACTCGCACGGGTTATGGGCTCGCGCAAGCTGTACGGAAGGACGAGCGGAAGGACGAGCGGCAGAGCGGGTGTGCCGCCCCAAGGATCCTCCGGATCCGATTCTCAGCGCGGTCGCGCCTAGCCTGCGATCGGAATCTCCGTGCGCTGGCTGCGCAACTGCTCGGTGAGCACGGCCGCCGAGACGCCCGCCCCGAACAGGAAACCCTGAAAGCGGTCGCAGCCACAGCCCTTTAAGAATTCCAACTGTTCTTCTGTCTCGACGCCTTCGGCGATCACGGTAAGGCCAAGTGTGTGACCCATCGCCACGATGGTGGCGGCGATCTCGCGGTCGTCGCTGTCGAACGGGATATCGCGGATGAAGCTGCGGTCGATCTTGAGCGCGTCGAAATCGAAGCGCTTCAAGCTCGCAAGCGCCGATTGCCCGGTACCAAAATCATCGACTGCGATGCGGATGCGCCTGGACTTGAGTTCGTTGATGATCGATTGCGCATCCTCGCCGGCCTCGGCGATACAGCTCTCGGTCACCTCCAGCATCAGCTGGCAGGGGTCGATCCGGAATTCAGAGAGAGCGCTCTCGACCACACGGACCAACTCGAAATTACGCAGTTGGCGTGGAGAGATGTTGATCGCCAGCGTGAATTCGGGATCGGCCTCGAGCCAGTGGCGTGCCTCGCGACAGGCCGTGCGGATCACCCACGCCCCAATGTTGGAGATGAGATCCGTAGATTCGGCGATGGCGATGAAAGTCGCAGGCGAGATCAACTGGCCCGGAATCTTCTCCCATCGGATGAGTGCCTCCGCACCCATGACCTGGCCGCTCACGACATCGACGACCGGTTGGTAATGCAAGACGAAGTCGCCCCGTTCCGCGGCCAGACGCAGACCATTCAGAATCTCCAGGCGTTCCCGTGCGATGGCCGTCATCTCCGAAGCATAGAAGCACCACTGGTTTCCGCCGCGTTTTTTGGCCGAGTACATGGCCGTGTCTGCGTTGCGGATCAGTTCGTTGATGTTGGTCGCATCGTCAGGGTACATGCTGACCCCCACGCTGGTACTCAGGGCCGCCACCGCTCCGGCGGCCAGGGTGATTGGTGCCGAGGCGGTCTCGAGAAGGGTCTGCGCGATGACCGCTACATCAGCGGTGGAATGAAGATCCTCGGCGAGCACCATGAATTCGTCCCCGCCCCAGCGGGCCAGTGTGTCCTCGCGACGCAGGCGCTCTGACAGGCGCGCGGAGACCTCCTTGAGAAGCCGGTCGCCGGCCTCGTGCCCCAGGCTGTCATTGATCGTCTTGAACTGATCCAGATCGATGAACAGCACGGCAAAACGCGTATCGTGCCGTTGCGCACTGGCACGGGCCTGCTCCAGACGCCGCTCGAAGAGCGCCCGGTTGGCAAGCCCTGTAAGCGTGTCGCGGTGCGCGAGCTCATTCAGACGCTCGTTGGCGTTGACCAACTCACGCGTCCGGTCGGTGACGACACGCTCGAGTTCGACCCTCTTACGAGTGAGCCAGAAGGTGCGCCAGCTAATCGCGACATACACGAGCGCGGTCAGCGCGACCAGTGCCAGGACCACCCAGAGAATCCGCGCCCAGATCGTGGCGTACCACGGCTCGAGCACCACAAAGTGGAACGGCTCGGTTTCGCTGATGCGCCCCAAGCGGTCGCGGGCGGCCACCTGGAAGGTGTATTCGCCCGCTGGCAGGTGCCGGTAGCGATAGGTGTTGCTGCCCTGCCAGTTCGAGAAGGACGGATCGCGGCCCTTCAGGCGCGCCTGATAAGCCGTTGGATGAAGCGCATTGAATTCGGGCAACGCGAAGTGAAAGGCGATATTGAAATCCTCGGGCACGCGCAAGGGCTCGCTCGGTCGCAGAGGGATCCGGGTTTCGAGTCCCTGTGCGTCGATCGCCTCGACGCTACGCAACTGGACGATGGGGGCGCGGCCCGACTGTCCCTGTGCGCTCTTCTGGTAGAGCAAGATCGTATTGGCACAACCAAAAAGCGTGACACCGCCCGGTTCGAACGCAACCGATTCGACATATCCACTGACGATGCTCCCGATCTCCTCGGCTCTCCAGGGACCGCTGCGGGGATGATGATAGATATGCTCCCCGCCAAAGGCCCAATCCTCTGGCCCATCGGAGGCGAAGGTCAGAACCGGCGCCGATCCCACAGGCAGATCCAGGCCCTGAAGGAGTGCTGGCTCGAAACGGGTACCGGTCCATCGGAACAGACCGGCCTCGGTCGAAGCGATGATGGAACCATCGCCCAGGACAGACACCGCCGAGTGGGGAATCTGTCCGTATCGGATTCCCTCGGCGGGTCCCAACTGTCGATCGCCGACGATGCGGCGCCGCGCATCGTCCAGGGTCAGCAGGCGCACCCCTTGGCGGGTTGTTCCAGCCAAGACTTGGTTGTTGCCCAGTTCAACCAAGTTCATGATGCGCTCAGGGGTCTTGCCCCGATCGAGTCGTACACTCCAGTTGCCCGCGCCTGAATCGAGCACAGCCAGACCATATTCGGTGCCCACGTAGATCTGATCAGGATGCGAACTCGAGCGCACCAGGACCCGGGGATAGAGATCAGCCCTGCCAATCGCATGCAAAGTTTGCGCTCCGTCGATCAAGAGCAGCTTGAAATTCTCGGCCAGCAGTGCGCGATTGCGATCGAGCACCAACATGTCGTACGCATCGTAGTCGGTAAGGTTCAAGCGCTCGAACTTCGCCACATCGCCGGCTCGTGGTGAAGCGCGATAGACGCCGCTGCTCGACAGGGCATACCAACGATCGCCCCAGCTGCGCAGCCGGTGCGTCGTGCCGCTCACGCCATTGTGCCGGGTGAGGCTCGTCCAATCTCCAGGCCAATCCACGTGGAACGCCGAGAGGTCGCTCACTGCGAGCAATCCACCGTCTCGTGCCAGACTCAGCGCATTGACCGGCCCGTCGGAGATGTGCATGCTTTGCACCCGTTGGGTCTTGGGATCGTAGAGCCACAGTCCGCCATCGATGGCAGCCATGGCGAAGGACCCGTCGCGCAGCAGCATCGCCGAGTTGATCGCCGAGGCGGTCGGGAAACCCTTGGGCATCGAGAATTCATGCACCTTGCCGTCCACAAACTCGCGCCAGACGCCGTCAGAGGTCATGCTCAGCACGCCGCCATCGGGAAGGGGCAGGAAGGCGTTGGTCAGCAGGGACAGCCCGCTAGTCCCCGCGACCGGCTCCCAGTCTCCGTCGTGGAAACGCCGGATGCCCTCGCCGCGAAATTGGAGCCAAAGTTCACCACGGACCTCGTCAAGATCGCCGAACTTTCCGTCAAAATGCCAGAGTTCGCCGCGGTTGGTTTCTGGGACGTAATGGAAGACATCGAAAGTGCCTTCGAGAAATACGCCATCGTGCGTGACGCGTATCGCGTAGATTCCGCCAAAGGAGCGGCCCGCAAGCTGGCTGGCAAACACCTTGGTGAGGTCGTGGTAAACCGGTTGGCCCGTTCGGTCACGCTCCAAGTATCCGAAAAGATCGTATCCTCCGACGTAGACCCTGGAGTGGCCGTCGAACATGAGCGCACTCGCCGCGTCTCCGTTGGGCAGGCGGATGAGTTGCCAGATCTCACCGTCGAAGGCCAGGACACCGCCGGCGTTGGCGATGTAGAGCATCGAACTGTCGTCCTGGGCGATGTCGACCGACGCGGGGGGTGCCCCGACGTTCGGGGTCAACAACGTGACCGGAGGGCTACCGCTCAAAACCTGGGCAAAGCTCGAACTGCACGCGCACGCGCCCGCGACGAGCAGGAGCCCTGTGGCGATGAAGTGGGCGAGGAGCATGGTGCCTACTCGCCTTTGCCCTTTGGCGGCGAATGACTTGAGCAACGTCTCTCCTACCGAGAAGGGGTTGAATGGGGTTTTTTGAGAATACCTGCTTACGGGAAAACCAGCAGTACGGGGGTAGTTTTTTCATTAGGAAAGCTACACGCTCCGGCGACTTTTACAGTTTTGCGATGCTCTGGCGAGCCGCAGGCTGGCCCAGAGACCGCACCGTGCGCGGACGGGAATGGCGGTGGGCTCTGCAGGTTCGCACGGCTATGGTGCATCAATCCGGACTCCTCGGGCACTCACGGTGCGCCGCCAAGCTCCGGCCGAAGGCATTTGTTCAAGCGTCCCGAGAGCTCCTGAACCGGTGCCTCAGGCGGCCTTTGCAGCAGCAGGATTTCTTTGCCAAAGCCTGCGGAACGTTGATAAGCTCCCGAAACTTGTCAATTATTTCAACCCCAGTACCGCTTTGGGAGGCGGCCCCTTATGAATCTGATTGATCGCGCCAAAAATATCGTGCTCACACCGAAGTCGGAATGGCAAGTCATCGCGCCAGAGTCGACCACAACGGCCGATCTGTACAAGGGATATATCGCGCCCCTGGCGTTGATCGGTCCGGCTGCGACCTTCCTGGGAACGGTCCTCATCGGGACCTCAATGCCCTTCATCGGCAACTACCATATGCCGATCGTCTGGGCGGTCTCGGCCTTCATCGTGTCGTACGTGTTCGCCCTGGTCGGCGTGTTCATCATCAGCCTCATCATCAACGGATTAGCTCCGAGCTTCGGTGGCGAGAAGAATCCGATGCAGGCCTTGAAGGTTGCGGCCTATGCCTTCACCCCTGCGTGGCTTGCCGGGATCCTTCATCTGCTTCCCCTTTTGGGGCTTCTGGCAATCCTCGCCGGGCTCTATGGCCTCTACGTTCTCTATCTCGGATTGCCGGTCCTCATGAAAGCTCCGGAAGATAAGGCCGTTGGCTACACGGCGGTCGTCGTGATCTGCGCCATCGTCGTCATGGTGATCCTCGGGAGCATCGCTGGTGTGGTCGGCGGGATTGGTCTGGGTGCGAGCCGCCTGGCCGAGGGATTCGGTTCCCCGGCAAGCAGCATCGTGGCCAGTAGCACAGTCTCCCCTGGGCTCAATCAGATGTCCGCGCAGATTAACGCCGCCGCTCAGCAGATGGAGGCTGCCCAGAAGTCGGGTGATACACAGGGGCAGATGGCCGCTGCCACGAATGTGATTGCTGCGGCGACCGGGGGCGGTGTGGAGGTCACTCCGATCGATCAGAACGTGCTCAAGGCACTCCTACCCGATAACCTGGGCGGGATGCCGCGCACGAGCTTCGAAGCCACCAAGGGCGGTGTGGGTGTGCTGCAGATCTCCAAGGCCCAGGCGCACTATGGAAATGATCAAGGATCGAACATTGATCTGTCCATCACCGACATGGGGGGAACTCGGATGCTGGGGGTGTTCGCCGCGTGGGCCACGGTGGAGGAGGACAAGGAGTCCGATACCGGTTACGAGAAGATGGGGAAGGTCGACGGCCGGCCGGTTCACCAGCGCTTCGAGAAGAGCGGTCCGCACAGCGACTATGAAACCTTGATCGGCGGGCGTTTCATGGTTGAAGCGAATGGCTCGAAGGTCGATATGGACACCGTCAGGCAGGCCGTGGCTTCCCTCGACCTGGCCAAGCTCGAGGCGCTGAAGGACGAGGGTGTGAAGAAGGCGAACTAGGTATCTGAAGAGCGCCCTGGCGGAGGGCAAGAGGGGTCCCAAAGGGCTGTCCCGAAGTGATTCGAAGTCCAGCTCGCGCCGGCTCGCAGGCGCTGTCGATCCCGTTCAACCGCCGCACCAACCCCGCAGGTTAGCTCCATCCTCCTCCTTCCCCGTTCCACAGGCTTTCGTTTGTTCGAACTGCGCGTGTCTTACGGCGCAATTCAGAGGATCATTGGGGCTGCACATCGGCGATGCTGGAGGACCGAAGCGCTTCGCCTGAACCTGGCGAGCCGACGATGCCTCCACTGGACGGATCCTGTACGCCCAACGAACTTCACTTCTCCGCCGGGCCGGGCGCATTGCCGCATTGCTTCCTGAAAGAGGTCCAGTGGACCATAGGCGCCCTCCTTCAGAACGCGGTGATCTATCTGCGGGACTGAGCGGGATCTATTGGGTAGTTCTGCCTAATGGCCAAAAAAGGCACGGCGACCTGGGTGAGACGAGTCCGCAAGGCTTCGCCGGACGGCCGGGATACAAGTACGATCATCGAAGCGGGCGCGAAGCGCGTCGCGTGCAGAAACTTCGTACTCACCAAACCAGCCCGCCGCCTAAAGAATCTCTCAGCATTGTCGAAAGCTATCACCATCGGGGCCACGCGGGATGCCGGGATTTGCCCAAGCGCGAAGCCCTGCCCAGTTGCTGACGGTAAGAGGAACGGTGCTGGACGGGCCGTCCGTCGTCGAGCCTTCAAGAATCGGGATTCATGCCCATAGGCAGATATGTTCAGCAGTACGCAAATCAACGTGCACGGCTTGGACGGATACGGATTCGAAACCGTCTATCTGGCGCGTCAACCCATCGTGGACAGGCTGGAGCAACTGCAGGCCTACGAGCTCTTGTTCCGATCTTCCCTGGGCGCCTACGATCCGGGCTGCGAGGCTACTGAGGCGACTGCGAGTGTCGTGCGCAATGCCTTCTACGGGATGGGCGTTGAGTCGGTGCTCGGCGCAAAGAAGGGCTTCATCAATGTGGACGAGCACTTCCTCATGTCCGACGCGATCGAGTCCCTGCCGGCAAAGCAGGTCGTACTGGAGATCCTCGAGACTGTCGAGGAATCGGCGAAGGTCTTGGCGCGGGTGCGCGAACTGAAGAGTCATGGATACACCTTTGCGCTCGATGACTACGTGGGCGACAAGGAGCGCTACTCCGAACTGCTCTTAGAGGTGAGCATCCTGAAGATCGATATCCTGGGCATGCCCGCTCAGAGGCTGAACGAGGTCATCCAGGCCGTGCGCCGCCCGGGACTCGCGCTTCTTGCCGAGAAGGTCGAATCGCGCGAGGAATTCACTCTTTGCTGCAAGTTGGGATTCGATCTATTCCAGGGCTACTTCTTCGCCAAGCCCCAGACTCTGCGCAGCAAGCAAGCTATTTTGCCGCAGCACGCCGATCTCTTGAGATTGATCAGGATGACGGTCGCAGAGACCGATTTCCAGGCGCTGGCCGATGTGATGAAGCGCCTGCCGGCCGTGACGCTGGGCGTGTTGCGCGCCAGTAACTCGAGTATGAACGGGCTCCGCCGGCAGGTGAGTTCGCTCAAGGAAGCCCTGATGGTGATCGGTCAGGCGCGACTCCGACGGATCGTACAGATGATGGTCTTCTCCACACCAGGAACCCAGCAGCAAGCCAATCCGCTGATGATGATGGCCGCCACGCGGGGTCGATTGCTCGAGGATCTCGTGAGCAGACATCCGGGAGCATCCTTTGAGGAGCAGGACTGCGCCTACCTTGTAGGAATGCTTTCTCTGATCGAACCGGTTATAGCAATGCGCTTGGATGAAGTCTGCAGGGAACTTGGGCTCAGCCGCGAATTGGAACAGGCCCTCGTGTTGCGGGAGGGAGTCCTGGGACGGCTGCTGCGGTTATGCGAAAACGCCGATGCGGGTCAGAGCGACGCGGTCATGCGTGCGCTCGTGGAGATGCCTGGCGTGTCGGGTAGCGAATTCATCCGCATGCAGATGAACGCGGCCGTCTGGGCCGACTCGGCGACCGGTTAGGACCCCGCGCGCACGAGGTCGCGCAACCGGCTTTGATCACGCCGCGATCGGCGTACGGCTTCGGGCAAATTCGCTGCGATTTAATGCCGAGAGCACGGCGCGCAATGAAGCACTGATCGTATCGTGGCTTTGACCTGCACCGCCGACGCGTCGGCCGTTCAGGCTGAGTTGGACATACGCTATCGCCTCGGCGTCGGTGCCGGTCGTCACCGCGTGTTCGCTGTAGTCCAAGACGCTAATGGATAGTCCCGTATGGCGCATCAGGGCATCGATGAACGCCGACAGCGCACCCTCACCTGAGCCGCTGATTGTTTGCGTGTCGCGCCCATCGACGAGTTGAGTCTCGATGCGGTCATGTCCATCATGGCGTTCGATCCGGTAGTTGGCCACCGCCAGAGGCTCGGTTCGCGCCAGGTAGTGCTCTGCAAAGAGTGCATGGATCGTGGTGCTCTCGACTTCGCCGCCAGTGACTTCGCTCACCTTCTGGACGATTTGGGCGAAATCGACCTGCAACCAGCGCGGCAGGACGAGACCGAAATCACGTTCCAGAACGAATGCGATACCCCCCTTGCCGGACTGGCTATTGACCCGGATGACGGCCTGGTAGTCACGCCCCAGATCCTTGGGATCTATCGGCAGATAGGCCACCTGCCAAGGCTCATCGTCCTTCTGGACGTTCAGGCACTTGCGGATGGCGTCCTGATGACTGCCCGAGAAGGCCGTATAGACCAGTTCCCCAAACCAGGGATGGCGCGGATGCAATGGCAGACCCGTACACTCCACGGCAATGCCGATGATCTCATCGGGGTTCGACAAGTCCAGTCGCGGGTCGATGCCCTGGCTGTAGAGGTTCATGGCCATGGTCGTGATATCCATGTTGCCGGTTCTCTCGCCATTGCCAAAGAGAGTTCCCTCGACCCGGTCCGCTCCGGCCAGGACCGCCAGTTCCGCCGCCGCAACGGCGCAGCCGCGGTCGTTGTGCGTGTGCACCGAAACACTGCAGCACTCGCGCTTGGCGAGATGACGGCAAAAGTACTCGACCTGGTCGGCGAAGACGTTGGGCGTCGAGGACTCCACGGTGGCTGGAAGGTTGATGATACAGCGTCGCTCTGGTGTGGGTTGCCAGACCCCCATGACAGCGTCGCAGATCTCGACGACGAACTCGGGCTCGGTGTTGGAGAAACTCTCTGGCGAGTACTCGAAGGTCCATTCGATCTCGGGACGCTTCTTCGACTCTTCGAGAATCCGACGCGCTCCATCCTCGGCAATCCTGACGATGGCCGAGCGTTCGAGTCCGAAAACCCTCTCGCGCTGCACGGTCGAGGTCGAATTGTAGAGGTGCACGATCGCGCGCTCGACTCCCGCGAGCGACTCGAAGGTCCGCACGATCAATTCCTCGCGCGCCTGGACCAAGACCTGGATCGTGACGTCCTCGGGGATCTGGCGCGCCTCGATCAGCCAACGCACGAAATCGTAGTCGGGCTGACTGGCCGAGGGAAAGCCGACCTCGATCTCCTTGAACCCCACCTTGACCAGTGCGCCCCAAAGCTTGCGCTTTTTCTCGACGCTCATCGGTTCCAGAAGGGCCTGATTGCCGTCGCGTAGATCGACGCTGGCCCAACGGGGGGCCTGGGTGATCGTTCGGGAGGGCCATTGCCGGTCCCGGATGGGCACCGCTACTGCCGCAGCGTATTTGCGATGGTCGAACAATTTCATGGAGACCTTCTGGTGTTGAGTCCGGGATCAAGTAAGGGGCGAGAAACCCAACAGGCATCTTATTCGAAAATATCTGGCGGGTGCTTGCAAATAATGCACCATTCCCCTCAACGGCCGGCAGATTATCGGAGAGAGTGTATCATTTTCGGCAGAATATTTCGAAATGGAGGGTTTCGTGCAACTAGATACCTATGACAGGAAGCTTCTTGGCGTATTGCAGACCAATGCCCGTATACCAAACCAGGAACTGGCTGAGCGGATCCACCTTTCGCCGTCCTCATGCCTGCGTAGGTTACGGGCACTTGAAGAAAGTGGTCTGATCGCAGGGTACGTCGCCATCCTCGATGCCAAGAAGCTTGGGTTCTCCCTAACCGCACTGGTCCACATCTCGATGGACCATCACACGCCCGAGCGTTTCGCCAATTTCGAGCGGCACATCGCCGAACTTCCATCGGTGCTCGAATGCCTGCTGATCACGGGCCAGACGGCGGATTATCAGCTCAAGGTCATCGTGGCCGACATGGACGCCTACCAGGATTTGCTCCTGAATCGGATCACGCGCATCGAAGGGGTTACAGGGGTGCACACGAGCTTCGTCTTGCGCAAGGTGATCGACCGCGGCGCCGTCCCTCTAGAATAGATTCGGCGTGGGGGCGGGCAAAGTTTGCGCGGCCCCGCGCTCGCGCGCCAGGGTTGCGCGCTCATCGGCCCAGATTGGTTCAGACGGGGCAAGACAGGAATTACGTCGGACCCGGGCGCCGCTTGGGGCGGGACCCGGCCACGATTCTAAGCGCTCTCTATCGCGCTTTTTCTAGTCATGATCCGAGCGCGAGCCTTAGATCTTGCCGAGGTGGGGTTGCAACAACTTGGTCATCTCGAACATCGTGACCTGAGACTTCCCGAAGACCTTCTGGAGATTCGCGTCGGCATTGATCAGACGCTTGTTGTTCGCATCCTGAAGATTATGGCTCTTGATGTAGGCCCAGATCTTCTTGGTGATCTCAGTCCGCGGCACGGCTTCGGGACCGATCGCCGCCGCCAATTCTGCGCTCGGTTTCAAGGGCGCCATGAACGCGCTGTTGGGTTTCTTAGCTGTCGTAGTCATCGTCTGGGCTTTCGAAGGTAAAGGGCCCATATTCTAATCCCATCGATCGAACGAGACTTGCTGTTTAGCAAGGGAAGCCGGCTCGGCCCGGGATTTTGGTGATTGCGTCGCCATCCAGTTGGCATTTGTGCACCGGCATGGGGCAAAGCGCGAGCGTGCCGGCGTCCGATTCGGCTCGCCAAGCCCTATTTCGCTTCGAAAGAGTCGACCACCCCGACCCGAACCTGTTTACCCCAGGTCTTGCGTCCCGTCATGAAAATCAGCCAACCCCAAGCTGCCCCGAGGTGTCTTAGGATCTGGAAGCTGAACGGTTCCGCAAGCGCCGCGAGAAACGCCCATCCCAAACGCGCATTGGTCTGTTCGCCGACCCAGATGCGGTAGATCTGGACCGACCATAGGTGAAAGGCCAGATCGATAGCGATCTTGCCGAGGATGATCGCGCTGACCGGGACGATGATTGAAAAGCGCCCGGTCGCCAGGGATCCCAGCAAGACGAAAAGAGCAGTCAGACCATAGATGGGCTGCAGCGTGTCGATGGCCTTGATCGGCAGCATCAGCGTTCCTAACCAGCCGTAGCGACGATCGCCGACCATGTCCCGATACCAGTACTGAGTCTGGAGAAACCCGCCGAACCAACGTCTGCGTTGACGCAGAAAAGGACCGATCGAGCCGGGTGCCTCGGTCCGCGCGCGCGCTCCCCCCAGCACGCGGGTGGTCCAGCACAGCCCGTGGACGACGCCGTGGCGCCGCAGTCGGTGGATGAGCTCGTAGTCCTCCACCAGACAATCGTTATCAAAGCCGCCGACTTCGAGCAACGCCGTGCGCCGAAACCCCGCGAAGGCACCAGAGATCAAAAGCAGACTATCGAGTTGCATCCAGGCGTAACGTGACAGAAAGTTGCGAATGTATTCGTAGGTCTGGAACCACTGAAACACTCTGCCGCTGAGGGAATCGCTGCACACCGGCATGAGGATGCCAGTGGCTGCCACCAATCCAGCCTCGCTTGAGAACGCCTCGCGTACGGCTGCCAAGGCGGAGTGTTCAAGAAGCGTATCCCCGTCCACAGTCACGACGGTGTCGGTCTGAATCGCGAGAACTGCAGCGTTCAAGGCCGACCCTTTGCCCTGGTGGGACAGTCGAAGCCAGCGTAGCGCCGGATGCTCCGTGCTCGGGCGGCTGAGTTCCCCCACGGCGGGCGCCTGCAAGCCGTACTGCGCGACCAGCAGCTCTGCCGTTGCATCGGTCGAGCCATCATCGGCAACGATAATGGCGTCGGGTGGGTCGGACTGACTCAGAAGCGCGCCGAGGGTGGTGGGCAACACGACAGCCTCGTTATGTGCGGCAATGATGACCCCCAGGCTTGCGCGTTCGGGGCCGCATGGCACGGCGCGCGTTACTCTGACGAGACGCAAGGTCTGCAGGAAGACAAACCCCAACAAAACCGTGTCATAGGCGACGTAGGCGATCCCTGCAGACCAGGCCAATGCGCCACCAAAGATGAATGCGCACGCAAATGTACCGATCCAGAGCAAGAAGACCGTCGCATGAATCAGAATGCTCGGGAGCGGCGTCGTGCGCGACTCAAAGCGTGGCGACGACACCAGAAGTGCGTGTTGCAGAGACTGCGTCAAAGGAAAGCTCCGGTATTGAGTTAACGGGAGCTTATACGCTCGCCAGACTCGCGTGGATGTTCAAAGAACCGGATCGGATCGCACCGCGGCAGGTTAGCGTCAAGGCGCATCGATCAAGCAAGTCCTGGGCCTGCGGGTTTCAGCAAAGCACGCTAGTATTCTAACGGTGCGCGGGCGTGGGAGTTTCGACGGCGCACGCATCTTGAGCAATGTTGTCCTCGTTCACGACCCCCCACTCACTGCATGAACTCATCGTCCAAATATACTCGAACAGCGATTGTTCTCCATTGGTTCATCGCGCTCTTGATCGGGGCCAACCTGTGCCTCGCCTGGGTCGTCGACTACCTGCCCGACGAGATGGAACGACCCATCATCGATACCCACAAGTCCATCGGGATCACGGTTCTGGGCCTCGCCCTATTGCGTCTGTTGTGGCGCTTCTCCCATCGGCCGCCGCCGCTGCCCCACTCGTACTCGCGCCTGGAACGTGCCGGGGCGGCCTTGGCGCATACGTTACTCTACGTCGTGATCTTGGCATTGCCCTTGTCGGGTTGGATGCACGATTCGGCGTGGAAGGATGCAGCAACCCATCCGATGAAGCTCTACGCGCTCATTCCCTGGCCCCGCTTGCCCTGGATCATGAATCTGGATCCAGGTCTGAAGGAGACCATGCACGACGTCTTCGGGCGGATTCATGAATATTTTGGCTATCTGCTCTATGTTCTCGTCGTTCTCCATATCGCCGGTGCGCTCAAGCACCAGTTTGTAGATCGCGACGCCGAGTTGCAGCGGATTCTGCCTTAGTCTCATGGGCTCGAGCGGCGCGCGCTCCATCCGAAGACCAGTTGCCGCACGGGGTCTGCGTCATGACTCCATCGCGGTCACCTGAACGGGAGAGATCATGTCCGGGCTGCCAGCAATCGGTGTGATCGGCATTGGCGCGATGGGCCTGCCGATTGCGCAAAATCTTCACGAGCGTGGCTACCCGGTTCTGGTGTGCGATGTGCGTTCCAGCCAGACTGACCAGGCTGCCGAGATCGGCATGGTCGTCTGCGCGTCCGCGGCTGATCTCGGTCGCCGAGCGGATCTGGTGCTCGTGGTCGTCGTGAATGCCACGCAGATCGAGGAGGTCCTCTTTGGCGCTTCCGGGTTCGCCCAGGCGCAGCCCTCCGGTAAGACGGTCCTTCTTTCGTCGACCATCGCCCCTGAAGACACGGTGCGCTTTGCCGCACGTCTTGGGAAAATCGGCGTGCAGGTTCTGGATGCGCCGATCTCGGGTGGACCGGCCCGTGCGCGCAGCGGCACCATGAGCATGATGTTGGCGGGTAGCCCGATACTGCTCGAGCGCTGGGAGCCCGTCTTGCGCGCGATGTCGGACAAACGCTATCGAATCAGCGAAACCCTGGGTGACGGTGCACGCATGAAGCTGGTCAACAATCTTCTGGCCGGTGTCAATCTCGTAGCCAGTGCGGAGGCCCTCGCACTGGGCATGAGACTGGGACTCGATCCCCAATCCATCTACGACGTCGTGTGCGCATCGAGCGGCGCATCGTGGGTTTTTCAGGATCGGATGGCTCGAGTGCTTCAGGACGACTTCGCACCGCGCGCTTTTGCCCACATCCTGACCAAGGATGTCGGTCTTGTTACGGCAATGGCCGATGCGCTGGAATTCGCCACGCCACTTGGGGACGCGGCCTTGATGCGCCTAGAGGCGACCCTGGCCCAGGGTTTTGGTGAACTGGATGATGCGGCGGTCATAAAAACCTATCAGACTCGATGAGGCGGCGGGCACCGGTTGGTCGGAGTACGACGCCATGATTAAGGAGTGACGGTGGAGACGACGACGGTGATCGAGGAGCCAGCGCGCAGTACGCCCGTCTACGGCAGCTTCGATGTCGTGGTGCTCGGAGGCGGTCCGGCCGGGCTCGCCGCAGCAATCGCGGCCAGCCGCAGCGGGGCCGAGACCATCATGGTCGAGCGCTACGGTTTTTTCGGGGGCATGGGAACGGCAGCGGGCGTGACCAACTTCTGTGGGCTGTACGCGAACTGTTCCGGAGAGCATGTTCAAGTGGTGCAGGGCATCGCGGACGACTTTCTCGCGGGCATCGCCGAGCTCGATGGTCTGCGTCCTCCTCATCTGGTTCTCGGCAGGATCATGGCGCAGGCTTATGACACAGCGGCCTACAAGCTCGCTGCCGATCGTCTGCTCAAAGATGCTGGGACGCATCTGCTCCTGCATGCCTATGGGTGCGGCGCCATAACCCGTGCTCCAGAAGCCATCGATTGTTTGTTGGTCGAAACCAAGTCGGGTCGGCGCGCGATCCGCGGTAGGGTCTTTATCGACGCCTCCGGGGACGGTGACCTCCTTGCCTGGGCGGGCGTACCTTTCGAACTCGGCGATGGAGCGGGATCGATGATGTATCCCTCGACGATGTTCCGCTTGAACAATGTGGCGCCGGGCGCGGCCGCATCGCGAGCGTGGGAGGAGATCCCCAAGAAGATGGCCGATCTGACGCGACTCACGGGGAAGACCTTCCCGCGCAAGGGGCCGATCGTACGGCCCCAGCCGCATGAGATCGAGTGGAGGGCCAATCTCACCCAGGTGGCCAATGCGAAGGGCCTCGCGGTCGATGGGACGGATGCAGCACAGCTCTCCGAGGGGGAGATCGAAGGGCGCCGCCAGGTACGTGAGGCCTTTCTCTTTCTGAGGGAGCATATCCCTGCCTTCGCCCAGGCCTACATCGTCGATATTCCTCCCCAACTGGGGATACGCGAAACGCGGCGCATGGTCGGCGAGTATCAGTTGACCGCCGAAGACGTCCTCGGTTGTCAGAGCTTCCCCGATTCAATCGGCGTCAACGGCTGGCCGATCGAGGATCACGTGGCAGGCGATGTCGTGTTTCGTTGGCCCGATATCCCAGGTAGCCGCGGATTCAATCACCTGCCCTACAGGATGCTGCTTCCGCACGCTCTCGAGAACCTTCTCGTGGCAGGGCGTTGTGCCTCGATGACCCATGGGGGGCAATCGGCAGCTCGCGTATCAGGTGCGTGCTTCGCGATGGGTGAGGCTGCCGGCACTGCGGCCGCCTTGGCGCTGCGCGAGGGCAAGACTGTGCAGACCGTCGATGTTGCTGAATTGCAAAGTAGGCTCAAAAGAAACGGCGCGTATCTGGGTTTCGAACCAATCGGCGCTCATTCCTCGAACTAGTCACGAGGGGCGAGGAGGGAGTCTTGCGCTGCATCACTGATCCACCTCGATCGGCCCAAGATACCCTGAGCGATTGAAGTGGGATTCCAGCGGATCCCCACGGGCAGGTTGCACGCTCCCCCGCAAAGGCTAATGTAGCAGGGCTGCCACGGCGCCATGACCTTCCTCCTCTGCGATCCGGAGAGCGCTCCAGCCGCGATCGTCAGTCAGCTGGGGGCTTGCGCCGCGATCGAGAAGAAGCTGCACCGTCTGCGGGTCACCTGAGCCGGCGGCCCACATCAGAAGGGTCTCTTCGTGCTCATAACGCTGGTTGACGGCGAGACCCGCGCCAAGCAGCGCGGCAACACAATCGGGATGGCCGGTTCCCGCGGCGTAGATTGCTGCAGTCTTATGAATCTGGTCCTGAAGTTTGGGGTCTGCCCCGGCTGCGAGGAGTGCTTTGACCAATTCGACATGTCCGTTAAATGCGGCCGACATCAGCGGAGTGACTCCAGCGATATTGGCGAGATCCACGGCGGCATGAGCATTCATGAGGACTGTGAAAAGTTCTGCATCACCGCGGCGTGCTGCGATGTTCAGTGCCGTGTCACCGTTGCGATCGCGTGTGTTGACCGCGGCACCTGCCGCGAGAAGCCGTTTGACGGCTGCAAGATTGGCGCTACGGGCGGCGATCATGAATTCGCCGTTGCTGTTCATGTCCTGAAGCCCGGCCTGGGCGAACGATGTCAAAGGCAACGTTCCCAACTGGAGGGTAGCCAGCACAAGGTAGAGGAATCGGTTCATGTAGTGCTTCATCGGCTACGCGCTCGTGGATTCGATCAAGGCAAAATGCCTAAGGTAGTGCCGCTGAGGGGCGCGCTCGACTCGCCGCGGGTTTCCGGGGGGCTTCGCGCAGGCGCGCGAGCGTGGCCCAGGAGGGAAATGCGTCAGCCAGACTGAGGACGTGCCCCGAGTTGCTCGCATCGTATCCGGGTAGAGCATTGACGACCAGGCGGAATTCGGAACTGGCGATCACCGAAAGAAGCGGTTGCATGCGAGGCTCAGCGAGAGACTTCAGATTGACGAGGAGCAGGTAATTTTCGGTCACCATTGGGATGAAATCGAGCCCGAACCGACGCGCCGGCCGCTCGAGTCCGAATCCCACATCGGCCATGCCGCTAGCCACCACGGCCGCCACGGCCGCGTGAGTGTCCTCAGCGGTGTCGTAGCCCAATATGTCCCTGCCCGAGATGCGTTCGCGACCGATCAGCTTATCGAACAGGATGCGCGTACCCGATCCTTGCGGACGATTGACGAAGCGCGTGCCCGGCCGGACCAGATCGTGCAGGGATGTGATGGACCCGGCCTGGTCGTGGCGTACGATCAGTCCCTGTTTGCGGGTGGCCAAGTGAATGACCCGGTGCTGAGTCGAGCGCAGCCAGCAGGCGTAGTGCTCAAGTACGGGTCCCTCGAACTCGCCGATGGGAACGTGAAAGCCGGCGATATCACAACCGTCGCGCGCGAACGAAGCGACCGCTGCAAGTGCGCCGCGATAACGCAACTCCAACGGCGCCCCGTCGCGCGCGAGACGCTGCGACAACGTCTCGACTGCGAAGCCATGGCTCGCGTGCAGGCGCAACGCGCCGCTTTGGTGATTCAGGATCTCTTCGATCTCGCTGCCGATCTCCGAGGCCAGATTGTCGAGTATCGGTGACAAGCGGGCTTCGACGCGATGCTGAGCCCACACCAGTTTTTCACCCAAGGGTGTCAGGGTCGCACCCATCCCGCGATGCATGACCGCCAGCGGAGCGCCGAACAGGGCCTCACCGCGCTTCAGCAAGGCCCACGAATTTCGATAGGAGACGTTCGCCTGCCGCGTCGCCTCGGCGAGGCTGGGGGCCTGGTGCATCGCAACAAGAAGCTGCACCAGATGGGTCAGCGTCAGGTCGTCGGCCTTGCGACCCCAGACCCAATTCGAGCCTATGGAGAGATCCAGCATTTCGCCTCTTTATGCAGTCTCAAGCATATTGGCACGGCGAGCAGCCGCCTATTGATGGCCCCCCGGCCAGGTTGTATCGTGCAAGCGATCTTGGCGTGAAATCGGTACCCCTGCGCAAGCATTGGGACACAGCGCGTGAGGCGCTGTCAAGCAGGACTCATAGCGCAGCGCAGTAATTGCCGAGGTATCCCAAAGCGCGGCAATCGAGTTAAGCTGCGAAGCAGTTCAGGCCGTAAGGCATCCAGGAAGCTGGGTCTGCCGTTCCCGGCGGGCAGTCAGTTGAGTGCGGTGATGTGCTGTCGACGGGCGAACTACGCTGCCAGAAAGGGGCGGGCAAAGCTCGATTGCGGTTGCAGTATGCTCGTTCAAATAATCATATAAGGAGGAGACACGTGATGAAAGCGCATCGCAAGGCGATATCGGCTTCACTGGGGATCGGCATGCTGGCCGCCTCGATGACCGTCGGGGCGGCCGAAGAGGTCCAGAACTCGGCGGCCACGACGGGTACTGAAGTTCCCAAGACGATCAATGTTTCGCAGGAGCAGCTCACTCAAGCGCAGTCGCAGACCAGCAACTGGTTGCACACCAACGGGGGCTACGGCCAGACGCGCTTTTATCTTGGCAAGCAGATCAACACCAAGAACGTGAGCAAGCTCAAGCCCGAGTTTGTGGTGCAGACTGCGGTCCTCGAGTCGATGGAGACGGCACCCATCGTCGTCGATGGGGCGATGTACCTGACCACCGCATTCGACCATGTCTACGCAGTCGATGCGGTAACCGGCAAGGAGTACTGGCACTACAAGCACAAGATGGGGGCCATCACGACGTTCTGCTGCGGTCCCAACAACCGCGGCGTCGCCATCGACGGTGGCCAGCTTTTTCTGGCCACGCTGGATTCGAAGTTGCTCTCGCTCGATGCCAAGACCGGCAAGATTCTCTGGCAAACCGAGATCGCCGATCCTGATAAGGGCTACAGTGAGACGATGGCACCGACCGTCGTGGACGGTAAGGTCTTGATCGGGACCAACGGCGGTGAGTACGGGATTCGCGGCTTCGTGAAGGCCTACGATGCGAAGACCGGCAGTCTGTTGTGGACCTTCTACACGATTCCTGAGACGGGCAGCGAGGGCCAATGGGCTGTCAACGACGCAACGGGGCGCAACGAACACCGCGACATCGCCGCTGAGAAGGCCGCCTTTGCGAAGGACAGCTCATTTTACAAGACGCTGGGTGGAGGGGTCTGGATGAATCCGGCGGTGGATCTGAAGACGCGGACGATCTACTTCGTCGTCGGCAATCCGTCTCCCGACCTCTTCGGTGCCGTACGTCCGGGCGACAATCTCTATACGGATTCTCTGGTCGCAGTCAATCTCGACACGGGTGCCTACAAATGGCACTTCCAATATGTCGCTCATGATGTCTGGGACCTCGACGCCGTCAGCCCGCCAATCTTGGTCGACGCAGTCGATGCCTCGGGTAAGACGGTCCCTGCCATTATTCATGGCGGCAAGACCGGCCATGTCTACGTGCATGATCGCAGCAACGGGCATCTCATCCGCTTCTCAGAGGCCATGATTCCTCAGGAGGACATGTGGTCCTTGCCCACACCCGAGGGCAAACGGATGCTGCCGGGCGCAAATGGGGGTGTGGAATGGTCGCCCATGGCGTTCAATCCGGAATTGCATCTGGCTTACGCGATGAATCTGCATCAGCCGATGACCTACCACGTTGAAACAGCCTCCTACCCCGGTGGCAGCAAGCTCTGGCTCGGCGGTGCCTTCAAGACGATTCCGTCGGAAAAGCAATGGGGGCGCCTCGCCGCTGTAGATATCAATACCGGCAAGATTGCGTGGAAACATGACACCGACCAGCCTCTGATCGGCGGGGTTCTGGCGACAGCGGGCGATCTTGTGTTTTTTGGCGAAGGCGATGGCCACTTTAACGCCCTGGATGCCAAGAGCGGCGAAAAGCTCTGGGCGTTCAACTGCGGGGCGGGCGCCAACGCAATGCCGGTTTCCTACGAGGTCGCAGGCAAGCAATACGTTGCGATGGGCTGTGGTGGCAACACCCAGCTAGACTACAAGCGGGGTAACGCGGTCTACGTGTTCGCGCTACCCTAAGCGAGCCGTTTTTGGTCCAAAGAGGCCGCCTTTGTGCGGTCTCTGTTTTTTTGGGAGTCTCGGGATGAGTGGTGCTCGGTTGATCGGGTTGAGTCTTGTCGGGTTGATCGGATTCTTGGCGGGCACGCTGGTCGACGCGGGCGCACAGGATCTTGCGCAGGGCCAGGAAAAATCCAAGGTTTGTGCGCCCTGCCATGGCGCCGATGGGAATTCCGTCTCTGGCGCCTTTCCCAGCCTGGCCTCGCAGACGGCCCGTTACATCTATCTGGAACTGAAAGACTTCAAGGAAGGGCGGCGCAACGATCCTGTCATGAGTCCGATGGCAACACCGCTGAGCCGGGACGACATGCTTGATCTCGCGGAGTATTTCTCAGCGCAGACCTTAAAGGCGAGCCCCTACGAGGCAGACCCGGCCAAGGTCGCGCTCGGAGAGGCCAAGGTCAAGGAGACGCTTTGTACGATGTGTCACTTGGGAGGCTTCATGGGCCAGAACGAGATTCCTCGCGTGGCCGGACAGCAGCACGACTACATCGTCAAGCAACTGTTGGCTTTTAAGGCGCGAACCCGCACCAACGACGGCGGCAACATGACCAGCGTGGCGCAAACCCTCTCACCTGAGGATATCGAGGCGATCGCACAGTATCTGGCGAGTCTCTACTAGCTCCCGCACCCCTGCTTGGCCCAAGCAAGCTAAAGTAGCAGCTCAACGGGATGGCCCGTACCCCTTTAAGGAGTCAGGACGGTATGACTTTGCGCTTTGACGGAAAGGTTGCGATCGTGACGGGCGCGGGCAATGGCCTGGGCCGCAGCCATGCTTTGGAGCTCGCCAAACGGGGAGCCCGCGTCGTCGTGAACGATCTCGGAGCCTCTGTCGACGGAGCCGGCAGGGCCTCATCGCTGGCCGAACAGGTGGCTGAGGAGATTCGCGTCCTGGGCGGTGAGGCCCTCGCGAGCACGGCCTCGGTGACCGACTGGGTAGCCGTTCAGGAAATGGTCGTGGCGACGCTCGAGCGTTTCGGCAGAGTCGACATCTTGGTCAACAACGCCGGAATTCTGCGCGACAAGAGTTTCGCCAAGATGGACATCGACGACTTCAAGCTCGTCCTTGATGTTCATCTGATGGGGGCAGTCCATTGTTCCAAGGCGGTCTGGGACATCATGCGCAAGCAGCAGTACGGCCGCATCGTCATGACCACATCCTCATCGGGCCTTTATGGGAACTTCGGGCAGAGCAACTACTCCGCAGCGAAGATGGCACTCGTCGGCCTCATGCAGACGCTGGCCATCGAAGGTGCGAAGTCGAATATTCGGGTGAACTGTCTTGCGCCAACCGCGGCGACACGGATGACGGAGGGACTCATCCCCGCCGAGCATCTGGCGCTATTGGCGCCCGAGGCCGCGACGCCGGCGCTGATCGCGCTCGTGGGCGAGGATGCTCCCACGCGTGCAATCCTCTGCGCAGGTGCGGGTGGATTCGAGCGCGCCTATGTGTCGCTCACACGTGGAATTTATATCGCCCCCGCACCGGATTGCGCTGAGCAGGTGAGCGCGCGACTGGAAGAGATCAGTGACCGCGAAGAGGAGACTGTGCCAGAAAGCGGTGCAGCCCAGACTCTGCTTGAGCTCGGCAAGGCCTTTGCGGCACGGGCCGCTTGACCTAACGTGCGGCGCGCGGGAGGCCCCGTGCGCCTGGCGCGCGTCTCTTGGTGGGTTTGGCGGCCCGGCTTGTCGTGGCTTTTCGGGAGCGCGTGAGACTCGAGGTCAGTCGTTTGAAGGAGATGTCCATGTGGCGCCGCATTGCGGCCCTTGCCCGCGCTGGACTGCGCGAACGGAGAGCCTTCAGCACCTCGCGGTGCTCGCTGATCGCCTGGGTCCAGACTTCGGGTGTTTCGAAATGCCGATCGAGCTTGGCGAAAAGCGGTCCGAGCCTCGCGTCAAAAAGGCGTCTGACGAGGCCGATCAGCACACTGTTTCCGGTCGCCTCGGCTACGCGCAAGTGAAATAGCCGGTCCGCGCCAAGCGGATTGATTCCGGCGCGCGCGTCGAGTTCCATGCGTTCGATGGCATCCTCGATTGCGTCGAATTGGGCCTTGCGACCCAATCGGGCGGCGGTCGCCGCCACCTCGCCTTCGACAAGCCGACGGGCCCGAATCAGTTCAAGGGGCGCCTCTTCGCGATCCAGATCGAGCCCGGCGGCTGTGGCCGGCTCGCAAACATAGATTCCCGAGCCCATGCGCACTTCAATGTAGCCCTCGACCTCGAGCGCGATGAGGGCTTCGCGCAGCGAAGGACGACTGACGCCAAGTTGCAGTGCAAGGGTACGTTCAGCAGGCAGGCGCGCACCGACTTTGAATTCGCCGGCCTGGATCAGAGTCCGAAGCTGATCGCCAATCTGTCGGTAAAGTCGTTGTGTCTCGATCACTTGAATCGGCATCTCGGATCACCCTCATAGTGAACTGGCTCCTGGAAACTCCCTCTTGCGGAGGCCGTCGGTGGCACGTAGACTGGTCTTACCAATTTGCCCCGCGTACCAAGAAGCGGGATGAAGCGCGCTGGCAGTATACGCCGCGGTCCCGCGGTGTCCCGGCCAAGAAAGGAGACGGAATGGATCGACTCAAGGGAAAGCGCGTCCTCGTGACGGCCGCCGGACAAGGTATCGGCTATGCAAGCGCGATGGCGATGGCCAGGGAGGGGGCACAGGTCTTGGCGACCGATCTGCAGGCGGACCTTCTCGCGCGATTCGAGCACGTCCCGGGCGTCCAAGTGGCCGTGCTGGACGTCACCGATCGAGCGGCCGTGGTGAGTCTCGTCGGTGCGCTCGGCCCCTTCGAGGTCCTCTTCAATTGCGCCGGATACGTCCATCAGGGCAGCATCCTGGCCTGTACCGAAGCCGATTGGGACAGGAGCTTTAATCTGAACGTGCGCTCCATGTTGTACACGATTCAAGCTGTGCTGCCGGGCATGCTCTCCAAGGCTCAAGGCAGCATCATCAACATGGCGTCTGTGGCTTCGAGCGTCAAGGGCTTGCCGAACCGCTGCGCCTATGGCGCAAGCAAGGCGGCCGTCATCGGTCTGACCAAGTCCGTGGCAGCCGACTTCGTCGCCCAGGGCATCCGCTGCAATGCCGTGTGTCCGGGCACTGTCGACACACCTTCGCTGCAAGAGCGTATCGACAGCTTCGCGGACCCGACCGAAGCGCGGCGGAACTTCGTCGCCCGTCAGCCGATGGGGCGGCTCGCAACGGCCGCGGAGATCGCGCCGCTCGTGGTGTTTCTCGCCTCGGATGAAGCCGCGTTCGCCACAGGAAACGCCTATTCGATCGACGGCGGCATGACGATCTAGACACCGGGCGGCTCGCCTGGCGTTTGCCTCACGTCCTTCTTGGTCGCAAGCCAAAGCCGAACCGACCGGTCAGGGTAAAGGTGCGGGAAGGCGAACTGCGTAGCGCGTCTCGAGCGCTCTTAACGCCGCAACGATCGACTCACGCAGGCCCACACCGTTTTTCTCCTGCTCGCGCCACAGGGCCAAACCGCGCTCCCCGGGCATGCGAACGCGCTCAACCCCGGGACGCGGGGGGTTGTCGTGGCAGGCGGCCACGATATGATCCATCTGACCCTGAAACCTGGCCAGTCCCCCGAAGGCGCTTGGATCGAAGAGCGCGATGAACACCGTCGCCCCCCATCCTTCGGCTTCGTCGGCACGTCCGTGTCCGGCAAGACCTCCGGTCAGGGCTTCGACGAGGAGCGCCAGGCCAAATCCCTTGTGACCTGCGGTGAGTCCGCCCAAGGGGAGGATCGTACCCGGCGGGTCCTGATGGAGGACCGCCGGATCGGCACTGGGCTGTCCGCGGTTGTCGAGCAGGCAGTTTTCGGCGAACGTTTCACCAGCGCGATGCAGCCTCGCGCTCATGCCGTTCGTTGTGATCGAGGCGGAGATATCGACGAGGATCGGTTCGCCCGATGTGGGGATGCCGGCTGCTATGGGATTCGGTGTGAACACCCCCCGTGTGCCACCGTACGGAGCGACGCTGTGCACCGCCGGATCGGAACTGGCGAGCACGATGAAGAGCCCGTCGCGCGCGGCGCGCACGAGATAGGTAGCCAAACAGGCGATATGATGCGAGCGGCGAATGACGAGGCTCGCGCAGCCCTGTGCGCGCGCGATCGGGGCCAATTCGCCAACGGCGTGTCGCACGAGCCAGGGGCCGGGCAGGCGCATGCCATCCCACACGCTGACGCCAGGAGATCGGCTCACGATCACGGGGGCGCCGCTGTGCGTCATCCGCCCCTCGGCCAACTCTTGGACGTAAGGAGCGAGCAGGGCGAGGCCGTGGGTGTCGTGGCCGAGCAGGTCCCCTTCGACCAAGGTCTGGGCCGTCGCACGGGACATCGTTTCTTCGAGTCCCGCGGCTTCGAGCACGCGTTCGGCGAATTCGAGAAGATCTGCGGAGGCGAACCGCGTCGCTGAATCCATTCAGTAGGTCGCCCGGCCGCCCGAAGCGTCGAACACGCCCCCAGTCGAGAACGAGCAATCCGCCGAGGCGAGCCAGGTGACCAGACGCGCAATCTCGATGGGTTGTCCGAACCGGTTCATGGGGATCTTTGCCAGCATGTAGGCGATGTGCTGAGGGGTCATCTGGGCAAACATGCCAGTCTCGACCGCTGCCGGGGTCACGCAATTGACGCGGATGGCGGTGTCGGCGAGTTCCTTCCCCAGAGATTTGGTGAGGCTAATCACGCCCGCCTTCGATGCGCTGTACGCCGAGGCATTGGGATTGCCTTCCTTGCCAGCGATTGAGGCGATGTTCACGATCCGGCCGTAACCCTTGGCGCGCATGGACGGCACGATCGCCCGGCAACTGAGAAAGGTCCCGCGTAGGTTGATACTGATCACCTCGTCCCAAGCAGCGATCGGATAATCCCAAACGGTCGCGTTCGGGCCGGTAATTCCGGCGCTATTGACGAGGATGTCAATCTGCCCATGGCGCTCGAGCGTCGCCTGCGATGCGGCCTCGACGGATTCAGGGCGCATCACGTCGACGACGGCGCTGTCGATCTTGGCCGTCGGTGGCAGTGCCGCGCGTGCGGCACCGAGTGCGGCCTCGTCGCGGTCCCACAGGCTGACACTGGCCCCGGCCTCACACAACTGCCCGGCGATCGCGAGTCCGATGCCATTGGCCCCGCCTGTGATCACCGCGTGGCGCCCGGGACAGCGGTACTGGTTCGTCTCGTCCATGGGATCTCCGATAGGCTGAAGGCGCATCTGGTTTGACCAGTTGCCTGACCCATTCTAATGAGCGCGCGATCCTTCTGTCCATTTTGCCTAGCAGGGGCAAAGCAATCCCAGGCCAATTGGTCATACCACTTGACCCATTTCTGAGGCGGCAATAGACTGCGGAGGCCCTGCCGCAGGAGGGTTCGTCCTACTGCGCTGCAGCATCCTGACTCTGAGAGGAAGATTGTGCCACCGGACATCGCCATACCGGTCGACGCCATCCTACGCGCCGATCGCGTGCCCAGCGCGCTTCGGCTTAACGCTCAAGATGACGTGCTCATCGCCACGCGCGAACTTGCGCCAGGAACAATCCTGCCCGAGAACGCCTTGACGACCCGCAATCGGATTCCGGCCGGTCACAAGGTCGCCGCCCGCGATCTCGACATCGGCGCTGCGGTGCGCCGCTACAACCAGATCATCGGGTTTGCGACGCGTCGGATCGCTGCAGGCGATCATGTCCATCTGCATAATCTGGCGATGGGTGAGTTCGCGCGGGACTATGCGTACTCCTCCGAGACGAAGCCGACCCTCTACAGCCCCGTGAACCGCACCTTCGAGGGATTCGTGCGCGCCGATGGTCGCATCGCGACGAGAAACTTCATTGGCGTGGTGAGCAGCGTCAATTGCTCGGCAACGGTGTGTCGCCAGATCGCCGATGCGTTTCGCGGCGACGCCTTGTCTGATTATCCGATGGTCGATGGGGTCGTTGCGATCACCCACAAATCCGGTTGCGGCATGGCCTCCACGGGCGAGCCGATCGACCTCCTGCGAAGGGTCATGGCCGGTTATCTCTCCCACCCCAACTTTGCGAGTGTCCTATTCATCGGGCTGGGTTGCGAGTCCAACCAGATCAGTGCGCTCCTCGGGGCCCAGTCGCTAAGCGAATCAGAGCGCTTGCGGACCTTGACGATCCAGGAATCCGGAGGCTCGCGCGCCACGATCGAGCGGGGTATCGCCCTTGTCAAGGAACTTCTGCCCGTGGCCAATCAGGCCAGTCGTGAGCCGGTGTCCGCCCGCCATATTACG
>CAJCID010000257.1 GCA_903970305.1 Rhodospirillales bacterium | reverse complement strand
TTTGATAACGTATCCACCGACCCAGGCTTGGTAGTAAGGCGATAATGGATTCGAACGTTCGCTGTAGGGTGTGAACCAGGTTCTGGGTCCCGCAAACATGTAATAGTTGACGCCGTTTGCTTTGATCGGATCCCAAATACCGTTCATTTGATTCTTCATTGGCGCGATCCACGCGGGCGGTCGCTCGGCAAAAGAAATCGCTACGGAATCTTCCCGCTCCTGTGCCACTAATCCAGAGTCCCGATTCAGAAAGATACGCGCGATATTCAATAGCAAAGCGCACCGTGCCGCGTATGTCGCCCCCCCGAGGATTGCAAGGCATGCCAAAACAATGACGATCCTCTTGCGCCATCGAACGAGTAATGGCGTTCTAGTCCTTGTGGGCGCGAGCATCCTGCCGAGCATCGAGTGGGTTCCGGTGGAATTCAGGCAAGCAGCTAGCCCGCATTTTTCTTGAATTGAGGTCGGCCAACCAGGTGTTCCAAGCGTTGATAGAGGTGCGAAGCTTCATCAACAAACACCAGGTGGCCGATGACGAATTGTAAGGGTAAAGGCAAGTCGAATGCGCGGTCCGAAGGGCTCGCTTTACGGGTCGCGGAACGCGTCGCATCGAAGCGTCGTTCGACGGCGGTGCGATGACCAGCGATGCGGGTCTGTTGCTGATTCGCGAGGTCGATCGCAAGCTGGGTCTGACGCAGGCGGTAGCGCGTGCGGAAGAAGATGGCCGGCAGGCGGGGAAGATCGAACACCGGCTCGGGAGCCTGATTCGGCAGCGCGTGTATGCGATCTGCGCGGGCTACGAGGATCTCAACGATCACGACAGCCTGCGTCATGACCGGGTGTTGCAACTGGGGGCCGGGCGGGAAGGGGTGCTGGCGAGTGCGGCGACCCTGTGCCGCACCGGGAATCGCGCCGATCGCGCCGCCGCCTGGGCGGCGCACCAGGTGCTGGTCGAACAATTCCTCGCCAGCCATGCAGCCGTGCTCGGTTTGACCGCGACGCTCCAGAGGCGCTTCCAGCAACGCGGGATCAAGCAGCGCGCCTGCACCGAGTTTCGCTATGCCGCCAAGAGCTGGCCACGGCGCCGCCGCGTGGTCGCCCGCATCGAATGCGTAAAGCATGTCATCGCAAACCTGTCGGGTGGACAAACGATCGATAGTTCGGATCCCTGCGCAAAATGACGCCGCGCCGGCCTCCTAGCATTGCTCGCGCGCGAGCGCGCCTCTAGAATGGATCAGCCACCTGAATCGCTGAGAACCGACCATGGGCATCATCGCCGACAGAATCGCGCGCCGGAAATCACCCAACTTTGCAGTCGTTGTGCGCCTGGTCCAGTTGTTGGTCAGAGAGGCTGAATACGACGACACTTGGGATGAGATTTGCGACATCCTCCAGACCGAGCTCGCGAGACGTACCCCAGCAGAGTTTGAGCAGCTGCGGACCGCTTTATTCGAGGAACTACGCGTACGCAATAACGGCGAAGAACTCATGGGCGTGCTGCAGAGTGCCGTTGAGTACGCGTGCCAATCTGCCCGGTCTGCCGCCGCAATGCTGCAAGGAACACTGGTGGCCTTGCCAATGAGCATCTGCCACACAGACGCTGCCTGGACTTTGCCCGTTCCAGCGGGCTTGGAAAGTCGGTTGACTAGCCTTCTGCAAAACCACGACCTCGTGGCAGCCGACGCCCAGCTGTCAGTCTTGCCGCGCCTGCTGGGTGCGCTGGAGGCAGACGACCTCATGGAAGGGAGTGTTTTTCGCCTCGGACGGGCACTATGGGAGGACGCCCCTGCGGCGGCCCTCGCGGCCGTTGACGAGTGCAATGCCCACACGGGTATGGCTCAGCTCCTGGACACTACCGCAAAGTCGAAACCGACCGATGGCACCTTTCTGTCCACCGGGTTGTTGGTGTTCATGGTGAAAAGCGCAGACCCCGAGCCCTTTCCGCTGAGTAACGAACTTGACTTCTTCCTCCTTGAGGGAGCGGAGGAGGATGCGGATCCTGAAGAGAGCGGCCTCGACGAAACCTCGGACGCACACGCGGCCCGCCAGATCGAGCGGGTCAAGCAGGCAGTCTTTGATCTGCACGCCGTGCTCGCAAAAGTGGCAGAAGCGCTCGCACCGTTACTAGGGGTCAAGGAGCTGGACCTGTTCGCAGAGCCCCGGCTCTGGTTCCAAGGAGTGCGGGTGGGGCGTCGCAGCGAGCGCCTCGCCTCGATGCTCGGACAACTCAGGCGCGCCGCCCTTGCGCATACCGACGGCCATATCGAGGACCTTTGCTTTGGGTTCCCCCAGGCGGACGAGCCCCCTGTGACCTTCGCCCTGTATCGCAAGGCCGACCTGAGCCCTGTGGGTGAAGTGTACTGGAAGCAAATGAAACATGAGGACATCGAAGAGTGCGTCGAGGAGCTATTTGATTTGCTGGCCCAGCAAGGGGTGCTGAGCTGCGAGGAGCTCGAGCAAGCGCGGCAGGCTCCGGCCTGGGCCGAGGAGCCGCCCGCGCGGCGCACGCGGCACTAAGCACCTCGCGTGCCGCGGAGCCGCCCCAGCCTGCGTTTCGGAAAGGCGCCCTGCCCTGAACTCATCGAGACATCCCTGCTTTAGCCTGCTCACCACGCCACTCGGCCAATTCGCGACCTTCGGGGCGGCCCGACGGCTTCTCCCTCAGAAGCTCGCTCAACGCATCAGCGATTCGGCTTTGACTTTTCAGTGAAATGACGGACCTCCGACCGTGGAGCGCAGAGCAGCAAGAGCCGACGAGTGCCTCAGCCCAAAATAACCACTTGATCGAGCCGATCACTGTTTCCGAGAGCCTGTCATTCCGGTTCCCTCTTCACCACCGCATAGCGCTCGAGAGTGCGTTCACGCGCGGCCGCATGCTCGACGATCGGATAGGGGTAGTCCTCGCCGATGACGCAGCCGTAGCGCCTTTGCAGCTGCGCATCGAGCTTTTCGGGCGCATGGATCGCCGTGTCCGGCAGCCCGGCCAATGCGGGAAGATACCGGCGGATGAAGCGCCCACCCGGGTCGAACTTCTCCGATTGGATCGTGGGATTGAAGATTCGGAAGTAGGGCTGGGCGTCGCATCCGGATGACGCGGCCCACTGCCAGCCACCATTGTTGGAAGCGAGGTCGAAGTCATTGAGGTGGCGCGCGAAGTAGGCCTCGCCACGGCGCCAATCGATGCCCAAATCCTTAACCAGAAAGCTCGCCACCACCATGCGCAGCCGGTTGTGCATGTAGCCGGTCTGATTGATCTGATGCATCGCCGCATCGACCAAGGGATAACCGGTCTGGCCGGTACACCACGCGGCAAACAGCGCGTCCGCCTTCGGCCCCTCCTCAAAGCGAATCGCGTCGTAGGCCGGCCTGAAGGCCCGCTCTGCGACGTCCGGGCGGTGAGAGAGAATCTGCGCGTAAAAGTCGCGCCAGATCAATTCCGAAAGCCATGTATCCGCCCCCGGGTTCGGGCCCGCCACGATGCGCTCCATGGCCGCCCGCGCGACACTGCGTATGGAAAGGGTGCCAAAGCGCAGATGGACCGACAGATAGGACGGCCCCTTGACCGCCGGAAAATCTCGGCGCTCACGATAGTGATCGATGCGCTCGAGGAAGTCATCAAAGGTACGCGCAGCCCCCGCCATCCCTGGCGCGATCCCCAGTTTGGCGAGGTTGGTCGGTGCAAAGCCCAGTGCGCGAAGTTCCGGAATGGGCAGGTCCAGTCTTTTGGGGACCGGGGCAGGGGCCGGGTGCCCGGCGCCACTCGCCCGTGGGGCCAGATCTGCCGGGGTGAGGCGCTTTAGCCAAGCGCGCTTGTAGGGCGTGAAGACCGAAAAAAACCCCGCGGCAGCGGTCACGATCTCATCCTTCTCAAAGACGACCTGATCTTTGCACGTGATCCATCTCCGACCGACGTGACCGAGTGCCTCGGCCACGTCGCGATCGCGTTCGATGGCCAGGGGTTCGTAGTCGTGATTGGCGTAGACGGCGGTCACACCGAGTTCCTGCGCCAGGGCTGGGATCAGCTCGACGGCTTTCCCATGGCGCACGATAAGACCGCTGGCTAGGCCGCGCAGCGCCTGGTCGAGTTCGATGACGCTTTCGCGAATGAACTCCACGCGCCGATCCGCCGCAGGGACCTCACCCCGCAGCGGATCAAGAATTGCGGTGTCGAATACGAACGCGCACCAGACGCGTGCATGAGCGGCGAGTGCCAGCGCCAGGGCGCTGTGGTCCGTCACGCGCAAATCACGACGGAACCACACCAAGGCGCTCTGGGTATCGGGCATGGGGAAGTTACTTTCTCGGACGGCTTGGCAGGCAGGGAGGCTGGCAATCGCGGCGCGCCCGATTGTGCCAAGCGCTGCCGGAGTTTACAATACGCCCATGTCCCAAGCCGTACCACCGGACCGCAGCTCGTCCAGCGAATCAGCGGGGGAGTTTAGCCTCGCCAACCACTTCCTCATTGCCATGCCCAGCATGACCGATCCCAGTTTCTCGGGCACGGTCATTTATCTCTGCGAGCATGGGCCCTCTGGGGCTTTGGGTCTGGTCATCAACAAGCCGATGGATCTGACCCTGCAAAACCTCTTTGAGCGCGTTGAATTGACCCTCGGCAGTGAGCAACTGGGCGCAACACCCGTGCTCTATGGCGGTCCCGTCGACACCAACCGCGGTTTCGTGCTCCACAACCAGCTCGATGCGGCCTACGACTCGACCCTTCAGGTGCGCGAAGGGCTTGCGCTGACGATGTCCAAGGATGTTCTCGAGGCCGTCGCCGAGGGCGACGGGCCACCCAAGATGGTCGTAACGCTCGGCCATTCGGCCTGGGGTGAAGGTCAACTCGAGCAGGAGCTGAGTCTGAACGCATGGCTCACGGTGCGCGCCGACCCGGCCATCGTGTTCGATGTCCCGTACAAGGAAAAGCTCGGCGCGGCCATGAACCTTCTGGGTATCGATCCGCTCATGCTCTCCGATCAGGTGGGACACGCGTGACGACGGAGACCCTGCTGGCCTTCGATTTCGGTGAGAAGCGTATCGGCGTGGCAATCGGCAACAGCCTGACGCGCTCTGCACGGCCCTTGGCGATCATCGAGACCCTAAAGAAGGAGGAGCGCTTCGAGAAGATCGCCGCGTTGCTCATGGCCTGGCAGCCGCAGCGTCTGGTTGTAGGGATCGCTCTGGCCAGCGACGGATCGGAGCACCGCATGACGCAGCGCTGTGAACGCTTCGCCAATCAGCTGCAAGGTCGTTTCGGGCTACCGGTCGAGCGCGTT
>CAJCID010000256.1 GCA_903970305.1 Rhodospirillales bacterium | reverse complement strand
CCTTCATCCACCAGGAGAGTACTCAATGGGCATGACCGCCGCAGACGTTCTAAAGCTGGCCAAGGAGAGCGAGGCGAAGTTTGTCGATTTCCGGTTCACCGATACCCGAGGCAAGGAGCAGCACGTTTCGGTGCCGATATCGCAGTTCTCCATGGACAAGTTTGACAACGGTCATGCCTTCGACGGTTCGTCGATCGCCGGCTGGAAGGGCATTGAAGCGTCGGACATGCTGCTCTATCCGGATCCGGGCAGTGCTTTTCTGGACCCGTTTCGCGAAGAAACCACGATCTGCATCACCTGCGATGTGATCGAGCCGAGTGACGGCAAGGGCTACGACCGGGATCCGCGTTCCCTGGCCCACCGCGCCGAGGCCTATCTGAAATCCAGCGGGATCGGCGATGCGGCCTATTTCGGGCCGGAACCCGAGTTCTTCATCTTTGATCAGGTGCGCTGGGGCGTGGACATGTCGGGCTGCTTCGTCAAGATCGACAGCGAGGAAGCCTCCTGGTCCACGGGCGAGAAGATCGAGGGCGGCAATCTGGGCCACAGGCCCTCCGTCAAAGGGGGTTATTTCCCGGTCCCGCCGGTCGATTCCCTCCAGGATATCCGCTCCGAGATGTGTCTTATCCTCGAGGCCATCGGCGTGCCCGTCGAGGTGCATCACCACGAGGTGGCAGGCGCCGGCCAGTGCGAGATCGGCACCAAGTTCTCGACGCTCGTCGAGCGCGCAGACTGGATTCAGAAGATGAAGTATGTGATCCACAACGTCTCGGCCTCCTATGGCAAGACCGCGACCTTCATGCCCAAGCCGGTGGTGGGCGACAACGGATCAGGCATGCACGTGCACATGTCGGTCTGGAAGGATGGCAACAACCTTTTCGCGGGCACGGCCTATGCGGGTCTTTCCGAATTCGCCCTGTACTACATCGGTGGCGTGATCAAGCATGCCCGAGCGCTCAATGCGATCACGAATCCCGGGACCAATTCGTACAAGCGCCTCGTCCCCGGATTTGAGGCCCCTGTCAAGCTCGCTTACTCGGCGCGCAACCGCTCGGCATCGATTCGGATTCCCTTCGTCTCCAACCCGAAAGCCCGCCGCATCGAGGTGCGCTTTCCCGACCCGACCTCCAATCCCTACCTTGCCTTCTCGGCCTTGATGATGGCCGGGCTCGACGGGGTCGAAAACAAGATCCACCCGGGCGACGCGGCCGACAAGAATCTCTACGACCTGCCTCCCGAAGAAGATGCCAAGATCCCCACGGTGTGTTCAAGCCTTGATCAGGCGCTCGAGTACCTCGACAAGGATCGGGGCTTTTTGACCAAGGGCGGCGTCTTTAGCGACGCCATGATCGATGCCTATATCGGCCTGAAAATGGAAGAGGTGACGCGCTTTCGGATGACCACCCATCCGATCGAGTTCGACATGTACTATTCGCTCTAGGAGCGAGTTCGCGCAGTCGTGCGGCGCGCTGCCTTGGACTGCGCGCTCCGGCGAAGCCCTGCAGGGCTCGCCGGGCACGCGGCCTTTAACCACCGGTAAACCAAGTTGGGGCTTGAGGCGTTGTTTTTGGGGGCTGGCTTGTTTGTAAAAGACCAACACCTCCCTTAAACTCATAGCCCGTTGTACCGGATGCTCAATATGTCGCTTGCCTGGTCCCGCCTTGTCCGCCTGCTGCTTACCGCCGTTGCCGGGCTCCTCCTCTTCGGAGCGGTCTGGGCAGACGATATCTACCAGTGCACGGACGAGAACGGCAAGGTCGAGTACAAGAACACGGGGATCACCAAGGGCTGCAAGAAGCTCAATGTCGAACCGGTCGTTGTGCCCAAGCTGAACGGACCCGGGGCCAACAAGGGTCCGAGCAATTTTCCCAAGGTCGACAACGACACCCAGAAATCCCGGGATAGCGATCGCAAGCGCATTCTCGAGGATGAGTTGAGAACGCAAGAGGCCAAGCTCGCCGAGTTGGAGAAATCCTTCAACAATGGCGAGCCAGAGCGGACCGGCGACGAGCGCAATTACCAGCGGTATCTTGACCGTGTGCAGCAGATGAAAGACGACATTGCGCGCACGCAAAGTGATATAGACTCGATCAAGTCAGAGCTCTCTAAGCTCTAGCAGTGTAGTCCTGGCTGTCCAGCCCGGACTCCCATCGCTACGGGTCTGCCGTAGCCCAAGCCTGGGACCCTCAGATGGCCATCAAATCCTTCTTTTCGTCGGAAGCACGCGCCGCGGCGCGTCACCAGGCCAACGCACCCGCGCCCCCGTCCGTGTCCGCAGAGCGCCTGCCCAGTTGGGCCGGGCTGGATTATCTGACCTCGGCGGTCGTCATCCTCGATGCCCAAGCGCGCGTCGCGCATGCGAACGCCGCCGCCGAGACGCTCTTCGAATTTTCGCGCAAGAGCCTCGTCTCACAGCAGTTTTCAGGGCTCTTCGCCAATGGACAGGTCATTGACGACCTGTTTATCGAGGCGCAGCGGCTCCAGTTCAGCAACAAGCGCCTGGATCTGACCTTGCTGCGCAGTCCGCGCGAACCGCTGCACTTGCACACGATCGTGACCGTCCTTCAGGATGAGCCGAGCACTCCGGTCGTGCTCGAGATGCAGGAGATCGACCAGCAGCTCAAATTCGACCGGGAGGAGCGGATTCTCGATCAGAGCCAGGCCAATCGTGAACTGATCCGCAATCTCGCCCACGAGATCAAAAACCCCTTGGGCGGCATCCGGGGCGCGGCCCAGTTGCTCGAATTGGAGCTGAACGCACCGGAGTTCCGCGAATACACCCAGGTCATCATCAAGGAGGCGGACCGGCTCCAGACGCTCGTGGACCGCCTCTTGGCCCCGCACCGGCGTCCCCACATCGTGGGCGAGGTCAACATCCATGAAGTGTGTGAGCGTGTGCGCAGCGTCCTGTTGGCGGAATACCCGAGGGGCTTGGCGATCGAGAGGGATTACGACACCAGCATTCCCGAGTTCCGCGGCGACAAGGAACAGCTCATCCAAGCGCTCTTGAACATCGCGCACAATGGGGCGCAGGCGTTGAAGGAGCAAATTCAGGTCGGAAGCGGCCAGATCATTCTGAAGACACGGATCGCCCGCCAGGTCACGATCGCCAAGACCCGCTACCGGCTGGCATTGGAATTGCATGTGATCGACAATGGACCGGGAATTTCCGAGGACATTAAAGAGCGGATCTTTTTTCCGCTGGTCTCAGGCCGAGAAGGAGGCAGCGGCCTGGGCTTGACACTGGCCCAGACGTTCGTGCAGCAGCATCATGGGCTGATCGAATGCGAGAGCCGGCCGGGGAAGACCGATTTCAGGATTTTTCTGCCGCTTCCCTGATCGTTTCGACGCGGGGAGCGGCGGGGAGTAGGATCCGGCCTGCACCCCGCTTAACGGGGCGAAATGGGGTTTATGAAGCCAATCTGGATTGTCGACGACGATCAGTCGATTCGTTGGGTCCTGGAAAAAACACTGGCGCGGGAAAGCCTGGCGTGCCAAACCTTCAGCAACGTGCACGATGTCCTGACGGCGCTCGAGAAGGAGTCCCCACAGGTCCTGGTTTCGGACATCCGCATGCCCGGGGGCACTACGGGCAATGCCGGACTGGAGCTGTTGCAGGCGGTCAAGCAGAAGTACCCGGGACTGCCGGTGATCATCATGACAGCGTTCTCGGATCTCGAGAGTGCAGTCGCGTCTTTCCAGGGCGGAGCGTTCGAATATCTGCCCAAGCCCTTCGACGTCGACCAGGCGGTCGAACTGATCCGTCGCGCCGTCGAAGAAAGTCTGCGTGAAGCCGCCGTCGAGGAGAACCTCGAGTCCACGCCCGAGATCCTCGGTCAGGCGCCGGCGATGCAGGACGTCTTTCGTGCCATCGGCAGGCTCTCCCAATCGAACGTGACCGTGCTCATCACGGGCGAGTCAGGCAGCGGCAAGGAGCTCGTCGCGCGCGCCTTGCACAAGCACAGTCCGCGGGCGAGTCGGCCGTTCATCGCCTTGAACACGGCCGCGATTCCGAAGGACCTGCTGGAGTCCGAGCTCTTCGGACATGAGCGTGGCGCCTTCACGGGCGCCCAGACGATGCGCCGCGGGCGCTTCGAGCAGGCCGAAGACGGCACGCTCTTTCTGGATGAGATCGGCGACATGCCGCAGGAACTGCAGACGCGCCTGTTGCGCGTGCTCTCCGATGGTCACTTCTACCGCGTCGGCGGGCACAACCCCTTGAAGGCGAACGTGCGGGTCATTGCCGCGACCCATCAGGATCTGGAGGAGTTGGTCAAGGGCGGCTTGTTTCGCGAAGACCTCTACCACCGGTTGAACGTCATCCGCCTGCGCCTGCCGCCATTGCGCGAGCGCCCCGAGGATATTCCTCTGCTCACGCGCAACTTCCTGCAGAAAAGCGCCAAAGAGTTGGGGGTCGAACCCAAGAGGATCGCGGATGCGGCCATGCGCGTGCTCACGAGCCTGCCCTTTCCAGGCAATGTCAGGCAGCTCGAGAATCTGTGTCACTGGCTGACCGTGATGGCTCCCGCCCTCGTCGTCGAGGTCAAGGATCTTCCTCCAGAAATGCGCAATATCACTGAGGTCTCGCGTAAGCCATTGGCCCTGCGCGTGCCGGTGCGCGCCGATGTCGCCGAGACGCCTGCGGCATCGGGTGCCGCTGTCCACGAAGCGGCTCCGGCCCCCGAGGGCGACTGGGCCTTCGCGTTGGAGACGATCGCAGCACAGATGCTGGCCTCGGGCAAGAGCGAGGTCATGGATGCACTCACGCGACGCTTCGAGGCGACAGTCATCAAGACTGCGCTGCGTCATACCGGAGGCCGGCGCATCGAGGCGGCGCAGAGGCTGGGCATCGGGCGCAACACGATCACCCGAAAAATCCAGGAGCTCGGGCTCGACGGTGACGAAGCGGCACCCTAGTCTGGGCGCCGCTTCGCGAGGGCTACTTGCCGGATTCCTGCTTTAGATAAGCGATCACGTCGGCGCGGTCCTGGGCGTCGGGCACGTTATAGTTCATCTTCTGTCCCGGGATCAGTTTTTCGGGGTCGGTCAGCCATTGATCCAGAGTGGTCGCATTCCAGACGATCTGTGAATTCTTGAGCGCATCGGAGTAGGCATAGTCGGCAACGCTGCCGGCTTTGCGCCCGTAGACTCCGCGGTGGGCGGGTCCGACCCGACTCGCGTCGAGCGAATGGCAGGCCACGCACCGGCTTTCATAAAGGGTCTGGCCCCGTGGCGCGTCGCCCTCGGTGGCGGCGCAATACAGCGGCGCTACGATGAGGCTAAAAAGGCAGCCGAGTGCCTGCGCAGTGCGCATTCCGCTTTCCTTTCAGAGGAGATGAAGATGCGGATCGGGACCGCTCAGGTCCCGATCCTTCCACTTGGCGACTAGGCGCCGAACGAGAGCGCGTTGGCGGGCAATGCTTTGCCTTGCGCACCGAGGAGTGCGGTGTAATGCGAAACCTCGTCGGCGGCGATCCGTCCGGACACCTTGGCCAGTTGCGGATCCTTGAAGGAAGGGATGACCCCCAGATACGCGTTCGCGGCGCCGAGTTCCAGGCGCGTGGCGAGCGCCAGGACGTCCGCCTGGCTCTTTAGGGTATTGGCCTGCAGGGCACGTGCATACTCGTCGAGTGACTTGTCAGCCACGGGTGTGCCGCCCAGTTTTTGAATGGTCGCGATCAAGGCGTCACGGTGCGCCTTGTGCTGACCCTGGAAATAGACGGCCACATCGAGGACGGGCTTTTGCAGCAGATTGCTCTGAGCCCCCAGTTGGTAGGCGGCGATGGCTTCAAACTCGAGACCGAGGGCGACGTTGAGAATCGAGACGTCGCCTGCCGTGCCCGAAGAGCCTTGGGCCAGAGCCTCGTTGCCCGCCAGTAAGGCAATGGCCGCGACCGATAGGGTCGCCTTGCCGGTGACTCCGAGGAAACTGCGGCGTGCCGTGGGCTCACCGGGCAGAATCAGCTGCGATGGTTCGTGTTGCATCGTGGACTCCTTCAGATTTATAGGGGTTTTTGCAAACTGCTCCCCTTCTACGCAGTCCAGACCGGTTTGGATTCGGCTTGACCCGTGTCAATCTGGCGGATTAGCGATCGAGGGTCACGATGACGGGTGTGTGGTCTGACGGTTGCTCGCGCTTTCGAGGTAGCTTGTCGATGACGCAGGCGCTGCAGATCTTTCCTAAGGGTCCTGAGAGCAGCACGTGATCGATGCGCAATCCCCGGTTGCGGCGAAACGCCATCATCCGGTAGTCCCACCAGCTATAACTCTTCTCCGGTTGGGGAAAGAGCCTAAAGGCGTCGACGAGGCCGAGTGCCTCGAGGGCGCGAAAGCGCGCCCGCTCCGGTTCCGAGACCAACACCTGGCCTTGCCAGGCGGCCGGATCGTGCACATCCCGATCTTCCGGAGCGATGTTGTAGTCACCCAGCAAAACCAGTTCGGGATGGCGCTCGAGTTCAGAAGCGAGCCAGCTCAGGAGGGCATCGATCCAGCGCAGCTTGTAGACGTATTTCTCGGAGTCCACCGTCTGACCGTTGGGGAAGTAGGCGCAGACCACGCGCACACCTGCGACGCTCGCGCACAGGAGCCGTTTCTGCTCGTCCTCGAGACCGCGAATGCCAAGTTCCACGTCTTGCGCGACCAAAGGCTCACGCGTTAGGATCGCCACACCGTTGTAGGTCTTCTGACCACAAAAGACCGAGGCATAGCCGGCGGCCTCGAGTTCGGCCTTGGGAAACCGGTCGTCGGTCAGTTTGGTCTCCTGCAGGCACAATACATCGACGGGATTCTCGCCGAGCCACTCGAGCACGTGGGGCAGGCGGACTTTGAGCGAATTCACGTTCCAGGTGGCGAGTTTCACGGGACCCCTCTTCTTGCGCGGCGCAAGCCGACGACGCTCGCGACAACAGTTGGTCAAGTGGGCTAGAGCGCGCGCGATGGTGCGCGTAAGCGCCCGTAAGCGCCCACGAGAAGGTACCAGAATTGCGCGGAGGCGAGCGGACTTCCCTCTTATCTGCAGTGGTCCGGCGGCCAGTACGAACGGTGGCCACGCGCCAATCTGATTACGGCTGGGACCCAACCCACTTGAGCTCAGGCAGACCGGCGTAGGCGTTGGGAAGATGGCGCTCCAGATAGCGCTCCGGATGGGCGAGATCGGTGAAGCCGCAGGCTTTGTAGAGCGCCTGCGCATCACGAGTGACGAGTGTGAAGCGCCGGACTGTCGCGAGTCCAGGATGGGCGAGGATGCTCTGGACGAGCCAGCGGGCCAACCCGCGGCGCCGATGCGCCTCGAGGACGAACACATCAGCAAGGTAGGCGAAGCTCGCGTAATCCGTGACCACACGTGCAAAGCCCACTTGCCGCGCCTCATGATAAACGGCGAAGCACAAAGAATGGTCGATGGCTCGCTCGACGAGAGCGCGGCTGATGCCCGGCGACCAATAAGAGCGACTGAGGAATTCATGAATCATCGCGCGATCCAAAAGACTCGGATCGTTCGAGATGCGATAGCCCTCAGGCACCGAGAGTTGCGTCTCCTCAGTCATCGAGCTCTCCAAGAAGGGTGTTCGCAAAGACCTGTGGGTCGCGGCGGCGGGCGAGCGCCGACTGGTTTTTTGCGGAGCTTAGCCGAACTTGCCAGGCCCCGGCTAGGGGGCGTCCACCGGGGCGTCCACATGGCATACTGAAGTCCCCTCGGCTCGCTGTGCAATGAGTGATCGCCCATGCAGGGCGCTCGCTCCTCGCAGTCCTCGCAGGATGGGACAGGGCGGGCCGGACCGCCGATGGGGCTTCATCCGGGTTGAGGAGTCGCATGCTCGATACACACGTCGCACGGTCCACGCTTGGCAAGTGGCTCGACTGGGCCGCGCTCTTTGTCCTCCTTCTCGGGCTCGCAGGCGCTCTGGGGATCTTCGTTGCCACCGAGGGGGGCGGTGCAGCGGGCAACGAGGAGATCGTCGATGGCGTCGTGTACCCGATCAAACCCGATGAAGACCGGCATTTCCGATACGAGGTCGAGCGCATGGGCGGCACGGTGGGGCTCATGATGGTCGAATTCGACGACTGGTTCGCAGATCTCTGGCACGGCCGCGAACTCGCCTACACCGTCGCGGTCCTGAGTCTCGTGGGGGCCGGGATTCTGCACTTCGTTGCAGGAGAGATCGGGCTCGAAGCAGACGGTGCCAGGGAGGACGGGCGAGCCTAGAGGGCCGTAGAGGAGCGTAGAGGAGCCTAGAGGAGCCTAGAGGAGCGGCGTGGAGATGTCAGGACCAAAGGCCATCCTCGGGGCCCTGACGGTGTAGAAGACGGGCGAAGGGCTTGGCCGGTTTGCCTCGGCGCGAGAAGACCGGTAGTCTTTTGTGATTGCGCTATTCGAGAGGAAACCCATGTCCGCACTACGTTCGCTCTTGCGCGCCAACCGTGGCTTCATCGCGCTGCTACTCGCCTTCGGCCTGTTGCGCACTGCAGTGGCCGACTACAACCCGGTACCTTCGGGGTCGATGCGGCCGACCATACTCGAAGGCGACGTGGTGCTGGTGAACCGGCTGGCCTACGACTTCAAACTACCCCTGACCGAGATCGTCATCGGGCACCTTGGAGATCCCCGTCGCGGCGATATCGTGACCTTCTCATCCCCCAAGGATGGCGTGCGCCTCATCAAGCGGGTCATCGGTCTGCCCGGTGATGTGATCAGCATGCGCAATGAGAGGCTTGAAGTGAACGGTCTGCCGGTACGCTATCAGTTGCTCGGTACGCACACCGAGGAGCTTGGCGGAGGTCAAGAATTTCTGGCCGAAGAGGCGCTGGAGCAACTCGGCCGGGGCAGCCACGACGTCCAGTGGCTGATCGGACGCTCCAATGCCGCAAATTTCGGGCCGGTCACAATCCCCGCGGGGCAGTATCTGATGCTTGGGGACAATCGCGACGACAGCGCAGACTCGCGTTACATCGGACTCGTCCCGCGCCGGCTGTTGATCGCCAAAGCCCTGCGCGTTCTCGTCTCAGCAGACTTCACCGCGCATCCGCATATCCGGCTGGAGCGCTTTGGCATGAGCCTGTACCGCCAGGAAGCGGCCCAGGGCGCCTCCTTCTAGAACTGGAAACCGGGAGGAGCGTTGCCCGCGGCAGGAGGTGGCAGGCTTGGCGCCGCGGGCGGCCGGGCTGCAGCGCCTCCGGGCGCCGCTGCCGTATCGGGCGGTCGGGGCGCGGCCGGCTCGGCGGCCGGATTGACATAGCCTTGCGGTAGTTTCGAGGCAGCCGGATAGCCGGCATCATCCAAGAGAGAACCCAGGGCGCCTTCAGTGAAGCCGGTCATCTTTTGACTGCCCACGGTCAGTAAGGGCAGATTGGTGTCTTTGGTGACCTTCTTTAGCGCGTCGAGATCGTCGGGGGTCGTGATCGTCTTCTCGAGATAGGGAATACCGCGGCTTTTCAGATAGGTGCGTGCCTGGTCGCAGGCTGGGCAACTATCACCGGAGTAGAGCGTCACCGGATACTTGGTCGCCGCCTGGCGCACGTCATAGGGCAGGTCTGCCGTCGCGATCCGGGCGCCGAAGGACTTGATCTGTACGTCCTTGGCCGTGGGCGGGGGCGGAATGTCGCTGTAGGTCACCTCACCGTTTGGGCCGACGTACTTGTACTGTCCGAACGCGGCCGCTGAGCACATGAGCAGCCCAGCCAGGGCAATCCAGTTGCGTTTCATGTCCATCTCCTTGGTTGCTTGATCAGCGGGCACTCTGCGCCTCGGCCATCCCAGTATGGCGCAGCAGAGCATCGAGAGTCGGCTCTCTACCCCGGAACGACTTGAACGATTCCAGGGCCGGACGACTCCCTCCAACCCCGAGGATCTCGTCCCGAAAGCGCGAACCCGTCGCAGGATTGAGCACGCCTTCTTCTTCAAATTTGGCATAGGCATCAGCCGCCAAGACCTCCGCCCATTTGTAGCTATAGTAACCTGCCGCATACCCTCCCGCGAAGATGTGCGAGAAGTGATTTTGAAATCTGTTGTACGAAGGCGGTCTTAATACGGCCACCCGGTCGCGCACCCGGTCCAGCAGTTCCTGGACGGAATGCCGTCCCCGGGGCTCGAAATCGCTGTGCAACAACATGTCAAACAGTCCGTACTCCACTTGGCGCAGCATCTGCAGTCCGGCATGGTAGTTGCGCGCGGCGAGCATCTTGTCGAACAGGGGTTTGGGCAGCGGCCGAGCGCTATCGACATGGCCGGTGATGTGCTTGAGCACGTCCCACTCCCAGCAGAAATTCTCCAGGAACTGCGATGGCAGCTCGACGGCGTCCCACTCGACGCCGTGGATTCCCGAGACCGGCAGCTCTTCGACCCGGGTCAGCATGTGGTGCAGACCGTGGCCGAATTCGTGAAACAAGGTGATGACCTCGTCATGCGAGAGCAACAGGGGTCGGTTGCCGATCGGCTCGGAGAAGTTGCACGTCAGAAAGGCGACCGGCGTTTGCAGCCGGTTGCCAATGCGGCGCCGGGCGCGGGCATCCTCCATCCAGGCACCGCTGCGCTTGTTGGGACGGGCGTAGAGGTCCAGGTAGAACTGGGCCAGCAACTCGCCCTGGCGCGATTCGATTCGATAAAAGCGCACCGCCGGGTCCCAGAGCGGGGCCTGGTCAGGACGGATCTGAACCGAAAAGAGCCGCTCGACGAGGCCGAACAGACCCGCGAGGACACGTGGTTCGGGGAAGTACTCCTTGACCTCCTGCTCGGAAAAGCCAAAGCGCTTTTGGCGCAGCTTCTCGGCCGCATAGAGCGCGTCCCAGGCCTGCAGATCGGTGATGCCAAGACTGTGCTTGGCGAACTGGCGCAAGTCGGCCAGATCGCGCTCGGCATAGGGCCTCGCCCGATCGGCCAGGTCCTTGAGGAACTCCATGACCTGCTCGGGCGTCTCGGCCATCTTCGGAACCAGGGACAATTGCGCGAAACTGGCAAAGCCCAGCAGCCGGGCGAGCCGCGTGCGTAGGGCGAGCGTGGAGAGGATCACCTCGGTGTTGTCCTGGGCCTGCGGGCCGAATTCAGAGGCCCGTTTCGCGTTGGCTTCGTAGACCGCCGCGCGCAGGGTGCGCCGTTCTGCGAATTGCATGACGGCGAGGTAGCACGGGGTCTGCAGCGTGATCTTAAAACCGCTGCGGCCCTCGGCCTCGGCGCGCAGTCTTGCGGCTGCGACCGCCTCGGGAGGCAACCCCTTCAGATGTTCTTCAGAGTCGATCCAAAGAGCCCAGGCCTGGGTCGCGTCGAGCTCGTTCTCCGAGAAACGCTGCGCGAGGAGTGCGAGTTCCTGCTGAATGGTGGCGACTTCGGCGCGACTGGTCTCAGGCAGCGTCACGCCTCCCAATTCAAAATCACGCAGCGCGTTTTCGACGACGCGGCGCTTGGCCGGGGAGGCCTTGGCGAATTCGTTCGAGGCGGCGAGCGCGCGGTATTTCTCGAAGAGCCTGGCGTTTTGCGCCATGGCCGTCCAGAAGGCTGTGATCTTCGGCAGATTCTCGTGGTAGGCCGCGCGCAGCGCCGGGGTGTCGGCGACGCTGTTCAGATGCTCGACCGACTTCCAGGCCCGCGCGAGGCGCTCGGTCGTGGTCTCGAGGGGCTCGATGAAATCGCTCCAACTCGCCTTCACATGCGGACTCTCGAGGCGCGCGATGGTCTCGTTGGCCACCGCGAGCAGATAGTCCACGGCAGGTCGGACATGGTCGGGCCGGATCGCATCAAAGCGCGTCAGCCGGGCGAATTCCAAGAGCGGATTGTCCAGTGGCTTAGGCATTGGGCCTCGATCGACAGGGCTCGTGTGCCAAGGCAGTGAAGGAGGGCGCGACCCAGCTCACGTGCAGGACTCGGTGGATTAGTTGCTACGGGCCAGCGCCAGGCGCAGCAGGTCGGCCACCGTGGACGCCTTGAGCTTGTCCATGATGTTCGCCCGATGGGCCTCGACGGTCTTGATGCTGATGCCCAGATCATCGGCGATCTGCTTGTTCAGGCGGCCTGCGACAATGCATTCAAGCACCTGCTGTTCGCGCGCGGTGAGCTTGCCAAGGAGCGTCTGACGTTGGCGCGCTTCGCGCTCGGCGTGCGAGCGGATCTCGGCCTGGCTTAACATGCGTTCGACCGCCTCGCGCAACTCGGCCTCGTTAAACGGTTTCTCGATGAAGTCTTCCGCGCCACGCTTCATCGTTGCGACCGCCATCGGGACATCGCCATGCCCTGAGATGAACAGCACGGGAAGCGTGGTGCCGCGCCGATGCAGCTCCTCCTGCAACTCAAGTCCGCTCATTCCGGGCATGCGCACGTCGAGAATCAGGCACGCGGTCGCGGCAGGATCATAGGCGGTGAGGAAATCCTCGGCGCGCTCGAAACAGGCGACCTGGTAATGGTTGGCTTCGAGGAGCCATTTGAGCGAGTCGCGTACCGCCTCGTCGTCATCGACGAC
>CAJCID010000255.1 GCA_903970305.1 Rhodospirillales bacterium | reverse complement strand
CAACTGGATCGCATCGCTGCCCGGCTGGTCCAGGTTCAACTGGTCAAAGGTGTAGGCGTCCGGGTTAATGTTCTCTGCGTTCCTAGCTCCGTGGGTGTATTGGAAGACCGTGGTCTCCCTCGCAAGAAGGGAACGTGCCGCAACCTCCGTCTCCGCCGTGCGATTGGCCCAGAATGGCTTGAGCGGGTCAAACGCCGCGCTGATACCTTCCTCATACGCGTTGCCATTTTGCACGATGATGCCCTCGATCACCTCAGGATGTTCACTGGCGAGACGGAAGCCGACAGGTGCGCCATAGTCCTGAACGAAGATTGCGAATCGCTTCAGGCCCAGGTGCTCAAAAAGCAGCTTTTCGACGACTGCCGTGATGTTGGCGAAGCTGTAGTCAAACTTGCCCGGAGCCGGTTTGTCGCTGTAGCCGAATCCGATGTAATCCGGTGCGACGATGTGGAACTTGCCTGAGAGCTTTGGAATGAGATCCCGGAACATGTGGGACGAAGACGGGTATCCGTGCAGCAGAACGATGGTGGGGGCTTCGGCGCTGCCGGCTTCACGGTAGAAGACCTTGAGTCCGTCGATGGTTGCGTTGCGATATGCGGTCATAACAATCTCCTGGTTGATTTCCTAAAGGAAGATGCGGCTAGAGACCCAGTTCACTGAGGCCGGGATGGTCGTCGGGTCGGCGTCCCGGAGGCCAATGGAAGAGGCGCTCGCCGTCCGAAATGGCGACATCATTGATGCTGGCGTGCCGGAAGGCCATCAGACCGTCTGCATCGAACTGCCAGAGTTCGTTGCCGTAAGACCGAAACCACTGTCCCGATGAATCGTGCGACTCGTAGCAGAAGCGCACGGCCACACGGTTCTCCCGGAAACCCCACAACTCCTTGATGAGGCGATAGTCGGTCTCGCGGGCCCACTTGCGCGTGAGGAAGGCGACGATCTGCTCGCGACCCTGAAGGAACTCAGAGCGGTTTCGCCACCGGCTATCGCTGGAGTAGGCGAGCGAAACCTTTTGCGGGTCACGCGAGTTCCAAGCGTCTTCGGCGAGTCGGACCTTTTGGACGGCGGTTTCAGGAGTAAAGGGCGGTAACGGCGGACGGTTCGTCATTCGATCAACCTCTCACTTCGAACAGATCCGTTTCGAGCTTGAGCCAGGCGTTGGCCTGCCATGGACTTGACGGGGTAGCACTGGTACCCCGTGACATCCATCTCTTGCTTGCAGGGTAGTGAGCAATTGAGCACTCTGCCTCGGCCAGGGAGCCTTGATTCGGGCCCGAAACGTCGAGCCCTGGGTAGACTTTCGGATGATCGGCTTGCATATCCATCCCTTACGACAAGAATGCTGCGACTTCAGAGGAAGCTGAATCGTGGCCGACCGCGAGTTCCCGTTGCGCTGCGAGGTAGCGATGGATGTCTGCAACATCGATTGACCCCTCCCCCACAGCCGACGCGACGCGTTTCACCGAGCCGGAGCGCACGTCGCCTACGGCAAAGATTCCAGGAATGTTGGTTGCATAACGCGAACTTTCGAACGAGTCCTCGAGCCCGGTGACAATAAAGCCTTTTCGGTCCAAGGCAATTGTGCCGAACAACCACCCCGTGTTGGGCTCAGCACCGATCATCACGAAAAGGTTTTCGATCGGACGGGTCGCGCTCTCGCCCGTTCTTCGGTTTGCAAACGTGACACATCGGAGGGAGGCATCACCTTCCAGCCGGTCGATCTCGGTGTACGGATGAACTGTGATCCGGCTCGAAGTTTCTATCCGTCCGATCAGATAGCTCGACATGGTTGAGGTAAGTGAACCACGTCGGATGACAAGATGAACATGCTTCGCAACGCCGGCAAGGAACACTGCAGCCTGCCCTGCCGAATTCCCGCCCCCAACCACCGCCACCTCCTGGTCCCTGCACATGGAAGCTTCCATGGGGGTGGCGGCGTATTGGATTCCTTGTCCCTCGAATCGCTCGTAATTTTCAAGGGAGAGCTTGCGGTATGCAGCCCCCGTGGCGATGACAACCGCGCGAGACCGAACGGTCGCCCCACCAGCTAGTTTCACATGGTGGATCCCATCGACCTGATTGATCGAGGTGACGTGCCGCGAAACAAGAAAACGGGTTCCGAACTTTTGCGCCTGCGACAGCGCACGATTGGCCAGACCCTGCCCAGTGACCCCGGTGGGAAAGCCAAGATAATTTTCGATCTTGGAGCTTGTGCCGGCTTGACCTCCAGGCGCGACCCCCTCGATCACAACGGTGGAGAGGCCCTCGGACGCTGCGTAGACGGCCGCAGCCAGGCCCGAAGGTCCAGCCCCAACGATCACCAGGTCTTGCATGGTGTTCGGGTCGAGAACCTCATCCAGGCCCAGCTGGTCCGCCAACTCTGTAATGGAAGGCCGATGAAGTATGCGACCGTCGGTGAGTACGACGGCAGGAAGAAGGAATTTTCCCAAGGCGGACGTTTGGGTACCCATGCATTGGTCTGGGTTGGGCTCCACGATCCGATGCGGATATGTGTTGCGAATCAGGAACCGCTGCAACTGAATGGGTGTCGGCACAGGAGTTGTAGCCGATGAGCGCAATCCCGCCGGCACCGGCTTCGACGATCCCGAACCTGCGCCAGATCGTTGCCTGCATGATCAGATTGGCGATATCG
>CAJCID010000254.1 GCA_903970305.1 Rhodospirillales bacterium | reverse complement strand
GCGCCGCCCCTGGCCGCCATACGCAAAGCCTTCGGCGACCATAACGCGGGGTTCCATGCGAAAGAAGATGTTGAAGAGGTCATCGGCATAGCCGCCCATCAGGGTTCCGGTGAGCGCGATCAACCGCTGCGCGGCGCGTCCCAGGACGCCGAGGCCGTTGCCTTGGGCGGTGTCGCCCGCGAGTTGGTGGAGTTCGTCAGCAATCGCGAAATCGAACCACCCACGCATGTAACGGCCGATGTACTCGATCGGCGCCATCCGCTGAATGCGGGTTCGGTCGGCCTGCCACAACGGAGAGAACCGCGTCGTGCCCAGCTTGGGCGAGGTGAGGGTTTCAGACATCTTGACCTTGTCGTCGAAGTCGAGGTGTGTCAGCTTTTGCCGCTCGGAGTCCAGGATCGCGAGACCAGAATCCGGGTTGACGATCGAGCCGAGATTGGGACCTGACTTCGCCTTGAGATAAGCGTGGTCCCAGAAGTAGCCCAGCTTACCTTTGTCCTTGCCGATGATGAAAAACACCGGTCCGGAGAAACGCTTGCGCCACTCGCGGCGGCCCATGCGCCGCATCTCGGCGAGCGTGAGGTGCTTGCCCTCATACACGGTCTTGCCTTTGCTCAGCTTCACCTCGCAGATACCGTGCTGCTTCTTGGGATCGCCGCCATTGCGCATGTCTTCGATCAGGAACGCACGGGCGCGTGGAATGGTCAGCAATACCTCGCGTGCCCACTTGTGGGTGATATGTGAGGGGCACATGACGAGAGATGTGCTCGGTCGCCCTGCTGTCAGAGCATGAATCGTTCCCAGGGCCATAAAGGTTTTGCCCGCTCCGCACTCGGCAACGATGCGTGCCGCCCTGGCATGGCGCAGATACTTCGCCGTGCCGGTGATGGCGAGGCCTTGCGCAGGCAGGGCCTTGCGCAGCAACGTCGCCACCGCAGGGGAGATGGGGTCTTTCGTACTCTGGAGGGGAGGATAGGTTTCAAGGATGCGCGCCCCCAATTCTGCGGCGTGGGAGCGCAAATAGTCGAAGGTGGTCTCCATAGAGATACCTCTGGAATCTGGATTGTTGGGGAATGGAATGGCCCGCGGACGAAGAAAGGGGCGCTCTGGCGAGCACCCCGTCGAGACAAACTATTGAGCGTGGAATCTAATCGATCAGACTCTCGGGCGATTCAGGCATGTCGTGTGCCGGGATGGATCGCAATGCCTGTTCCAGGGAGAATCGCGGCCACGGGATCGGACCGTTCCTCTCAGGAAAATTCAGCGTCTGGGAGCGCAACCCGTCCCCGATCCAGTCAAGCAACTCCTCGGTCGTGGCTGAGAGGAGCACGGGCCGGCAGCCAATGCCGTCGAGGTCCTTGATGCGTTCTTCCTTCTCCAACACCCCGAGGACATGATCCGCCCATGTCGGCTCCCCCGGCAGGCCGAGAAAGCTGACGAGGATGGCCCACGCCTCATCCCTTTGGTAGCGCAGTAAAATTGTGCGACCAACACCTCCGTTGGCATGGAACTCTTGTGAGGCCGCAACCAGGTGGCGCACCGGATGCTTCCGATCCGCGAGATTGATCGACCCCTTGTAACAGGAAGGGTTCTCTCCAAGGGTGACCTCCTTGTTGCTCCCGTCGGGAAAGGTCAAAGTGAACGTGGCCTTCTCATGCACTGCCGCCGTGATCGCTCCGATGTCCGAATCGTTGCCGAAAACGCTCAGCAGATGCGCCTTCCGATCCTCGCCGACGTAACGATCCACCCGAACTCGAATGCGAGTCGAAATCTTCTCCGTAGCCCGCTGATATTCAAGCAGCCCGAGCCTCAGATGTGCGTTCTGCATCGGCCTCTCCTTCTGGTTTCGCTGGCGTCTCCGTCAGTTTCAGGGTCCTGCCGTCGGCATAGACCAACCTCAGTTCATTGGTCCACCGCTCCCGGTGGTGAACAATCTGTGTATCGCCGTCATCTTCTACGAAGGTCGTGACGTGTTTGACCGATCGCCAGCGGGCGATATGCCGTTCGTCTCCATCGCCGAACACCCCATTCAAGAGACCGGCAGTGCATAACAGCCCGACATGACCTCCGTGCAACGGAGTAATGGGCCGGCCGGTGGCAACATCCTCGTGAGGCATGAGGAAAGGAATCGTCTGCTTCCACGCTCCGGAGTTGGGTAACAAGTCCTCGAGCAGATCGTATGGCAGACCGCGGTAACCGAGCGCGACCTCACCGGAGGGCGGAACGGAATAGGGAGCGCAGGAACTCGAGGTCAACTCGGGCAGTGCGTGGAAGCTGCCATACGGACTGATGCTTTGCAGGAATCGCTTATTGTCTTCGAGGGCTGTGCCGCGAATGTTTCGGCGTACCCCCAGAATCGCTATCTGTCGAAATCGTACCGACTCTTCATCGGTCATTCGCAGAACGCTCAATCTGCCGAAATGCGAGCCCAAGGCGCCAACGCAGTCATAGAGACGTTCGAATGGAATGACCAGCACCAGAACGCCCTCGGGTACCAGCCATCGGTAGGTGTGGTCGAGGAAGAGCCGCTCCATGCGGTTGTTGGCGACCGAACCGATCTCCGAGTCGTAGGGTGGATTCAGGTACAGCAGCGAGGAGGACTCGGGTTTCGCGATGACATCGAAGGCATTGCCCTGAATGGTCTCGATACCCCTTGAACTTGCGATGCGCGCGCGTTCGGCGTCAAGTTCCACGCCGTAACGCCGAACCTCCGCATTGGCGGTGACAAGATGCAACGCAGTTCCTTGCCCGACGCAGGGGTCGATGACGGAAGCTGGTTGAGGGAATGACAATAGAGCGCGGAGTTTTCCGCCTTCACTCTCAGGCAACGGGTAGTAACCCATTTTGAGGCGTGCGACATTGCGCATAGGTTAACCTCCGACTCTCGGCGTTGTTGTTGATATGACTTCGGGGTGGGTCTTATCCAAAGAGCGCGGGCTCATCGGGAGTGGACCGCATCGGCGTTGAAGGCACCGGAGTCTTCCTGTCATCCCGTCCAGGCTCATAGCCGTAGTGCTTGCCCGTCCGGAGAGCCTCCGCTACTTTCTGGAGGACCGTCTCTATCGACCAGTTAGATGAAAGCCGGACGCTCCTGTTGTCATTCCGACAGACGATCGCATTCCCCTCGATCTGAATCTGATGCGGCTTGAAGGTCGCAAACCGGATGGGCATTCCTGTTGCTTTGTCGCGGGCAGCGACGATCTTCAGGTGGGCTCCTCCCTCAAGCAGAGACTGCACTTCGCGCCTGGCAACCCCAAATCGAAGGTGTTTCATCACCTGACTGGCAAAATAGTAGCCGAGCGGCGGCTCGTGATTGCTCCGAAGAGGCAGTCCGAGAAAGATGCCCATATCACTGTTGTAGGGATAACCGCTTCCGCCTTTTGCTATCTGGGCAGTTGCATAATCCGCTTGAGCATTTTCTAAATCCTGGGCAACCTCCAGATAGCTGCCTTCAATCGCAGCGGCTTCATCTGCGCGTAGCATGTTCCATGCTGTCCTCTCATCGGCGCTACTGCGATCTCTGATATACGCCATGAGTGCCGGATACTTCTCTTCAGGAGTCATTGGATCGCGCCTCCGTGCGCAACGTGTTTTGTGGAAGTTATGCGGATGCGAGCATTCTGGAGGTGGCCTTAGGCGGCAAGCCGCAACAATACGCATGG
>CAJCID010000253.1 GCA_903970305.1 Rhodospirillales bacterium | reverse complement strand
TGAGACGCCCGCGCGCGAGGTGCCGCTTGACGATGAGCTTGAGGGCCTCGCCTACACGCAAAAGGCGCCCGATGAGGTGTAAGCGCCGCACCCGCCACTGCGTCTGCGCACGCTGCGGACACAAGTTCGCCACCGATGCGGGGCTGGACCGTCATCGCGTGGGCCCGCACGACGCTCGGCGCTGCATGACGCCGACCGAGATGCGCGAGGCGGGGATGGTGAAAGATCGCGTGCGCTGGCATTTGCGGGCGAAACCTAAGCGCAAACGGGTGTTTCACCGCTCTTTCCAGATCGAATTCACGCCAGGATTGGTGACTCGCACATGATTCCGCTATCGAGCATGCAATTGCTGCGCGCGTGGGCCCGCTGGGGCGAGTCGCAGGGCCTCGGATACCCCGCCATGTCCGCTTTTTTCGGCGAACGCGCTCTCAAAAGCCCTGTGTTTTTAGCAGGCGCTGCGCCTAACGGTGTACTCGAAGTCGAGATGGCCGTCTGTGCGCTCGACGTGGAGGATCGCGATTTGATCATCCAGCGCTGGCAGCGGCACATGACTTTTGAGCAGATTGCGGAGCGCCACGGGTATTCGCGCATGACCGCGGCGCGCAAACTCAAGGCGGCCGAGAGTGAATTCCATCGCCAACTGGATCTCATTTTCGCGATTTCGCTTGAAATCGTGAACGCGAAAGGCTAAACAGTGTGTCATATTCCATAACTGACACTGGTAGGAGCATCTATGGCCGTCGATACCCATCCGTCACGGCGCCCCTCGCCGCCCCGCAAGCCTCCCGCGACCTCGACCACCGATGGCCAACCTAACACGGTGGCCAAGACCATGACCGGCTCGGGGATGATGGAGTACGGCTCGCGCAACGGTAAGGATCTGCGCGTCACGGCCGGCCACGGCACGACCCGCGCCGGGGACTTCAAGGACGCGACGTTCTCGGAGCGCCCCGCCATGAAGGCGGGCAAAGAGGACATGCAGGAACCGAAGATGACGAAGGCCAAGAAACCGGGCGATGAGCGCGGTTCGGGCGAGCCTGGCTGATGTTCGATATCCGCCCCGAGATCCGCCCCGAGTTGCCGCCGCAAGCGATGCCGCAGATGCAGCCAACGCAACGGCCGCTCACCGCGAATCCGATCGCACTGCAGCGGCCATTCGTGCAAATGCCCGAAGGGACAATGAATGAGCGCTTCCCGATCCGCCCCTACTGAGACGCTCGCCCAGTTGATGGCGCGTTATCTCCCGCCACGCAAGCAGAAGCCCTCCAAAGAGCGTGCGTTGGCCGCGCACGCGAAGCGCAAGCGATGAAAGCCGCGCGCCTACCCCTGAAAGTGCCCGTGCCACCGCCTACGAGGGCGCAGGACGGCAAATTCCGACAGACCCCTGGGGATAGACTGCTTGAGGCGCACCGCAAGCAGGAGCGCGACAAGCGTGGAGGTTAGCGGTGTCAAACTCGACCGTAAGAGCTACGACTTCATCGGTGCCGGTGAGCGCGTTCGACCGCTTAGAGATCGCATTGTCGTCAAGCAACTCCCTTGGCGCCCCTCCAAGATCGTCGAAATCGTCGATCGAGAGCGCCTCGCGCTTAGGGGAGAAGTCGTGGCCGTGGGTCCAGGCACCTACCCATGGAAGTACAATGCCGACCGCTCCAAGCGCTGGCCCTCCCCGCACTTTGTCCCTACGCAAGTCAAGGTAGGCGATATCGTGCAACTGGAGGGCTACGCGTACCCAAAGGTGTCGATCAACCACGAAACGCACTTCATCTGCCAAGAGCAGGACGTGTGCTTTATTGACGGGTGAAGTTTCACCATGAGATCAGCCCACCATCTCGCGCAGTTCAAGTGGAGTGCCGGCCAATCGGGAAACCCTGCAGGGCGCCCGAAAGGCTCAAGGGCACGGCTTGAGGAGAAATTCCTCACCGACTTGCTTGAATCGTGGAATGAGCACGGTAAGGAATCGATCGCCCAAGCACGCGAGAAAGACGTGGTTTCGTATGTGAAGATCGTCGCCTCGCTGATGCCGAAGCAAGTCGAACCTGACCAGGACATCGATGGACTCTCAAGAGAAGAGCTGCGCACCGCCATTGACGCGCTCAGACGCTTCATCGCTCCTGCAGCAGTTGGAGGCGATGGAAGCGACGCTCTCAGCGCAGAACCGGCTCGAGAGCTACCGCCCCTACCCGAAGCAGGTTGAGTTCCACAACTCGCTCGCCCGTGAGCGCATGCTCATGGCCGGCAATCAGTTAGGGAAAACGCTTTCGGCCTCATTTGAGGTCGCGATGCACCTGACGGGCCTGTATCCGGACTGGTTCAAAGGCAGGCGCTTTGATCGCCCAGTACGCGCCTTGGCAGGCTCGGAATCGGCGGAATTGACTCGCAAGGGCATCCAGCGCCTGCTGTTGGGGCCTCCCGAGCTTGAGGACCAATGGGGAACGGGCAGCATCCCGAAATCGCACTTGGCCGGCTGGAGTCGCCGCGCTGGGGTGCCGGATGCGGTATCGACCATCACGGTGCGACACGAGTCTGGCGGCGTATCGTCCATCCAGCTCGCGACCTACGATCAGGGGCGTACGAAGTGGCAGGCCGACACGATCGACCTCTGTTGGTTTGACGAAGAACCCCCCGAGGACATCTATTTTGAGGGCATGACTCGCACGAACGCGGTCACGGGCCCGGTCATGACCACGCTGACCCCGCTTTTGGGCGTGAGCGGCATCGTCAAGCGCTTCTACTTGGATCGGGTGCCCTCGACGCACCTGACGATGATGACGATCGACGATGTGGCGCATTACTCGCAGGAGCAGCGCCAGGCGATCATCTCGAGCTACCCTGAGTTTGAGCGCGAAGCCCGAACGCAGGGCATTCCGCAGTTGGGATCTGGGCGGGTGTTCCCGCTCGCCGAGGGTGCGATCGCCTGCGAGAGTTTCGCCATCCCCCCGCATTGGCCGCGCATCTGCGGCATGGATTTCGGGTGGGATCACCCCTCCGCGGGCGTCCAGTGCGCTTGGGATCGCGATGCCGACGTGCTGTACGTGATCGCCTGCCACCGGGCGCGCGAGCAGACCCCTGCCATGTTCTCAGCCGCGGTGAAGCCGTGGGGCGATTACCCGTGGGCGTGGCCGCACGACGGCCTGCAGCACGATAAGGGCTCTGGCGAGCAATTGATGGCGCAATACCGCGCCCAAGGGCTCGCCATGCTCTCGGTGCGGGCGACCTTTGAGGACGGCTCCAACGGCGTCGAGGCGGGCGTCATGGAGATGCTCGACCGCATGCAGACCGGGCGCTTGAAGGTTTTCGTGCACCTGCGCCAGTGGTTCGAGGAGTTCAACCTGTACCACCGCAAGGACGGGCTGATTGTGAAATTGAACGATGATCTGTTATCGGCCACGCGCTACGCGCTGATGATGCGCAGGTACGCTCAGGTCAAGAAGGCGAAGCAGTTGCAGCAAAATCGACACGTGCCGGCGCCCTCGCCGCGCCCGCAAGGCTGGATGGCCTGAGGTCGCACTCTAGAACTTTTTCCGGCAGCTCCCAAAGCTGCTGTGTCTACCAATTCCACCATACCCGCTGGGCTTCCTATAAAGGGGGTCTCGGGCCGGGGTTGCGAGGGGGTGTAC
>CAJCID010000252.1 GCA_903970305.1 Rhodospirillales bacterium | reverse complement strand
TTACTGGGTCCATGGGGATTCGCCGCCGCCGTCACCGGGCTCGCGCTGGCCTGGGCGTATAGCGCCCCGCCGGTTCGCCTGAAGACCAATGGGTGGTGGGGCAATGCGGCCTGCGCGCTGTGTTACGAGGGTCTGGCCTGGGTCACTGGCGCTGCCGTGATGGCCGGGGGAAGCATGCCCAATGTGCGCACTTTGCTGCTCGCGGCACTGTACAGTGCCGGGGCGCACGGCATCATGACTCTGAATGACTTCAAGTCGGTCGCGGGCGACCGGCAGATGGGTATCGGCTCGCTCCCGGTGCGCCTGGGTGTGCAAAACGCGGGTCGTGCCGCCTGCATCATCATGGCCGCTCCCCAGGTCGTGGTGATTCTGTTACTCATCGTGTGGCAACGACCGGTCCATGCACTGGCCATTTTGGGTCTCGTCTTCCTGCAGCTGGTCCTGATGGATCGCCTGCTCGACAATCCGCCCGCCCGGGCCACCTGGTACAGCGGCGTCGGAGTCCCGCTCTATGTCGCGGGGATGTTGATCAGTGCCTTCGCGCTTCATCCACTGGCCCTTGGTACCTCCTGAAGTCGAACCCATGCAAGCGCATCCCGCACAGTCTCTTGGATGGATCGGAATCGCCCGGATCGGTCTGGTGCAGGCCGCCCTCGGCTCGATCGTGGTGCTCGCGACCTCGACGATCAATCGTGTGATGGTGGTTGAACTCGCCCTGCCGGCGATTCTGCCCGGGGCTTTGGTTGCGCTCCATTATCTCGTTCAGCTCCTGCGACCCCGACTGGGCTATGGCTCCGATGTGGGCGAGCGCCGCACTCCCTGGATCCTTGGCGGCATGCTGGTCTTGGTCTGTGGGGGTGTCGGTGCCGCCGGTGCGGCCGCCCTCATGGCGCACGATCGCCTCGAGGGGATCGCCCTGGCCGTGCTCGCGTTCGTTCTGATCGGCGTTGGCGTGGGTGCCTGCGGCACCTCGCTCCTGGTGCTCCTGGCCAAGCGCGTGGCTGCCGAGCAGAGGCCGGCGGCGGCGACTCTGGTCTGGCTCATGATGATCGCCGGATTCATCGTGACGACGGTACTTGCCGGACATTTCTTGGAGCCATTCACGTTTTCCCGGCTCCTCTGGGTGACCGCTTCGGTGGGAGTGGCGGCGCTCGCCACGACGCTCCTTTCGGTGTGGGGACTCGAAGGTCCGCGCGAGCCGGTAGCGGCCGCCCGGGCCAATCCGGACTCAACGCACACCCCCTTTCGCCTGGCGCTGCGCCAGGTCTGGGAGGAGCCCGCCGCCCGGCGGCTCGCACTTTTTGTGTTCGTCTCGATGCTCGCCTATAGCGCCGAGGAACTGATCCTCGATCCGTTTGCGGGCGCCGTCTTCGGAATGACCCCGGGACAGTCGACGCAGCTCTCGGGGCTGCTTCATTCGGGTGTCTTCGGCGGCATGCTGACCGTCGGGATCGTTGCCAGCTGGCTCGCGCGGCGCGGCAGCGGCACGCTTAGGCCCTGGATGGTGGCCAGTTGCGCACTCTCGGCGTGCGCTCTCCTTGGCCTGGTCGCGGCGGGCCTCGTGGGTCCTGGCTGGCCCTTGAAGGGCAACGTCATCGCTCTGGGCTGGGCCAACGGCATGTTCACCGTCGCCGCGGTGAGTTCGATGATGACTCTGGTCGGTCGAGGTCGAGAGCGGCGCGAAGGGGTGCGCATGGGCCTTTGGGGTGCGGCGCAGGGTATCGCGTTCGGCCTGGGCGGGATCTCGGCCAGTGGCGCGAGCGATCTGGCGCATGCCTTGCTCGCCTCGCCGGGTGCAGCCTACGCGGTCGTCTTCGGCCTCGAGGCGGTTCTATTTGGGGTAGCGGCTCATCTGGCTCGAGGGCTGGAAGCCGCGTCCGGGGGGCAGGGGGTCGGCTTCGAAGCTCGCGGCGTGCGCGCCGCGAGGGCCGTTGCGCGGCTGGGTCACGACTATGCAGCAGGAATCGAGAGAGGCTAACGTGGACGATATGGAGATGTATGACGCGGTGGTGGTCGGCGGCGGCCCGGCGGGGGCGACCGCTGCAGCGGATCTGGCGGCCAAGGGCCGGCGCGTTCTGCTTCTGGATCGGGCCGGCCGGATCAAGCCCTGCGGTGGTGCGATTCCGCCCCGGCTGATCCGAGACTTCGACATCCCTGAGTCGCTCCTGGTCGCCCACGTCACCCAGGCGCGGATGGTGGCGCCCTCGCGCAAGCAGGTCGACATTCGTATCGAAGGGGGCTTCGTGGGCATGGTGAACCGGGAGGAGTTCGATGAATGGCTGCGTGCGCGAGCGGCAAGCCAAGGAGCCTCTCGGGAGGTCGGGATTTTCGATCACATGAGCCGCGCCGAGGACGGCACGTGCGTCGTGCACTACACGCCCGGGCATCGTACCCATGGCACCCATCTGCAACAGGTCCGCACCCGCGCGGTGATCGGCGCAGACGGCGCCAAGTCGATGGTTGCGCGCCAGGCGATACCCGGGGCCGATCGGATGCGCTACGTATTTGCTTACCACGAGATCATCCGGGCCCCACAAGCGCAGGCCGAACAGATCGCCGCCGACTACGACGCCAAGCGCTGCGACGTTGTCTACGAGGGCAAACTGTCCCCGGATTTCTACTCCTGGGTGTTTCCCCATGGCGATACGGTGAGTGTGGGAACCGGCAGTGCCGACAAAGGATTTTCGCTGCGTGGTTCGGTGGCGGCCTTGCGGGCCGCCTGCGCGCTCGATGGTGCCCAGACGCTCCGACGCGAAGGTGCGCCGATCCCCCTAAAGCCCTTACGCCGCTGGGACAACGGCCGCGATGTCGTGCTCGCCGGAGATGCCTCAGGCGTGGTCGCACCGGCCTCGGGAGAGGGGATCTATTATGCGATGCTCGGTGGCCGGCTTGCCGCCGACGCCGTCGAAGCGCTGCTCGCCACGGGCGACGCCCGCTCGCTCGCGACGGCGCGCAAGCGTTTCATGCGTGCGCACGGCCGGGTGTTCTGGGTGCTGGGCATCATGCAGACCTTCTGGTATTCAAACGATCGCCGCCGCGAACGATTCGTCAGCATCTGCCGGGATCGTGATGTGCAAAAGCTCACCTTCGACGCCTATATGAACAAGGAGCTCGTGCGCTCCAAGCCGATGGCCCATGTGCGGATCTTCTTTAAGGATCTCGCGCACCTGGTGGGTCTGGTTGCGCCGTGATGGCAGGGCAGGATGCCTGGAAGCCGATCGCGGCGGCCTTGCTGACTGCAATTGTGGTTGCCACCGCCGGAGCACTGATCACCGACCTCGGTCCCTGGTACGTCAATCTCAAAAAGCCCAGCTGGCAGCCGCCCGACTGGCTCTTCGGGCCGGCCTGGACGCTCATCTTCGGCTTGGACGCGCTGGCCGCGGTGCTCGCCTGGAGAGGTGCGCGCACGCCCGCAGACGAGCGGCGCATCATCATCCTGTTCGCCATCAATCTGACCTTGAACATCCTCTGGAGCGCCCTGTTTTTTCGGCTGCACCGTCCGGACTGGGCCTTAGGCGAGGTCGGTTTCCTCTTGCTCTCCGTCGCCGCGCTGGTCCTGGGCTTGCGACCCATGTCCCGTCTGGCCAGTGCGCTCATCCTGCCGTATCTCGCCTGGGTCGGATTTGCGTCCTTTCTGAATTGGACCATCGTTCAGATCAACCCGCCCTTCGCCTCGTGAACTCGCGCGCTCCGGGCAGACGCGAATTGCTTTGCGCACCGGCGTGATGGCTGAACTTTTTGCGAGTGCGCGTGCGGTCGATCTCGTGCTCGCCGTGGTCGTGCTCGAGGCCCTGAGTCTTGCCCTCTATCACGCGCGCACCCGGCGCGGCCTCGCGCCGCGCGATTATCTGGCGAACCTTGTCGCGGGCGCCTGTTTACTGCTTGCCGTACGCGCAGCCTTGACCCATGCGCCGTGGATCTGGATCGCCCTCTTCCTGGTTGCGGCGCTCCCCGCGCACGTGGCCGATCTGTGGCGTCGCGCTCGGTCTTGATCACCTCGTGCCCGAGACCTCGCTACGCAACGATCAGTGGGCCGATCCCGAACGACCTAGGGTCGCGAGGTCGGCTCAAGCGAACGCACGACCAGCGGGAACACCACGGTGATCGCCCAGGCGAAGGCCAGCGCATTGGCCAGAGCGGCGGCAAGCGGGTGCCCTGTCTGCCGCGTCGTCCAGCGGCTCAACAGGCCATAGGCGATGAACAGCACAAGGATGACCGGAACGATGATGACGAGAAAGAACAGGCGGGGCAGATTCAGCGCGATGGCGAGCCCCAGTCCCAGCAGAAAACTGCACCGGGTTGCGATCGTCGCCAGGCGCGGCGCGGCCAGGCCACGTGTGAGCCACTCGTCGGCGCTGAAGTAAGCGAGCGTTGCGAGCAGCATGATGCCGATGTAGGGCTGGCGTTCTTCGATGGGCACGAGATTGGTGACATAGCGATCGACCGGTATGCCCAAGGCGAACACGGCATAGGCCACGACCACAAGGCAACTGAGCACCCAGGCGAGAAGAGGGCGACTACCCGGTGTGCGCCAGGGCGGCATTCTGGGCAGCACTCCCAGCCAGGCCAGACCGATCCAGGTCAAGACACCGTACAAGGCGAAATGCACGAAGAGGTAGTCGGAAAGAAGGATCGGCAGGAAGTTCGTCGGGATCTTCCAGAGGATGAGTGGCGTAGCCAGCGCCGGACCGAGCGCGAGTGCGAGAAACTCTCGGCCTCGCAACCGGGGTGCCTCGTGCACGGGGCAAAGGCGCGGGAGCAGTCCCGCCAGCGCATATGCGGCTCCCAGCAGGCCCGCGAACAAGAGGGCGAGCCATGGCCCACGGCTGTCGATTGCGCCATTGCCTTCGCGCTGGAAGGTCTCGTTCATCCAGGCCAGAGCCTCGCGCATGCTCGCTGGACTGTAGAGCACGCCGATGTGCTCGACGTCCGGGGCGAAGACGGCGCGCCGTGCCGATCCCGAGGAGAACGACCCATACGTGATCCCGCCTGCGGCGCTGGGTCCCTGCGTCGGTTTGACAAGATCCAGTGCCGCCTTGCGCAGCAGCGCCGGCTCGAGGGCGCCGTCGATGATCAAAAGGTTGCGTGGCAGGTCGGTGCCCTCGCCAGAGAAGAACAGCGAGACGGCGACTGTTGCCGCGATGTCGGGATGCTCGCGTGCATATCGGACGACGACTGCAGAAGCCATCGAGTGACCCAGGAGAGCGACGGAACCATCGACTCCGGGCAGCCCCCGACCCCAGGTCACAACCGAGTCGAGCGCCTCCTCCAAGGCACGCGTGCGCTCTTCAGCGTTGCTCAAGCCGCCAGGCAACGGATCGGGATTTCTGCCGTGACCCGGAAAGTCGAAGGTCACGGCCGTATAGCCGTTTTGGGCGAGCGTCACGGCAAACGGTTGCATGAACTGCTGCGACCCGGCAAAGCCGTGTGCGAGCACGATCAGGGGAGTAGCGCCAGCCCCCGCGCGCCGAAACACCGTGACGGGTGTCGTGCCGACCCGGCTCGCTTGGATCGACAGGCCCTCGGTTGCCGCTTCGAGCCGCACGAGCGCCACGATAATCGACAAGAGGGCGAGGCTCGCTACAATGACGCGTTGCATCGTTCTTACCTTACACGATCTCTGGGTTGCCGCACATGATGATTGACCCAGCGTGGCAACCCCTACTCATGCCCGCGGGCCTTCCCCTCACCCCCTTTCCAAGCTCCCATGTCCCAACCTTTTCCGTTCTCCGCGATCGTCGGTCAAGACGAAATGAAACTCGCCATCCTGATTGCGGCGATCGACCCGACCATCGGCGGTGTTCTCGTCTTCGGTGACCGTGGTACCGGCAAGTCCACGGCCGTGCGCGCGCTGGCCGCGCTCTTACCGAAGATGCGCGTCATACAGGGCTGCCGCTACAACTGTGATCCAGCCCGGCGCGAGAGCTGGTGCAGCGAGTGTCTGGAGCGGGCTGGCGCGGGTGCTTTGAAGACGCGCCTGGCACCCGTTCCAGTGATTGACCTGCCGCTGGGTGCGACCGAAGACCGCGTGGTGGGCGCCTTGGATCTGGAGCGCGCGCTAAGCCGCGGCGAAAAGGCCTTCGAGCCGGGCCTTCTTGCACGCGCCAATCGCGGCTTTCTCTACATCGATGAAGTCAACCTGCTTGAGGATCACCTCGTCGATCTGTTGATCGACGTGGCGGCCTCGGGCGAGAACGTCGTCGAGAGGGAAGGTTTGAGCGTGCGCCATCCGGCCCGCTTTGTCTTGGTGGGCAGCGGCAATCCCGAAGAGGGCGAACTGCGGCCCCAGTTGCTCGACCGCTTTGGCCTGTCGGTCGAGGTCAAAACGCCGACGGATCTGGCCGAGCGCATCGAAGTGGTCAAGCGTCGCGACGCCTATGAGCGCGCACCTTCGGACTTCGTCGCGCATTGGCGCAAGGAGGAGGAGCGCATGCGGCGCCACATCCTCGCAGGTCGTGCGCGGCTCGCCGAAGTCGAAGTTCCCGACGCGGCGCTGCGCCGATCGGCCCAGTTGTGCATGCAACTCGGGACCGACGGACTGCGCGGCGAACTCACGCTCATGCGCGCGGCGCGCGCGTGGGCGAGTTTCGAGGGCAAGAAAGAGGTGGGCGATGAGGAACTGAAACGCATCGCCGCCCTGGCGCTGCGCCATCGGCTGCGCCGCGATCCGCTCGACGAGGCGGGCTCGACCCTTCGGGTCGAGCGCGCGCTGACCGAGGTCTTTGGCGCCTAAACCGTGGTCAAGGACCGATGATGACAAGACCGCTCGCGCCGGCTGCGATCCCGCAGGCGGATCGCATCGTGCCTCCGGGCCCCCGCGATCCGAGCGGAGAAGAGAGCATCTGGTCCGACTGGGCCACACCCTTGCAGGTGGCGGCGCTCGTCGCGCTCGATCCCATCGGTCTGGGAGGCATCGCGCTGCGTGCCTCAGCCGGTCCGGCGCGCGACGCGCTGCTGGGCGCCTTGAAGCCACTCTTGCCTGGCGCACCCTGGGTACGCATCCCCCTGAACGTCGCCGAAGCGCGTCTGCTCGGAGGTCTTGATCTCTCGGCTAGCCTCGTTGCCGGCCGGCCCATTGCCGAGCAGGGACTGCTCGCCCGCGCCCATGGGGGTGTCGTGATCCTGGCGATGGCCGAGCGCGTGTCCAGCGGCACCGTCGCCAAGCTCTGTGCGGTGCTCGACAGCGCAGTGGTGGTCGCCGAGCGCGATGGTTTGAGCTTGCGTGAGGTAGCCCGGTTTGGGTTGATCGCCTTTGACGAAGGCCAAGATGACGACGAAGCGCTCGCCCCGGCCCTGGTGGACCGGCTCGCTTTTCAACTCGACTTGAACGGACTGCGCCTGCCCGGCCCTTTGGAGTCCCCGATCTCGATTGAAGAGATCGTTGCAGCGCGGCACCTTCTCGAGCGCGTGACGATCGACGATGCGACGCTCGCCGCACTCACCGCCACAGCGCTGGCTCTAGGGGTCGGCTCGCTGCGACCCACGCTCTTTGCAATCCGCGCGGCGCGCGCCCTGGCCGCGCTCGATGGAGCGGAGTTGGTCGATGAAGAACATGCAAGGCGCGCTGCAGAACTGGTGCTTGCACCGCGCGCGACGCGCTCCCCAAAAGCCGAGGACCGCGCAACAGACGACGGCCAAGAAGACCTTGAGCCACCCGAGAAGCCCGAGCCGCCACAGAATGAGGACGGGCAGGATCCGCCCGAGCCAGCGGATGAGACCGAGCCTTCGAGCGCAGAGCCGCTCGAAGACGTGATCCTCGCCGCGGCCCAGGCCGCGATTCCCAAGGGTTTGCTTCTTCAACTGGAGCAAGGGCTGGGGCTGCGCTCGCAGATGTCCTCGGTCGGGCGCGCCGGGGCGCTCAAGGCTTCGAAGCTGCGCGGCAGGCCAGCGGGCGTTCGGGCCGGCATGCCTGGCGCGGGTGCCCGCCTGAACCTGGTCGAGACCTTAAGGGCCGCTGCTCCCTGGCAGAAATTGCGGCGCAGAGAACGCCTCTGCGACGCGGGCGCGAACGCGCGCACCCATCCACCGCGCGAGTCCAGGGTTCTGGTCCGCGTCGAGGATTTCCGGATCGCGCGCTATGTGCAGCGCGCCCAGACCACGACGCTATTTGTCATCGACGCATCCGGCTCGTCGGCGCTGCACCGTCTGGCCGAGGCCAAAGGTGCGGTCGAATTGCTGCTCGCGGACTGCTACGTCAGACGCGACCGGGTCGCGGTCCTGTCGTTTCGTGGACCCGGGGTCGAGTTGCTCTTGCCACCCACGCGATCGCTGGTGCGTGCCAAGCGCTGCTTAAGCGGGCTTCCAGGGGGTGGCGGCACACCTCTCGCCGCGGCGATCGATGCGGCCTTCGCGCTCGCCGATGGACTAAGGCGGCGCGGCGAGACTCCGACGATCGTGTTCCTGACCGACGGGCGTGCCAACATCGCCCGCGACGGCAGCCCCGGACGCGATCGGGCCGCCGCCGATGCGCTCATCGCTGCGCGTCGGCTGCGCCAAGCGCAGTTCGCAGCGCTCCTCGTGGACACGTCCGCGCGCGCTGCGCCAACTGCCGAGGAACTCGCGGGCAGGATGGGCGCCCGCTATCTCTGGCTGCCCTATGCGAACGCTGCGTCCCTGTCGGCTGCAGTGCGTACGGTGTTCCAGCAGTCGGGTGGGACGCCAAAGCGCGCCTGATCCCTCCGCAGGTGCAGGGGCAGCTCTTGGGACCACTGAGGGGCTACTTAGCCGCGCACCCCCAGGGCGCGACGCCTTGTGTCCATGAGCTTGAGAATGAGCGGCGTCAAGATGAGTTGCATGGCCAATTCCATCTTGCCTCCGGGCACGACGATAATGTTCGGGCGCGACATGAAGGCGTTTGGAATCATCGAGAGCAGGTAAGGGAAATCGATGCCCCTCGGCTTGGCGAAACGGATCACCACGAAGCTCTCGTCCGGACTGGGGATGTAGCGGGCGATAAATGGATTGGAGGTATCGACGGTGGGCACGCGCTGGAAATTGATGTGGCTCTGCGAGAACTGGGGGCAGATGTAGTTCACGTAGTCGGGCATGCGCCTGAGGATCGTATCGACGACGTCTCCGGTCGAGTAGCCGCGCGTGCCCTTGTCGCGATGGAGTTTTTGGATCCATTCGAGGTTGATGATCGGCACAACCCCGATGATGAGATCGGCGTGGCGGGCGACATTGACCTCGCCAGTCACGACGGCCCCGTGCAGGCCCTCGTAGAAGAGCAGGTCCGTGCCTTCTGGAATGTCCTCCCAGGGCGTGAAGGTCCCCGGGGGCTGCTTGTAGGGTTTGGCCTCCTCCTCGTTGTGCAGATACTTGCGCAACTTGCCCGTACCGGTTTCTGCATAGCCATGGAACAGTCCCTCAAGCTCCTGGAACAGGTTGTTCTCGGGACCGAAGTGGCTAAAGTGCTGGTTGCCCTGGGCCTCAGCCTCGGCCATCTTGACCTTCATCTCGGCGCGGTTGTAACGGTGAAAGGAGTCCCCCTCGACGATCGCGGCATTAATTGCCTCGCGATTGAAAATCCACTGGAAGGTACGGGTGACCGAGGTGGTGCCGGCACCGGAAGAACCCGTGACGGCGATGATCGGATGCTTGGCGGACATGATCGTTCCTCTTCTTGACGCGGCTCTATTCTTGGCTAAACAGGGATCGTTCGCGAAACAGCGGGGAGCTAAACGGCTGGTCCAGCCCCTGGTCGTGTTCCTGATGATAACGCTCGATCCGCTCGACTTCGTCTAGAGAACCGAGCACGAGCGGCACGCGCTGGTGCAGCCCCGTTGGGGTGACATCGAGGACTCGGCCCCGCCCGGTCGAGGCGCCCCCGCCGGCCTGCTCGAGAAGGAAGGCCATCGGATTGGCCTCGTAGATCAGACGCAGGCGGCCCGGTTTGGCCGGATCCTTCGAATCCTTCGGGTACATGAAAAGACCCCCGCGGATCAAGATGCGGTGCACCTCGGCCACGAGACAGGCGATCCAGCGCATGTTGAAGTCCTTCTCGCGCGGACCGCTCTTGCCGGCACGGCATTCAGCCACATAGCGCTGCACCGGGGGCTCCCAAAAGCGCTCGTTGGAGGCGTTGATGGCGAATTCCGAGGTTTCTCTTGGCACCTGCATCTGCGGGTGCGTGAGAATGAACTCGCCAAAGCCACGATCGAGCGTAAAGCCGTAGACCCCCTGCCCGAGCGTTAAGACAAGCATCGTCGTTGGACCGTAGATCGCATAGCCTGCGCACAGCTGCTCCAATCCGGGCTGCAGGAAATCGGCCTCGGTGGCGATGCGCTGTGGATCGGGTGCGCGCAGCACGGAAAAGATGCTGCCGACCGAGGCGTTCACGTCGATGTTGGAGGACCCATCGAGGGGGTCAAAGGCGAGCAGGTACTTGCCGCGAGGATACTCAGGCGGGATCGGGTAGGGGACATCCATCTCCTCGCTCGCCATCGCGGCGAGGTGGCCGCCGTACTCGCTGGTGCGCAGGAAGATGTCGTTGGCCACCCAATCGAGCTTGGTCTGGCTCTCGCCTTGCACGTTGACTGTTCCCGAGGTGCCACTCAGATTCGACAACGCGCCTCGTCCGACGAGAAAGCTGATGCGTTTGCAGGCCAGTCGGACATAGTTCAGAAGCGCCGCAAAATCACCCGAGGCCTCCGGAAAGCGGCGCTGCTCCTGGATGATGAATTCGGTGAGCGTCTTCTCTCGGTTCGGCATGTCTGTCCCCTGGCACCCTGGGCTGGGCTCGTTGGTTTTTCTCGGGTTCCATTGTGCTAGGAACTCTGGCTTGCGGTAAACACGCGGCTTTGGCGGATGTCCTCGGCCTCGAGGGTCATGAGCCGGTTGCGATCGGCGGGGATGGCTCGTTCGGCAAACAGACGTGTTGCCTGGCGCAAGCGGGCGCGATCGAGTGCGTTGCGAATCGAGCGCGCGTTGGCGAAGTGTGGCTGGCTGCGCCTTAAGGCCACATACTCCATGAGCGCCGCGCGAGCGTCCTCGCTCAGGCGATACTGCATTTGTGCGAGCATCAGTTCGGCGATCGCGAACAGCTCCTCGTTTGCATAGTCCGGAAAGTCGATGTGGTGGGCGATGCGCGAGGACAGTCCCGGATTGGAGCTAAAGAAGGTGTCCATCCGGTCCTTATATCCGGCTAGGATCACCACCAGGTCGGCACGCTGGTTCTCCATCACCTGCAAGAGGATTTCGATGGCCTCCTGGCCGTAGTCGCGTTCGTTCTCTGGCCGGTACAGGTAGTAGGCCTCATCGATGAAGAGCACTCCACCCATGGCTTTCTTGAGGATCTCCTTGGTCTTGGGTGCCGTGTGACCGATGTACTGGCCGACCAGGTCATCGCGCGTGACGGCCACGAGGTGGCCTTTGCGGACGTACCCCAGCCGATGCAGGATCTCGGCCATGCGCAAGGCGACCGTCGTCTTGCCGGTGCCAGGATTGCCGGTGAAGCTCATATGCAGGGATGGCGAAGCCCCCACAAGGCCGAGCGTCTCGCGTGCGCGCTCGACCAAGAGCAGCGCGGCAATATCCCCGATGCGTGCCTTGACCGGCGCCAATCCGACGAGCTCGCGGTTGAGCTGGTCGAGCACCTCCTTGACCGATGAATCCGCGAAGATCGCTTCCAGATCGATCTCTCGGGCGGGCTCGTTGGGGACCGACTCCTTTTCGGATAGCGGTACTGTGGCACTCATGGCTGGTGTGGCCCGCACTTCGCGGGCAGCAAGGAGGCCCAGCGGGTTGCGCTAAGCCAGTGGGTGACAGGTTTCACGGTCATCCTTCGCAAGGGGCAGGCACAGGCCCGCCCCCAAGGCTAGTCGTAGCGCTCGCCCTCGGGCTTTTGCGCAGCGTATCCGGCAACGGTGTAGCGGATCGACCGCCCGGCGCCTTCCTGGCGGTGCAGGCCAAAGCCGGGTTCGTGGGCCGGCCGGTTGACGATGAAGGATAACCGGGCCGTCTCGAAGCCGCGCGTCGAGTCGAAGGCGGTGATGCGAATGTAGTTGTGCGGATGGGCCTTGCGACAGCCGTCGAGTTCCAGCATCGCGCCTGCCGGATCGCGCAGATCGAACATCGGATTGCCCCACATTTCCCAGAACGTATTGCGCGGATGGGGGTCGTCGGTGTATTCGATCGAGATCGCCCAGCCCTGATTCAGGATGTACTCGATCTGGGCCTTGATCTCGGTATCGGTGAAGTCGGGCAAAAACGAGAAGGTACCTTGGGTGATGCGCATGGATTCGTCCTCCAGGACAAGGGGGCGTTGGTCGGCAAAGGCCGGGCGTGCCCGGCCGTTCTCTTAGGCGGCGACCGGGGTTGGAACGAAGTCGGTCGTATCGGTCGACTGGTAGTCGAACGTGACGTCCTTCCAGGTGTCGAGCGCGGCTCGAAGTGGGCTGCACCAGCGTGCGGCTTCAACGAGGATCTCCGGTCCCTCGTTCCAGATGTCGCGTCCTTCGTTGCGCGCTTTGATCATGACCTCCAGCGCCACGCGATTTGCTGTTGCGCCGGCCTGGATCCCCATCGGATGGCCGATGGTCCCCCCGCCGAACTGGAGCACCACATCCTCCCCAAGATAGGTTAGAAGCTGATGCATCTGACCCGCATGGATGCCGCCCGAGGCGACCGGCATCACCTTGCGCAGTCCCGCCCAGTCCTGCTCGAAGAACACGCCATGCTCGAGATTCTGAGCGGTGACCGAGTCGCGGCAGGTCGAATAAATGCCGCGGATCACGTTCGGATCGCCCTCCAACTTGCCCACGACGGTGCCGGCGTGGATATGATCGACACCGGCCATGCGCATCCATTTGGCAATCACGCGAAACGACACGCCATGCGTCTTCTGGCGGGTGTAGGTGCCGTGGCCGGCGCGGTGCAGGTGCAGCACCATGTCGTTGCGCCGCGCCCACTTGCCCATCGACTGGATCGCCGTATAACCGATCACAAGGTCGATCATGATAATGACTGAGCCGAGTTCCTTGGCGAACTCGGCGCGTTCATACATGTCTTCCATGGTGCCGGCCGTGACGTTCAGGTAGTGACCCTTGACCTCGCCGGTCGCGGCGCTGGCCTTGTTGACCGCTTCCATCACATAGAGGAAGCGATCGCGCCAGTGCATGAAAGGCTGGGAGTTGATGTTCTCGTCATCCTTGACGAAATCCAGTCCGCCCTTGAGCGCCTCGTAGACGACGCGCCCGTAGTTCTTGCCAGACAAGCCCAATTTGGGTTTGGTCGTCGCGCCCAAGAGGGGGCGACCGAATTTGTCTAGGCGTTCGCGCTCGACCACGATACCTGTCGGCGGACCCTGGAAGGTCTTCAGGTAGGCGACCGGGATACGCATGTCTTCCAGGCGCAGCGCCTTCAGGGGCTTAAAGCCGAACACGTTGCCGATGATGGACGCCGTCAGGTTCGCGATCGATCCTTCTTCGAAGAGGTCCAGATCGTAGGCGATCCAGGCAAAGTACTGGCCCGCAGTGGTGGCGACGGCCTCGACGCGATAGGCTTTGGCCCGGTAGACCTCGCAGGCCGTGAGCCGGTCGGTCCATACGACCGTCCAGGTCGCGGTGGAGGACTCGCCGGCCACGGCGGCCGCGGCCTCGATCGCGTCGACACCGTCTTGGGGCGTGATGCGAAACAAGGCGATGACATCGGTTTCTTTGGGGACGTAGTCTGGGTCCCAGTAGCCCATCTTGGCGTAGGGCATCACTCCTGACTTGTAGCGGTCAGCGGCGTTCGTCATGCTCAGTCTCCTGATCGTTTTGAAATGCGAATGGGAGGACTGTAAGCGCCTAAAATCATAAATAACAGTCAGGATTTCTTACTTCCAGAATCAGTTCGGCTTATGATTAATTTAAAATTTCGGATCATGCAACCCAGCGAGGAGGGCGATGTCTATTCGGAACCTCACGATTCGCCAGCTCAACATCTTCGATGCGGTGGCGCGCAATCTCTCGTTTTCGCGCGCGGCCGAAGAGCTCCATCTGACCCAGCCTGCGGTTTCGATGCAGGTGCGCGAGATCGAGGATAGCGCCGGTCTTGCCCTCTTCGAGCGGGTGGGCAAGAAGATCTACGTCACCGAGGCCGGACGGGAGCTTTTGCGCTATACGCAGGACGTCCTGCGCGCCCTAAGCGATGCCGACGAGGCCCTCGACACCTTGAAGGGTCTGGGCACCGGGCGCCTGAGCATTGCCGTGGTGAGCACGGCGAAATACTTCGCATCAGCGCTCTTGGCGCAGTTCCGGCGGCATCATCCGGGGATCGAGCTGCGCCTGCTTGTCCATAACCGCGAGCAGGTCATCGAGCTCTTGGTGGCCAATCAGGTGGACGTGGCGATCATGGGCACCCCACCGGTGGCGCCAGCCATGCAGGCTGAGGCCTTCGCCCCGCATCCGAATGTGATCATCGCCGCTCCCGATCATCCGCGCGCGAATCAGCATCCGATCGCCGTGGCGGAACTCGCCCCCGAGGCTTTCCTGGTCCGCGAGCCGGGATCGGGCACGCGCATGGCCATGGAGCAGTTCTTCGAGCAGCGCGGCGTGCCCGTCCGGGTGGGGATGGAGATGGCGAGCAATGAGACAATCAAGCAGGCCGTGATGGCGGGCCTGGGGATCAGCTTCTTGTCGCGGCATACGGTTGAGCTCGAACTCAGAAGCGGGCGCATTGTGATTCTCGACGTGATCGGGCTGCCCGTGGTGCGCAACTGGCACGTGGTGCACCTGTTGGCCAAGCGCCTCTCCCCCTCGGCCAAGGCCTTTAAGGAGTTTGTTCTGGATGAGGGCCGGGAGATCCTGCGCTTAACGGTCGGGGGCGAGTGAGGCAGCGTGCGGCACGCGGGGACTAGCCCTTTGGCGCTACAGACTGATATACTTTCTGGACAATGCCAACTGTCACTGCTGCATGACACGCACGCCGCCACCCGGTCCTCTCGGACCGTCGGGCAAGGGGCCGCACGCTGTCGTGATCGGTAGCGGCTTCGGCGGTCTCGCTGCTGCGGTCAGGCTCGGTGCGCGCGGCTACCGGGTGACGGTACTTGAGAAGCTCGACGCCCCGGGCGGGCGCGCCTACGTCTACCGGCAAGATGGCTTCACCTTCGATGCGGGTCCAACGATCGTCACGGCCCCCTTTCTGTTCGAGGATCTCTGGACACTCTGTGGTCGGCGTTTTTCTGATGACATCGATCTGCGCGCTGTCGACCCCTTCTATCGGATCCAGTTTTCCACCGGCGAGACCTTCAATTACAGCGGGGACGCGAGGGCCATGCGCGCCGAGGTGGGCCGCTTCGCGCCTGGCGATGTCAAGGGCTATGAGGATTTCATGGCGGCCAGTGAAGCGATCTTCAGGATCGGTTTCGAGGAATTGGGCCATGTGCCCTTCGAGTCGTGGACAGACATGGTCCGTGTGCTCCCTGAGCTGATGCGCCTGGAGAGCTGGCGCACGGTCTACGGGTTGGTGGCGAAGTACATCCGGGATCCGCGTCTGCAAACGATCCTGTCGTTTCACCCGTTGCTCGTGGGCGGCAATCCGTTCTCGACGACCTCGGTCTATGCCCTCATCGCCTTTCTTGAGCGGCGTTGGGGCGTGCATTACGTGATGGGCGGCACGAACCGTCTGGTCCAGGGATTGGTGAACTTGATCGAAGGTCAGGGGGGCATCGTCTGCTGCGGCGCCGAGGTCAAAGAGATTCTGCTCGAGAAAAGGCGCGCCTGGGGCGTGCGGCTGGCCAGCGGCGAGGAACTGAGGGCCGACATCGTGGTCTCCAATGCCGATGCCGCCTGGACCTATCGGTTTCTGGTGCCGGCCGAGGCGCGCTCCCGCTGGACCGACAAGCGCATCGAGCGCTCGCGCTACTCGATGAGCCTGTTTGTCTGGTACTTCGGCACGCGTCGGCGCTATCCGGACGTGGCTCACCACACGCTGCTGCTCGGTCCGCGCTATCGGGAACTGCTCGCCGACATTTTCGATCGCAAGATCCTGGCTGAAGACTTCAGCCTCTACCTGCATCGGCCCACGGCGACGGATCCCTCGATGGCTCCCGAGGGCTGCGATGCTTTCTATGTCCTCTCACCGGTGCCGCATCTGGGCAGTGGCACCGATTGGCAAAGCGCTGCAGAACCGTACCGCAAGAAGGTGGCTTTGGCGCTTTCCGAGACGGTGCTGCCTGGGCTCGAAGAGGTGGTCGTGAGTTCGCACATGCTCACGCCGCAGGATTTCAAAGACCGGCTCAATTCCTTCCAGGGCGCAGCCTTCGCGATGGAACCGATCCTCTCCCAGAGCGCGTGGTTCCGCCCGCATAACCGCAGTGAAGACATCGACAATCTGTTCCTGGTCGGTGCCGGGACTCACCCTGGTGCCGGTCTCCCAGGCGTATTGTCGTCAGCCAGGATTCTCGATACGGTGGTTCCCGATGCGGCAAGTTTTGTCTAACCCGATTGCACTGTCGGCCCTCGATCTGGCCGCGTGCAAGGCGCTGCTTTGTCAGGGCTCGCGCTCCTTCTATGCCGCATCGTTTTTGCTGCCGCAGCGTATCCGCGAGCCGGCTTGCGCTCTGTACGCATTTTGTCGCGTCGCCGATGACGCGATCGATCTGGCTGGATCGGGCGAGGGTGCGCTTGACGCTCTCGAGAACAGGCTGGCGCGCGCCTATGCCGGCGAACCGTTGCCCATGGCGACCGACCGGGCTTTTGCGGCGGTCATCGCCGGATCGTCCATGCCGCGTGCACTGCCCGAGGCGCTTCTCGAGGGATTCGCCTGGGATGCGCAGAACCGCCGCTACGAAACACTCGAGGATCTGACTGCCTATGCGGCGCGGGTCGCAGGCGCGGTCGGCGCCATGATGGCCGTTCTGATGGGCGTACGCGAAGCGGATGCGCTGGCGCGCGCCTGCGATCTGGGTGTGGCGATGCAATTCTCCAACATTGCCCGTGACGTCGGCGAAGACGCGCGCGCGGGTCGAATCTATCTGCCGTTGAGCTGGCTGCGCGAAGCCGGGATCGATCCGGATGCGTGGCTGGCCGATCCGAAGTTCACGCCCGCGCTTGGCCAGGTCATCGCCCGGCTCTTAGACCATGCCGAGATGCTCTATGGACGAGCCGAGTCGGGCATCGCTCAATTGCCCGCCTCATGCCGTCCAGGGATCAATGCGGCCCGCTCGCTCTATGCCGAGATCGGTCGCGAAGTCGCGCGTGCCGGCTGCGACTCCGTCGCCCAGCGGGCCCATGTCAAGGGGACCCGTAAGCTCGGGCTGGTCGTGCAGGCCTTGGCCGCGAGCACCTGGCTGACGCGCCGACCACGTGCTGAACCACTTTCGGCCTGCGCCTTCCTGATCGAAGCGATCCGGGCAATGCCGCATAACGAGGCGCGTGCGGCGCATCCGGACGTTCCCTGGTGGGATCTGCACGGTCGCTGGGTCTGGGCGATCGGGCTTTTCGAGAGGTTGGAGCGTCTGGAGCGCTTAGGCGAATTCAGCCGCTCGCCCTAGTCTGACACCAGCCCGAGGGTACGCCCCTTGGCGGGCGCATCCAGAAGACCCGCAATTCCGTATAAGGAGTCGGGAGGCATTCGCTTTGTTGCGCGAGATGTCATCACGGCACGAGCGCTCGAGGCGAGCCGAAGGAGGAGAGAATGCTGTCAAACAGGCTGGGACTCATCGAGATGATTCTCGTCTTTGGGATCGTCTTGGCTGCCGCAGCATGGGAATTGCATTCGCTGCGCAAGGCCGAGCGCAAGGCGCGCGAGGAGTCCCGGAAGGGGGCTGTCGGGGTATCGCAGAAGAACAACCGGGACCGGCGCTAGTCCCGCTCTAAGCAGGGATCAGCCAAGTACCTTCCCGGTGGCACGCATCCGGAGAGCGTCCGGAGAGCGCGTCAGGCTTTGCGAGATCATAGATGACCCGCACTGGGTCCCAATCATCGGGTGCGTACGTGCGGATCCGCAACGGATCGGCCTAGCCGTGCACGCTCGAGGCTTCCTCGGCAAGGCTCTGGTTCCAAAGCACCTTGGCGCGGGCGCTCGCATACCAGGATTTCATGGCATCGCTATCGAAGCCCTGTGCCAACTCATCGGCGCGCGCGAGCTCCACTTCGTAATCCGAGCGCTTCTCCAGAAGCCGGTAGGCGTTGGCCAGTGCCAGCCGGATGAAGGCCTCATCGGCCTTCTCCTCACCATTTTCCGCGATCACAGACAGCGCCTCCTCGGCGTGCCTGCGCGCCTCGTCGGGCTTGCCTGCAGCGTTACAGACCAGCACGAGAAGGTAGAGCGCGCGCTCGGTATTGACCCAGGTGCCGCAACGCTTCCAGAACTCGAAGGCCGCATCAGCTGACTGAAGCATGAGAGCCGTCTGCTCTGGAGTGCGCTCAGTTAACTCCTCGAGGCCCGAGGCAAGGTTGTTACTCGTGATCGCGACCGAGCGGTCGCTCGCCGCCTCGCCCTTGGTGCGGGCCAATTCCAGCACCGCCGAGTACAGGGGCACGCCCTGCGCGTAGTCGCCGGCCGCAAGCAGGGCATTCGTCACCTGGGCGTAGAGTTTGATCTGAATCACCGCAGCGCTGTCGCCGCTTAAGCGCACGATATCGGCCTGCCGCGCAAGCGCTGCGACCCAGTCGCCCGCCATGTAGTGCGCAAGCGCTAAGGACATCAGACCGCCAGTGAGATCCTTCGTCTGGGGATGTCTTTCTACGATCTGGCTCGCGAGCTTTTTGGCGCGCGGCCAATCTCCGAGGTGCTCGCCGATGGTGTGATTGGCAAGCCCGAGAAAGCCACCGGCTTGTGCCGCCTCAGCCACGAGTTCGACCTGACTCTCGAGTTCCGTCGCAACCTCTTCAGGGTGATCCGCGTGGCGCGACCAACCCGAACTGATCAAGTTATCCAAGTTCATTGGCACTGGCTCCGGATAGGGTAGTGGGGTGGCCCGCGCAGAAGAAGGCGTGCCACCGGTTTCGATCCTACACTGGGCTCATTGGCCTCACAAGCCACCCCAGTGGAGGTTGAGCGAAGCGCCCTCGGGCGGTCTCAGGCGACCTCAGGCGACCTCAGGCGACCTCAGGCGACCTTAGTTAGGCGACCTTAGGTGACCTACGCGACCTTACGCGACGCGACCTCCCTTGGGGCCTGAAACCCGCGGCATCCGAAAGGGCAGGAGCGCCTGGACCCAGGGGGCACGAAAACGCGCCAAGGACAAGCTCTCGTGGACGGCCGTCACGCCCTCCCCGAGCACCTGGGCGCGCACTAGGGAGCGCGTATAAAAGGGTGTGTCCTCAAAGGTGCGCACAAGGCTCGCAGGATGGCCCGGGTCCGAGCGGGTCGTGCGCTCGACTCCCCAGCCGGGCCGGGGCAGGCGGGACGCCGGTGGTGCGGCGAACTCTTCGCTCGCGCCCCTTGGGTCAAAGCGCAGTGCGAGGCCCAGCTTCGAGTCGTCGCGGCGCAAGACGTCGTAGAAGACGACTGTCCCACCCTTCAGGCCGGCGCGCGACCAGTTCCAACTCGTGAAACTGTCTTCGAGCGGAGCTTCGCCGCTATTGGTGTCGAGGTAGCCCTCGCCGCAGAAATTCATGGCCGGATGGGTGAAGTGGGCTTCCACGCGCGCCAGCGGAGCGATCGCGCGCCAGCGGTGTATCCCCTGGGCATCGAGGAGCACGACACGATCACCCAGAAAGCGCGGATGAACGCGCACGGTGCCGCGCACGCGCGAGGGCAGGGGCACGGTCACCTCGTCGATGGCGATCTCGAGGGCACTGCCGTCCCAGGACATTGAGCTCGGACCGATCGCAAGCGTGCTCTCGGACCGCGACACCGCGGCTCGCGCTCGCTCCGTCAACGTCCAGCGCTTGGATCGAGGTCGATAGAGCGCCACATTCAGCGCGCAGTACTCGAGCGGGTCGGCGCCCTTGGGGGCCGCACGCCGCCTGGCCCAGGCATAGTAGGGCGAGAAGACGCTGCCGATGAAGCCGATGATGGTCAATCCCGTCTGGCCATCGTCGCTTAACGCGTCCAAGTACCACCAGGCATAGCCTCCGGGTGGGATCGGTATATCAAAGCAAGGCGGCATCTAAGCCCTAGCCTTCCGCCAGGACCGCCAGGGCTGCCAGGCGACCTGAGAGGGCGGCCATCGGCACGCCCGCACCCGGATGGGTACTGCCGCCTGCCAGGTAGAGTGCCGGGATGCGGCACTGCGCGTGGGGTCGGGCAAACGAAGCGTTCCAGCCGTGCGAGGCCGTTCCATAGAGCGCTCCGCCCGTGGCGGGAAAGAGTTGTTCGAATTCGTGAGGCGATGTGCGCACCGTCCGCGCCGAACTCCGCTCGATTCTTAGCCCGAGCTTCTCGAGCCATGCAAAGGTGCGTTCCTCGTAACGGTCCAGGCGGTCGTCGTCAATCGGTCCCGAATCGCCAAACGCAGGTGCGTTTGCGAGGCAGAAGAGTCGTTCGGGTCGGGACGGGCCCACCGGGGCACCATCGGCCCGGTCTTGCGCGCACACATAGACGGTTGGCGTCTCGGGCAGCTCGCCCACTTCGAAGAGGGCCTTGAACTCGGCCGCGTAGTCTTCGGAGAAGAACACATTGTGGCGCACCAGTGGGAAACCCGCGGGGCTTGCGAGGAGATTCCAGGTGACCGCAGATAGCGAGCGGCCCCCTGAGGATCGCTTCGGCAGGGCGCTGCGCACGGCGCTTCCGAGCCGTCCGGTGCTCAGAGCTGCCGTATCGGTGTTGAGGATGATGGCCCGCGCCGCGACGCGCTCGCCGTTCGCGAGAACGACGGCTGAGGCACGATCCTTTTCAAGAGCGATCTCGCGGACCTCGGCCTGGTAACGAAATTCCACTCCGAGGTTGCGGCCGAGCTGCTCGAGTGCCCGGGCGATCTGGTGCATGCCGCCGTCGACCAGCCAAACCCCCTCCTGCTCGACATGGGCAATGAGCATCAAGGTTGCCGGCGCGTGAAACGGCGAAGAGCCGCAGTAGGTGGCGTAACGACCGAATAGTTGGCGCAGGCGCGGGTCGTGGAAGTAGTCACCGAGAGTCTGCCAGAGAGTCGCAAACGGCGAGATGCCCGCCAGACCCTTCAGACCGCGCAAGCCGGCATGGCGCATGAGCGAAAAAGGCGTGGGCGCGGCAGCGCGAATGAACGAGTCCTCTAAGGTGACGTAGATCTGGCGCGCGCGCTCGCAAAATGCCAGAAAGCCGCGCGCCTCCGCGGGTCCCGCGAAGGCCGCGATCGCCTCGGCTGAGAGCGCGCGATTGGCATGCAGATCAAGCCGCTCGCCATCGCTCCAGGTATGCCGGGCCAGCACGCTCGCAGGCCTTAGCGTGACAAAGCTTTCCAGTGTGCTGCCGGCAGCATTGAAGATCTCCTCGAAGACCCAGCGCATGGTGAAGACCGTCGGCCCCGCATCCTGACCTTGGCCATCGATCAGGACTTGTCTCATCTTGCCACCTGGTGTCTCCGCTTTTTCCAAGACGAGGACCCGCTCGCCGCGCCGCGCCAATTCCACGGCCGCGACCAGCCCGCCGACCCCCGCTCCGACCACCACGATCTGGCCCTTGCTCATGCCCTAGTGTAAATCCTCGTTGACTGTCTGAAAGCCATTGTCTATATTACCTTACACTTCAAGATGACAATTCGGAAGTACACTCGGTTCACAGAGGGTTTACACAGGAGAAGCGCATGGATGGGACGACCCGGGTTGAGGAGGCACTGTCCGGAGCGATCGAGCGGGCCTTAACGGCTGCGGTATCGAGCGTGGCAACACCCGGGGCTCCGCCACGACTGGCAGCCGCCCTCAGGTACGCGGTGTTTCCCGGTGGAGCGCGCATCCGTCCCCGGTTGTGCCTGGCCGTGGCCTGCTCCTGCGGGGACGACGAACCGGGTGCTGCCGATGCAGCCGCATGTGCGTTGGAGTTCCTGCACTGCGCCTCGCTCGTCCACGACGATCTTCCCTGCTTCGACGATGCCCCGCTGCGCCGCGGCAAGCCCTCGGTTCATCGCGCCTTCGGCGAGCGGCTTGCGGTGCTCACAGGCGACGCCCTCATTGTGCTGGCCTTTCAGACCCTCGCCCGCGGGCTCGCCACCAATCCGGCGCGCCTGGCGTCGCTCATGATGATCGTCGCCCGCTCTGTGGGCATGCCCACCGGCATCGTCGCAGGTCAGGCGCGCGAGTGCGAGCCGAGCGCCGATCTGGCGCAGTACCAGCGAGAGAAGACCGGTGCGCTGTTCGCCGCGGCAACGATGGCAGGAGCGGCCGCCGCCGGCGTCGATCCAGGACCTTGGCGCACTCTCGGAGAAAAGCTCGGCGAGGCCTTTCAAGTGGCCGATGACCTGCACGATGCCACGGGCGATGAGGCTGCCTTGGGTAAGCCAGTCGGGCGCGATGTCGCGCTGGACCGTCCGAGCGCCGTGCGCTCCCTGGGCGTTGAAGGTGCGATTGCGCACCTGAACCAACTCGTCAGCGAAGCCGCGCAATCGATCCCCCCCTGTCCCGGAGCGGACGGTTTGAAGGAACTCATCATCATGGAAACCGCGCGCTTTCTGCCGCGCGAACTCTGGCAGCGGGCCGCATAGACGGATCCGGGCGAGACAAGGGTCCCAAGGGCGGTCATTTGCTAGAAGCTCACAGCGCCCTGTCCTGGCGCGACCGCTGGTTTAGCCTGCGCGACCGCCTCCTCGCTGATCCCCGCTTCCAGGGAGCCGCGGCCGCGCTCTGGCTGACGCGGCCGATCGCCAGGCGCCGCGCGCGCGCGCTGTTCGATCTGTGCGCAGGTTTTGTCTACTCACAAGTGTTGTTCTGCTGTGTGCGCCTCGCGCTCTTCGAACACCTCGCCAAGGGGCCGGAGTTACGCTCCGATCTGGCGCGCCGCTACGGCCTGTCCGGTGAAGCTGCCGACACTCTTTTCGATGCCGCGATCGTGCTCGATCTCCTCGAGGCGCGCTCCGGTGGCCGCGTCGGCCTGGGCGGGCTCGGCGCGGCGCTAAACGGCAACCCCGGGGTTGCTGCAATGGTCGAGCATCACGCTTTGTTCTATGCGGATCTGAGTGACCCGCTCGCCCTGCTGCAAAAGGCCGGCCGGCCCGGCGAGCACACCAATGCGCCCGATCAGACGGGGCAAACACGCCTGGGACGCTACTGGGCCTATGTCGACCTGGAGCGGCCGGCGAACCTGGCCGGTCCCGAAGTGGGTGCCTATACCGCCCTCATGTCCGCCTCGCAGCCGCTCGTGGCCAGCCAGATCCTGAAGGCCTACCGCCTTGCGGGCCACCGTTGTCTGCTCGATGTGGGAGGAGGTGACGGCACGTTCATCGAGAGGGCCGCGCAACGCGCGCCGAATCTGCAGTTCATCCTATTCGATCTG
>CAJCID010000251.1 GCA_903970305.1 Rhodospirillales bacterium | reverse complement strand
GGCGGGCTCGGCGGCCTCGGTACGGGAATCGTCTACGTGGGGATCGTAGGGCTCATGGTCCGCTGGTTCCCCGACAGGCGCGGCTTTGCCGCCGGAATGGTCGCAGCCGGCTATGGCATGGGGGCGATCGCGACGACCTATCCGATCCGTAACGCCATCCAGAGTGTGGGCTACCAGAGCGCGTTGCTCGAATTCGGCCTCATTTTCGGCGCGATCGGTCTTTTGGCCGCGCAATTCCTGCGCAGCCCAAAGGTCGAACCGCCCGAGGCCAGCGCGGCGCATCTGGGGACGAGCACGGGGATGCGTCTGGGAGTCGCCGACACCCCACCTGGAAAGATGCTGCGCTCGCCGATTTTCTGGCTGCTCTTCGTCATGATGACGCTCATGTCGACCTCGGGTCTCATGGTGACCTCGCAGATGGCGAGCTTCGCCCATGATTTCGGGGTTGCCGATCTCGTTGTCTGGGGTACCGCGGCACTGCCGCTTGCGCTGACGATCGACCGCTTCACCAACGGCCTGACGCGGCCTTTCTTCGGGTTCCTGTCCGACCGGATCGGCCGGGAGAACACCATGGCCATCGCCTTCGCACTGGAAGGCCTGGCGATGGCCGCGTGGCTTGCGACGCGCACCGACCCGGTCCTGTTCGTATTGCTCTCGGGTCTGGTCTTCTTTGGCTGGGGCGAGATCTTCTCGCTGTTTCCCTCGACCCTGACTGATACCTTCGGCACCCGGCATGCCACGACGAACTACGGCTGTCTGTACATGGCACAGGGAATCGGATCGATCTTAGGCGGCCCGCTGGCCGCGCTCCTCAAAGAATCCACGGGAAGTTGGATTCCGGTCTTCACACTGGCCATCGGCGCCGATCTGGTCACGGCGCTCCTTGCGCTCTTCGTCTTGAAGTCCATGCGCACGGCCATCGGGGGGCACGGCTCAGCGCAGACGCCCTAGTCTGCCGGCACAGGCTTCGGATCCGCATCCGTAGGTGCCGCGCGCGGCGCCCGACCCATCAAGTAGAACTCGTCGTTGGGTCGCATCGCCATGCTGTTGGCGAGCCGATTCGACATGCCAAAAAATGCGGTGATCGCGGCAATATCCCAGATGTCTTCATCGTCAAACCCGTGCTCGTGCAATAGAGCGTAGTCGGTCTCGTCGACCCGGTCCGCCTCGAGGCAAACCTTGACCGCAAAGTCGAGCATGGCTCGCGCGCGCGGCGTGATATCCGCTTTCCGATGGTTCACCGCGATCTGATCGGCCAGCTGAGGCTCTTTGGAATAGATCCGAACGAGCGCGCCATGCGCCACGACACAGTACAGACAGTTGTTCTTCGCACTGGTCGTGGTCACGATCATTTCCCTCTCGGCCTTCGACAGACTGCCCGTCTCCTTCAACATCAGGGCGTCGTGATAAGCGAAAAAGGCGCGGAACTCGGCGGGCCGGTGCGCCAGGGCGAGAAACACGTTGGGCACGAAGCCCGCCTTCTCCTGGACAGCGAGAATCATCTCGCGGATGTCGGCGGGCAGATCCACCACGCGAGGGACTGGGAAACGACTGATTGGCTTGGCTTCCATGGTTCGAACTCCTGTCAAGGTGCGGCCGGGGTCAGCGCGCGCTGGAAGACTTCCTCCATCTGATCGAGCATGCCTTCTTCGGTGTGCTGCCGGCAGACCAGTTCGCGGGCGGCTCCGCCAAGTCGCTGGCCGAGCGGGCGGTCCTTGATGAGCCTCATCAAGGCCACCATCAGCGCATCAGCGTCGCGCACCGGGACGACCAATGCCGTCTCCTCAGGATGGGCCACCTCGGAGATGGCCCCCGCATCGGTGGTCACCACAGGCAGACCGCACGCCATCGCCTGCAGGATCGCCTGGGGTACGCCCTCGTTCGCATAAGACGGCAGGGTGAAGGCGTCCAGTCCATGCAGCCAACCCACGACGTCGTTCTGATTGCCTGCGAAATGCACGTGCCGATCGAGATGTGCTGCAGCGACCTGGCCTTCGAGGGCGCGACGCTGCGGTCCGTCCCCGACGATCACAACCAGCACCTCAGCATGCGGATCCAAGGAGAGGATCAAACGCAATGCGTCAAGGAGGTAACGGTGTCCCTTCCAGCTCCGCAGCGTGGCCACGATTCCCACCACGAACACACTCTCGTTGACTTCAAGCCGTGCGCGCGCGCGCTGGCGCTCTTCCTCGGTCGGAGGACTGAAAAGGCTGCTGTCGATCCCGGTGGGGACCGAGACGATCCGCCCCGGTGCGAGCCGGTTGTCATGGATCAACTGCTCTCGCAGTGCGCTGCCGGTGGTCACAATCATTCGGCACGCCCGATCGTAGAGCCAGTGCGAGGCCAGGTTGTTCGGGACCGGTGCCGAGATGTGACGGGTGCGCACCTGCACGGGGCGGGCCCGAAGCGCGAGGCAGGCCAGCGCCACGAGCCAACTGTCGGTCGAACTGTGCGTGTTGATGACATCGATGGGGGAACGACGGTGTTCAGCGCGGATCCACTGCCGTAGGGCGAGAATACCAGAGAAGGACTTGCGCCCGATGGGCGCGGCCCGGGCGGGCACGCCAAACCGCGGAGCCTCCTCGAGGATCCGGGCCGACTCCGCCGCGAGAATCTGGACCGCGTGACCCCGACCGATCAGCCCCCGGGCCTCGTTCAGTATCCGAATTTCCTGCCCCCCCCAACCCGTCGATGCCTCCGTGTGGACGATGTTCATGCCTGCGAGGGTGCGAGTCTCGGATCGTGGGCGGCATCGTCCTTTGCCCCGTAGCCGATCCGGTAGAGGTGCGCGTACGTGCCGTTTTGTGCAAGCAGTTCCTGATGTCGCCCCACCTCGACGATCTTGCCCCGGTCCAAGACGGCGATGCGATCCGACTTTTCGATCGTCGAGAGGCGGTGGGCAATCACCACCGTGGTCCGGCCCTGCATCAGGGTATCCAGCGCCTGCTGGACGTGGCGTTCCGATTCGGTGTCCAAGGCCGAGGTGGCTTCATCCAGAATCAGGATCGGGGCGTCTTTCAGGATGGCTCGCGCGATGGCCAGGCGCTGTCTTTGGCCCCCCGAGAGCCGGACCCCGCGCTCGCCGATGACCGTCTCCATGCCTTGCGGGAGTTCCTCGATGAACTCAAGCAGATGGGCCGCGCGCGCGGCAGCGCGGATCTGCTCGAGGCTACAGGGCGCTCTGCTGCCATAGGCGATGTTCGCGCGGATCGTGTCGTTAAAGAGCACAACCTCCTGACTGACCATGGCAATCTGGGCACGCAGGCTTTCGATCGTCAGCTCTTCGATGGCGATGCCATCGAGGAGAATCTTGCCTTCGGATGCGTGATAGAAGCGCGGGATGAGGTTTGCCAGGGTGGTCTTGCCACCTCCGGAGGAGCCCACCAGTGCCATGGATTCGCCAGCCCGGATCGAGAGATCGATACCCGCCAGAGCGTAACGGCCCGAGCCGGGATAGCGCATCATCACGTTCTGAAACTCGAGGGCGCCTTGCGCCCGATCGACGACGACCGTCCCGTGATCGTCCTCGGGGGGCTCGTCAATCAGGCTAAAGACCCCTTCGGCTGCAGCCAGACCACGCTCCAGGGGGCCATTGATGTCGGCCAGCTGCTTGAGCGGCGCGAGCAATCCCAGCATCGCGGCCATAAACGAGATGAAGTCGCCCGGCGTCATCTGGTGGTGCTGGGCAAGCCGCAAGGCGAAGAAGACGACAAAAGCAAAGGCGATCGCCGTCATCAACTGGGTCACGGGGACGGTTCCCGAACTGGTGACGGTGATCCGCATGGCGTTGCCACGCAGGCCATCGATGGTCTTGCCGAAGCGTCGTTTCGCATCGTCTTCTCCACCATAGACCTTCACGACCTTCTGGCAGTCGATCGTCTCCTGGATCACCCGGGTCAGTTCGCCCGTCATGTTCATATTCGCACGCGAGAGCTGGCGCATGCGGCTCGAGAAGCGCCTAACGATCAAGGTCACGGCCGGCACCAGCACGACCGAAAAGAGGGTCAGTCGCCAGCTGATCGAGAAGAGATACAACAACAAGAAGAGCACCGTGAAACCATTACGCACCAGGTTTGTGAACAAGCTGGTCGCCGTACCCATCACATTGGAGGCCTCAAAGACGATGCGCGAGACGATCTTGCTCGATGCATGGGCATCGAAAAAGCGGGTCGGCAGGCTCACCATGCGATGGAACATCTGCCGGCGCAACTCGTTCAACACCCGGTTGCCCACATAGGCCATCGCGTAGGAGTTGCAAAAGGTAAACAAGCCGCGCATCAGGAACAGACCGACGATGGCGAGCGGATAGAAGTAGATCTCGTGTCCGGTCTGCCCGGAAAATCCCTGATCCGTGAGCGGCTTGAGGAGCCGGGCGAACAGGGTATCGGTGGTCGAGGCGACCAAGGAACACAGGGTGCCCAAGAGGAAAATCCCCCAATAGGGCCGCACATAGCCGAGTAGCCGCCGGAAGATCACGCCGCTCGGTAATGCCGCAGGATCGGCCTCGAGGTTGGAGGAAGCCGCGGCGGGAATCAGTGGAGCCCCGGATGGAGGCCCGGATGGGGGAGCCTGTTGCATGGGAAGGGCTGGAGTGAAGACCTACTCTTCGATGGAGCAGAAGACCGTGACCAAAGGGGCGATTCTAGCATCGCGCCCCGGGGAGCCCAGCCCGGCTCGCCTAGCGTCGCTCGTCGAGGAGCTTCTCGTAGAGCGCGACCAGGGTCGTGCCCAGGGCCTCGGTGCTGTAGCTTGCAACGCTTTGGCGAGCCGCCTCAGAGAGCTGGTTCCGTGTGCTCGGATCGGCCACGAGCGTGAGCCAGTCCTGCAACTGGGAGGTCAGTTGGGCCACATCAGCGACCCGGTGGATCCATCCGTTTTCGGCCTGCCGGATGACATCGATCGCACCGCACGCGTTGGAGGTCAGTACCGGCAGGCCGCACGCGAGCGCCTCAAGGACCGCGTTGGGAAACGGATCGTAGAGCGTGGGCAGGATCAGCGCATCGGCGGCCGCGAGATAGGGTAGCGGGTCGGGTACCTCGCCTTTGAAGTGGACCCGCTGTGCCAGGCCCAGTGTCGCGACGGCTTTCTCGTAGCGCTTGGAGTGCTTGTCGCGACCTAGCACCACCAGCTGAACCGCGCGCGGCAGATCCGCGAGGGCCCGCAGGGCAAACAGGAGGCCCTTGCGCTCAAAGCCTGAGCCAACGAAGAGCAGAACCGGCAGTTCTTCCGACAATCCGAGGGCAAGACGCATGTCCGCGCGCAGTTCGGAACGGACCCTGGGGTGGAAGCGCTCGAGGTCCACACCATTGGGGATCCGGTGCAGCTTGGCCGGGTCGATCCGAAAGCGATCGCGGATCTCGTTTTCGACCAGGCTCGAGTTGCAGATCACGGCACGCAGCGCCGGATGCTCAAAGAGCGCACGCTCGGTGCGTACCAGATACCGGTGGTGGGGATTGAACCTAAAGCGCAGTGCTGCCCAAGGGCCAGCGGCGACCCGGCGGCGTTCCAGCCAGGCGGCATGAACACCATCTCCGGCACGATAGATGTCAAGCCCTGGGATGCGTTCGTGGCTTTGCACGAGATCGAAGTGCAACTCCCCGACCAGCCTGCGCACCGCGCGCGCGAAGCTCCAATCGCGCCAGACGCTCCCCAGATAGAACGGATCGCAGGTCAGTATCGTCGCGCCTGAGTCGTTCTGAACGGGGCCGCTCCAGCTTCGGGCGATGATGCTCACCGCAGCGTCCTGCTCGGCCAGCGCGCAAAGCGCCCGCTCGGCAAAGCGCTCAGCGCCACCCGACGGATTGTAGCGCGCACGAACCAGCGCGATATTCATGGGCTTAGCTTGCGAAGAGCAGTTCGGACTCCCGCAGCAGATCGTCGATCGCGGACATGACCTGCACCACGGGCAGACCCGTCAGGCACAGGCTGATCTTGCCGCCCCCGCAGCCGTCCTGACCACAGGGCCGACAGGACCACTTCTCATCCGCGACAATGCGGTACTGGAGCAGGCCATCGCCTTTCCAGGGGCCCCAGTTGAATTCGCCCGAGGGGCCAAACAGCGCCACGGTGGGTGTCCCCATCGCAGCGGCGATATGCATGGGGGCCGAGTCGATTCCCACGAACAAGCGGGCCCGGCCGATCAGCGCAGCAAGGCGTCCGAGCGTTGAGCCCTCTGTGGCCAGGATGAGGCGTGGGTGTCTCTCGCCCAGGTGGGCGAGGATGGACTCGATCATGCCCTGTTCGCGCGGATCCGGCGCACAACTGAGCACCACCGTATGTCCGCGCATGAGAAGCTGCCGGATCATCTGGGCGTTCTGGGCCGAAGGCCAGCACTTGAACATCCAGCGCGAGGTCGGTTGGACCAGGATGAAGGGCGTGTGCACCTGGTTGCGCTGCAAGAAATCAGCGGCGGCACGCTCCCCTTCGGCGCCGGGCACAAGGGTCAGCTTCGGGGAGGGCTCGACCGGGATTCCGAGCCGCCTCAATGCGTCCAGGTGCTGTTCGACCATATGCCGCTTTGCAAGTGCACTGCCGCCATGGACGGTCAGGCCATTGGCATAGAGATGGGTGAATGAGGCGTTCCAGAAACGGCTCGACACACGCTGGCGCGCCGCGATCGACCAGCGGGGTCTCAGGGCGCGCGCGAGCCACGCCCCCCGGCGGTGATTCGACAGGTGCATGAGGAGATCGTAACGCCGCCGTGAGAGCGCTCTGAGCAGGCCCCACTCGGCGCTGATCTGGCCTAGCGCACCCAGATCCTTCCAGCTTCGATCGATCCGCAGCAGCTGATGGATGGCCGGATTGTGCTCGAGCATCGGCGCGGTATCGGTGTAGATCAGGACATCGATCTGGGCATCGGGAACCTCGCGCCTGAGCGCCTCGATCAAAGGCGAGGTGAGGAGCACGTCCCCATGATGGCGCAGCATCACGATCAGGACCCGCTTGAGCAGGGCGACTTCGATCGAATCCGCCGGGCGATAGTCGGGTCCTGGGGTTGCGCTAGACCCCGTCATGGATAGTCGATCTCGACGTTGGCTGTCGTGAGCCAGTCAGTCAAGGTCAGCGTCAGGGCTTCGTCGGGCAGGACGCGCCAGGCAGGACCTAGTGCCACTTCGCACTGCCCGGCCTCATTGTAGTAGCGGATCGTGACGGGGCATCCCGCCACGCCCAAGGCATTCTCCGGACCGCTCGCGGCGCCAGCGACACGGTAGGGATCAAGCAGTTGCTTCAGACGCTGCGCGTCCGATTGGCCATTCATCGAGAGTCGCAGCGCGCGCGCATAGTGGATGCGTGCGTCGCGCAGATCGAGAATGCGCTCGGCGGTGATCCTAAGGCCGCCGCTGAACTCGTCATTGCGCACCGTGCCATGGATGACAAGGAGTTCATCCTCGCGCAACTGCTGCCGATGCTTTTCATAGAGCTCGTTGAACACGCTCACCTCGAGCTGAGCCGATCCATCATCAAGCAGGATGATGACCATCTTGCCGCGCCGCGTCATCTGGGTGCGCAGCCCGGCAATGATCCCGGCTACGACCTGGATCTCGCGCGAAGGCTGAATCTGCGCAAGAGGCGTCCTGGCAAAACGCCTGACCTCGGTTTCGAAGCCCTTGAAAAGATGTCCGGACAGATAGAAGCCAAGCGCTGACTTCTCCTCGGCGAGCTTCTGCTTTTCGGTCCACGGGCGCACGCGCACGAGCTCAGGAGAGCCGTCCCCGCCCAAATCGGAGCCCATATCGAATAGGCTGACCTGATGCAGGTGCGCTTCGGCCTGCTCAGCCGCGTCCATCGCCCGACCCACTGAGGCCAGCAGGCTCGCCCGGTCCGGATCGAGGCAGTCGAAGGCTCCGGAGCGCACCAGCGCTTCGATGACCCGCCGATTGACCAGCCGCTTGTCGACGCGCCGGCAAAAGTCGAACAGATCCCGAAACGGTCCTTCACGGCGCGCCGCCACGATGCTCTCGATGGCCGATTGTCCGCCGCCTTTGATCGCACCCATGCCGTAGCGCACCGCGTCGGCACGCCCTGATGGAGCAGTGCCGTGGAAGACGGGTGCGAAGCGGTAGGTCGACACATTGATGTCCGGCGGCAGGATGTGAAGCGCACAGACGAGGCGCGCGTCATCGATGAGGATCTTGACCTTGTCGGTATCATCCATGGCTGCCGACAAGTTGGCCGCTGCGAATTCCGCGGGAAAATGCACCTTGAGCCACGCCGTGTGGTAGGCCAAAAGCGCGTAGGCTGCCGCGTGCGATTTGTTGAATCCGTAGCCCGCGAACTTTTCCATCAGGTCGAACAGCTCGCTCGCCTTGGCCGGCGCCATGCCACTGGCGGCAGCACCGGCGGCGAAGATCTCGCGGTGCTTGGCCATCTCTTCGGGCTTTTTCTTGCCCATGGCCCGCCGCAGCAGGTCGGCTGCGCCGAGCGAATAGCCACCGATGATCTGCGCCATCTGCATGACCTGTTCCTGGTAGACCATGATGCCGTAGGTCTCCTCGAGGATCGGCTTGACTCTTGGATCGGGGTAGTCGAAGCGCTCCCCCTTCTTGCGCGCGACGAAATCCGGAATCAAGTCCATCGGACCGGGTCGGTAGAGGGCATTGAGCGCGATGATGTCTTCGAAGCGATCGGGTTTCGCGTCTTTCAGGAGGCTTTGCATGCCGCGGCTTTCCAGCTGGAACACCGCCACGGTCTCGCCGCGCTGGAGTAGAGCAAACGTCGGCGCGTCGTTCAAGGGCACCGACTCGAGCGAAAAATCGGCGCAATCGGGATAGAGGCTGCGGATGTTTTCCGCCGCCCAGTTGAGGATCGTCAACGTCGTCAGGCCAAGGAAGTCGAACTTCACCAGTCCTGCAGCTTCGACGTCGTCCTTGTCGTACTGGCTGACGATGCTGGCCGATCCCTGTTGTGCATAGAGGGGACTAAAGTCGGTCAGCTTGCCCGGCGCGATCAGGACCCCTCCGGCATGCATCCCCACATTACGGGTCAAGCCCTCGACGGCTTCGGCAAGGCGCAGCAATTCGCGCACTTCCTCTTCGCGTTCCTCGCGCTCGGCCAGAAGCGGCTCTTCCTTGCGTGCATCGGCGATGGTCACGAGCTTGCCGGGTCGAAACGGAATCAGCTTGGCGATTCCATCAACAAAGTTAAACGGCAGATCCAACACGCGTCCGATGTCGCGCACCGCCGCCTTGGCGGCCATGGTTCCGAACGTTGCGATCTGGGCCACCGATTGCGCGCCGTACTTCTGCTTGACATAGTCGATCACGCGGTCGCGTCCCTGCTGGCAGAAATCGATATCGAAATCCGGCATCGAGACGCGGTCCGGATTGAGGAAGCGTTCGAAGAGGAGCTTGTAGGCCAACGGGTCCAGATCGGTGATGCCCAGGCTGTAGGCGACGAGGGAGCCGGCACCCGAACCCCGTCCGGGGCCCACTGGGACGCCATTGTGCTTGGCCCAATAGATGAAGTCCGCGACGATGAGAAAGTATCCGGGGAAACCCATCTTGATGATGGTCTCGGTTTCGAACTGCAGACGCTCGCGGTAGCGCGGCTCCGCTTCGGCACGCGCCTCAGCAGACGGGTAGAGCACGACGAGGCGCTCGTTTAAGCCTCTTGTGGCCTCCGCGGCTAGGAATGCATCAAGGGTCAACCCAGCGGGCGTGGGGAATTCCGGTAGACGCGGCCGACCCAGTTCCAGCGTGAGGGAGCAGCGTTTGGCGATCTCGACTGAATTCGCGAGCGCACTGGGAAGGTCCGCAAACAACTCGGACATCTGCGCCTGGGTCTTGAAATACTGGTCGGGTGTGAACCTGCGGATGCGTCTCGGATTGGCGAGGATCTCTCCATCGGCGATGCAGACGCGCGCCTCGTGCGCCCGAAATTCCTCTGCCTCTAGGAATTGGACCGGATGGGTCGCCACCAACGGCAGCCCCAATTGTGCGGCAATCGCCGAGGCCCCGGTGATGTAACGTTCGGCCCCAGGCTGTCCATAGCGCTGCACCTCGACAAAAAAGCGGTTGGGGAACAAGGCCGCCCAGCGCTGGGCCGCGCGCAAAGCCAACTCGCCCTGGTCGTGCTCGATGGCAATTCCGATATCGCCCGATTGTGCCCCGGAGAGAGCGATGAGACCATGGGTCCCGCCCTCCTCGAGCCATTCCGTCAGGATTTCGGGGCGTCCACGGACCTGGTTCTCAAGCCATGCACGGGAGAGCAGTTCGCACAGGCGCAAATAGCCCGCCTGATTCTGGACCAGGAGCAACAGCCGGCTGGTGCGCTCTGGACTCGTCTGGCGTTCGGAATCGGCGATCCAGACATCGCATCCGGCGATGGGCTTGATTCCGGCCGAACGCGCCGCCTTGTAAAACTTGATGAGGCCAAACAGGTTTGCCAGGTCGGTCAGCGCCAAGGCGCCTTGCTGGTCTTCCCGGGCCCGAGCGACGACTGGGTCGATTCGCACCATGCCATCGGAGATCGAATACTCCGAATGCAGACGTAAGTGGACAAATTCAGGTGCAGGCACGGGTTGGGAACTCGGTATTCGACAGCCAATTGTCTATTTTACAACCGCGGGCCCTTCACGCGGGTCGATCTCGGCCGCTTTTGCGAACCGCGCGCAATCGGATCAAGACAACCGAGTGGAATCAAGGTCTTGCCGCTGATGCGTTGGAGGGACAGCCCTGGGCCTTATAATTCGGGACATGGATATCGTCAATATCGCGGGCTACAAGTTCGTGGCCCTACCTGATGTACACGCCTGGCGCGCCCCTCTGCGCTTGGAGTGCGTCAAACTGGGCCTGAAAGGCACGGTGCTGCTCGCGCCCGAAGGCATCAATTTGTTTCTGGCGGGAACCGAGCCTTCGATCCTCTCCATCCTGTCGTACCTGCGCACGGCCGAGCTTTTTGCCGGGGCGTTCTCGGACCTCCACGTGAAGACGAGCAGTTCAGCCCGCCAGCCGTTTCGCCGCATGCTGGTGCGCATCAAGAAGGAAATCATCACGATGCGTCATCCGACGATCGATCCCAGCGCCACGCGCGCCACAGCAGTGCTTCCGGTGACGCTGAAGAGCTGGCTCGATCGCGGCCACGATGACACGGGTCGCGAAGTGGTCCTGCTGGACACGCGCAATCGCTTCGAGGTCGAGTTGGGATCCTTCGCGGGAGCACACCAGCTCGGTATCGACCACTTCAGCGAGTTCCCTGCTGCGTTCCAGGCCGCCCACACCACAGGGTTGCCCGATCTGCACGACAAGCATGTCGTGACCTTTTGCACGGGTGGCATCCGCTGCGAGAAGGCTGCCCTCTATATGCAAGCGTACGACATCGCCCGGGTCACGCAACTCGAAGGGGGCATCCTGCAGTACTTCGAGGATGTCGGGGGAGCCCACTGGCACGGCGAGTGCTTCGTCTTCGATGACCGGGTCGCCCTCGACCCGGATTTAGTGGAGACCGTCACCGTGCAGTGCTACGCCTGTCGCGCGGTCGTGACCGCCGAAGAGCAAGGCGACAGTCGCTATGTCCCGGGACTGTCCTGCCCGCACTGCCTGCCCGCCACTCAGAAGGCCGCCTAGAGATCCTGGCTGCGTCCGAACGACAGTTTCTGGTCACTCTCGTCGGCGAACTGGAAGCGCCCACGACCCTGGGCCTTTGCAGAGTACATGGCCATGTCGGCAGATTGCATGAGGCCGGCGATTCCGGCTGCGGTATCGGGAAAGATTGCGATGCCCACACTCGCACCGACGGTGACCTCACGACCGGCGATGCGTACGGGACGGGCGATCTCATCAATCAGACGCTGCGCCATGATTTCGACATCCTCCTGGCTCACGATCTCGTGCAGGACCACCACGAACTCGTCACCCCCGAGGCGCGCGGTTACGTCAAGAGCGCGAACGTTATCAGACAGGCGATTGGCGACCTCCTTTAAGACCTCGTCGCCAAAGGCATGACCGTGCGCGTCGTTGACGGCCTTAAAGCCGTCCAGATCGAGCATGAAAAGCGCCGCTTGATGTCCTTCGCGGCGCGCGATGCTCATCGTCTGCTCGAGTCGATCACGGAGCAGGCGGCGGTTCGCAAGTCCCGTCAGTTCGTCGTGATTGGCGCGGTGCCAGCTCTGCTCCTCCTGCGCCTTGGTGGCCGAGATATCGGCGAACACCCAGATGTAGATTGAACCATGTTCGGCCATCTCGGCACAGCGACCCGTGACGGACACCCAGATCCTTGCACCATTCGTCTGCACGAGCTGCTGCTCGGCTTTGATGACGTTACCCAGCCGGGAGAGTTGTCCTTCGACCTTGTCCCATTGATCGGGATCGCCGAAGCTCTGGGACAATGGACGCGCGACGAGTTCGCCAATGGTCGCTCCGACCAAATCGGCGAACGCCTGGTTGGCGCGGTAGATGCGCTGGTTGCGAACCAGCACGATCCCCTCTCCCGCGCTATCGAAGATGAGGCGCTGCAAGCGGGTCGCGTCCTGGAAGGCGCGTTCGCGCTTTTTGAGGTGCGTGATATCGGTCGCAATCCCCATCACGCCTTCGAGTGCACCTGAGGCATCGAACATCGGCACGGCATTCACGCTCACAAAGATCCGGTGCTGGGTGCTCGTGATGTGGATCACCTCGAGATTACGGATCGAGGCCCCTTGGTCCAAGGGTCGCTGCATTGCCAGAGCCAGACGATCCTTCGATTCGGGTGCGACGAATTCGCTGGCCGGACGGCCGACCATCTGGCTGCTGTCGTAGCCGTACAACTCCCGCGCCCCGCGCTCGTTGACGAAGGTCAGGATGCCCTTCAGATCCGTACACCAGATGAGCGCATTCGAGGCGTCGATCAGGTTGCGATGGAAGGCCTCGCTGGCCCGTAGCCGATCCTGGATGGCATTGATGGTCGTGGTATCGGTGATCGATCCGGTGAAGCGGTAAGGCGACTGGCTGCCATCGAGCAGGGCGAGCACCGTCTCGCGAACCCAAAAGACCCGGTCCAGGCGGATCACGCGGTATTGCTCATCGAACGGAGTGCCCTGCAAGAGCATGGCCATGCGCGCCGCGCCCACCCCCGCGCGATCCTCGGGGTGGATGAATTCGTGGTGAAAAAAGAGCCGTGCGCTTGGCCCGGCGAGGCGCAGCTGCTCGTCAAAGCCCAGGATGCTCTTAAAGCGCCTCGAGAAGAAAAAACGCTCCTCTTTCAGATCCACGTCCCAGACGCCCGACTGCAGGGAGTCCAGCGCCAATCGCAAGCGCTCGCGCGAAAGGCGCAACTCACGCTCGATCTGCAGTTTCTCGGTGATGTCCTCGTAGACACTAACGACGCGCGAGTCCGGATCGGTCGGCTCGATGAGCCCGACACTCAACTCGACCTCAAAGACGCTCCCATCACGCCGGCGGCGGCTGGCTTTGCGGGTGATGGGTTCGCGCGCAAGAAGCGCCGCCTGGCCCAACTCCTCCTCGGTCCTATCGTTGGCCAACGCCAGCAACATGCGACTGTCCCGCCCCACGATCTCGGCCCGAGTGTAACCAAACAAGGCGAGGAATTTCTCGTTGCAGTCCTCGATGATCCCTTCGCAGGTGACGAGCACTCCCACGGTCAGGGCGTTCAGGAGCGTGCGCTGCTGCGCCGCGAAGGTGGCCTGGGCCTGTGTTTCGTGCGCGTTGGCTTGTTCGCGGGCGGCGGCCAAGGAGAAGCTCAGCAATCCGAATACCGAGAGCAGAAGCCAGATGCACAAAAGCGGGGCCCCGTAGGGCAGCGGGCGCACCCCGAACACCAAAGCCTGAACAAGAAGGATCGGCAGGACCGAGAGCGGGCCGGCCGCACCGTATTGCGCGGGCCCACTCAGGCGGCAAAAGGCCAAGGCCGTCACGAGGATGGCCAGCGCATAGCTCAGATTCGCATCGCTGATGGGTGCAAACCAGATCAGAGCGGCCCAGGAACTCCCTTCGAGAACTTCGCTCCCCAGACAAATCCAGCGCCGTCTCGCGAAGCCGGCGCGCACGAAGGGAACATCTCCTTCTTTGAAGCCGCAAACGGCGCGCCGGATCAAGACCAGCAAGACGATCGTCCCCACCCAAAGGCTGGCCCAGCCTATTGGAATCTGCTCACGCAGCAACACCAAAGCGAGAATCGGGGAGATCAGGGAGAATAGATCGCCTGCTCCCCCCCATGCCGAGTGCGAAGTGCCAAACCCCGTCGGGATGGCCCGACCCAGGTCGCGATGCGACGACCTTGTTGCAGACCACCTAGGAGATTCACGGTCGGTCATCTCGACCTCGAAGCGGGCGTCCGACCCGGCTCAGCACAGGGCCGGCCGATCCGTGATAGGCAACGGGTGGCAGTGCGGCATACCGAGCGATGTTGCCATTTTAGGAATGGACCCGACCCCAAATCGCAGACTATAAGCAAAAATCGTGAGTTCTCCAATCCACTGCGAGCGAGAAGGCGCGCAATCGGTTGCCGCTACGCGCTATGTCGGGCGTTTTGCACCCTCTCCGAGCGGCCCCTTGCACCAAGGTTCTTTGGTGGCCGCGCTCGCCAGTCGCCTTGACGCGCTCGCCCATCAGGGTCTCTGGCATGTGCGCATCGAGGATACCGATCTGCTGCGCACAGCCCCAGATGCCGAAGAGCAGATCCTTGCGGTGCTTACGGATCTGGGCTTCGCCTGGGACGGCGCGATCGAGCGCCAATCCGAACACGACGCGGACTACGCGCGGGCCTTTGCAGCGCTCAAGGCGCAAGGCCTGACCTACGAGTGCATATGCTCAAGAAAAGAGCTCGCCGATTCGGGCTTACCCGGAGTCGATGGTGCTCCCATCTATCCCGGAACCTGCCGTGACCAACCGGCAGACTCCGATCCGATCAATCGGTCTCGACGCGCTGCAGCCCGCGTTCGGGTGGATTCGGCCGTGATCCGCTTCGTCGACCGGATTCAAGGCGAGCAGGAACAGAATCTCGCCGCTGAGGTGGGCGACTTCATCCTGCGTCGCGCCGATGGAGTCTGGGCCTATCAGCTCGCGGTCGTGGTCGATGATGCGCGCCAGGGGGTGACCGATGTGGTGCGAGGAGCCGACCTGCTCGCCTCGACGGCGCGCCAGATCTTTCTCCAAGCGCATCTGGGTCTGCCCCGGCCGCGCTATCTGCATGTGCCAGTGCTCACCAATGCGCTGGGTGAAAAGCTCAGCAAGCAAACGGGTGCGGCACCGGTAGAGTCCGGCAAGGGCCTGGCTGCGCTCCATGCTGCCGCGGCGTTCCTTGGTCTGGGTCCGCTCTCTGAGCCCTCCATCGATGGATTTTGGGCCGCGGCCGTGCCGCTTTGGCGCGCCCGCCATCGGCTACCCTCCTGAGGGCGAACGCCTCTTCCCGGCCCCGTTCCAGCCACCGTACGCGAATCTTCTCATCGAAGCCATGAACCCAGTCGAGACGTCCCGCCGTATTCTCGCGGCCACCACACGCATCGCCCTCGTCGGAGCGTCTGACAGGCCAGAACGCGACAGCCATCGCGTGATGCAGTATCTGCTCCGGCAGGGCTTCCAAGTGTTCCCGGTGAATCCGAACGTCACCGAGGTACTCGGACAAGCGTGTGCAGGGCGGCTCGCCGATCTGCCGGGACCGATCGATACCGTCCTGTGTTTTCGGCGTAGCGAGTATATCGAGCCGCTTGCCGAGGAGACCATTGCCGCGGGGGCCAAGCACCTTTGGATGCAATTTGGCGTGGTCAACGAGCGCGCGGCGCAAAAGGTCCGAGATGCCGGCCTCCTGGTCGTGATGGATCGATGCATGATGCTCGATCACCGCCGCTTCGCCACTCTGGCGAAATAGGGAGCTTCGGGGGACTTAGCCCTGTTTTTTTCCGCCGCCCAATAGGGCTGCGACCGGCTTGCGGATGGATTTGTCGACTACGCTGGACCCCGCAGGGGGCGCCGGCAAAGCCGCCGCCTGAGTAGCAGACGCCTGCCACTCAGCCGGCTCGTAGGGCTTCAGAAACCATTCGTCGATCGGCATGCGCGCGCCGCGCACGGAAGGCTCGCGCGACGGTTCGCGGGAGCGTCGCGCACCCACGTCACGCGGGGTCTCGCGTGGCGCGTGACGCGGACGGTCCTGCGGCATGAAACCGTCCAGCACACCGCGCACGACCTTGGTCTTGGTCAGCTTTTCGATATCCAGAAGATAACGTTCCTCCTCCGGAGCCATGAGGGATATCGCATCGCCTGATGCACCCGCCCTCCCCGTACGCCCGATGCGATGGACATAGTCCTCGGGAGAATGCGGCAAATCGTAGTTGATCACGCACGGTAGCTCGACGATGTCCAGGCCGCGCGCGGCGACGTCGGTGGCAACCAGCACTTCGACTTCACCCGACTTGAAAGCCTCCAAGGCGATCATCCGGTCCTTCTGGCTTTTGTCGCCATGGATCGCATCGGCCTTGATGCCTTCGCGCTGCAGTTCACGCGCCAGACGAGAGGTGCCGATCTTGGTGTTCGAAAAGACCAGGACTTGCTTTAAGCCCCGCTGCCGGATCAGGTAGGCGACTGCAGCGCGCTTGTACTCGCTGGGGACGCAATACACGGTCTGGCTGACGTTATCCGCAGTCGCATTGCGCCGCGCGACCTCGATGAGCACCGGATCGCGCATGAAAGTCTGAGCTAACTTTTTGATTTCATTAGAAAAAGTAGCCGAGAACATGAGATTCTGGCGCTGCTTCGGCAGAAGATTGATGATGCGCTGCAGGTCCGGCAGAAAGCCCATGTCGAGCATTCGGTCGGCCTCATCGAGCACCAGGATCTGCGTCTGCGAGAGATTCAGGGTCTTCTGCTGGACATGGTCGAGCAGGCGTCCGGGGGTTGCGATCAGGATCTCAACGCCTGCGCGTAGCGCCTGGGTCTGGGGGGCCATGTCGATGCCACCGAACACCACCGTCGAACGCAGCGCTGTGTACTGGGCGTAACGGGCGACGTTCTCGGCGACCTGGTCTGCGAGTTCGCGTGTCGGGGTCAGAATCAGGGCCCGCACCGGATGGCGTGCCGGGGAGGTGCTGGTGCTCGCATACTGCAAGAGCTTTTGGATGATCGGCAGCGCAAAGCCTGCCGTCTTGCCGGTACCGGTCTGGGCTGCGCCCATGACATCGCGCCCCGCGAGAACCACCGGGATGGCCTGTTCCTGGATCGGCGTGGGAACCGTGTAGTCCTGCTCCGAGAGGGCCCGCAGGATATCCCCGTGCAGGCCAAAGGCCGCAAAGGTGTTCAGTGATGCTTCGTCTGAGTTCACGGAGAGAAAAGATCCTGCTGGGTCGAAGGCTTCGGGCGGGGCAAAGGCCAGGCCCGATAAGCGAGTCACGCGCCCGCGCTACAGGGGGGCCGACTCGTCGGAAATCTCCGACAGTCTGCGATTATGGCAGACTAATGGCTGGAACGCCATCCCCGCCCGTCGGCAACCGCTGCCGGCTAGGCGACCGACTGCAGAACCCCGCGCAATATTTCGAACAACTGGTCGATATGCGGGCGCTGGATCACGAGTGGCGGCGACATCGCGATGGTATCTCCGGTAACACGAATCATGATGCCCGCCGCGAACGCCTTCTTAAAGACCTCCATGGCGCGGGCTCCTGGCTGACCCTTGCGGGGTTCGAGTTCCACCCCGGCGACTAATCCAAGGTTGCGCAGGTCGATGACATGGGGCAGATCGCGCAGCGAATGAACCGCTTCCTCCCAATAGGCCGACTGTGCCGCCGCATTCTCGATGACCGCCTGATCCCGGTAGACCCCAAGAGTGGCCATGGCTGCAGCACAGGCGAGGGGGTGTCCCGAATAGGTGTAACCATGAAACAACTCGATCCCCGCTGCAGGAGCCCCGGGAGATCCCATGAATGCATCATGGATATGGGGTTTCACGAACACGGCACCCATCGGGACCGACCCGTTGGTCAGGCCCTTGGCCGTCGTGATGATGTCCGGATCGACGCCGAAGAAGTCCGCCGCGAATGGAGTGCCCAGCCGCCCGAAACCCGTGATCACCTCATCAAAAATCAGGAGAATGCCGTGCCGGTCGCAAATCGCGCGCAGCCGTTCCAGATAGCCCTTGGGGGGCAGGAGCACGCCGGTCGAACCGGCTACGGGTTCGACGATGACAGCTGCGATGGTCGAGGCGTCATGCAGGGTCACGAGCCTCTCGAGGTCGTCGGCAAGGTGGGCGCCGTATTCCGGTTGTCCACGGGAGAAGGCGTTGTGCTCGATGTCATGGGTGTGCCGCAGGTGGTCGACACCGGCGAGCAGGGGCCCGAAGAACTTGCGATTGCTCACGATCCCACCGACCGAGATCCCGCCAAAGCCCACACCGTGATAGCCCCGCTCCCTGCCGATGAGCCGCGTGCGAGTCCCCTCGCCACGCACGCGGTGGTAAGCGAGTGCCATCTTCAAGGCCGTGTCGACCGACTCCGAACCCGAGTTGGTATAGAACACGTGCGAGAAGCGATGGCGACTGAAATCGACCAGGCGCTGGGCGAGCTCGAAGGCAGCCGGATGGCCCATTTGGAACGTGGGTGCAAAATCCAACTCGGCGGCCATGGCCTGAATGGCTGCGACGATCGGCGCCTGCCCGTGGCCGGCGTTGACGCACCACAGCCCGGCGGTGCCGTCCAAAATTTTGCGCCCGTGAACGTCCTCGTAGAACATGCCTTTTGCTGAACGCAAAAGCCGGGGTTCGGCCTTGAAATCGCGGTTCGCCGTGAACGGCATCCAAAATGCGGAAAGGTCGAGCTGCGGGTCAGTGCGATCCATCGTGTTCACCTTGGGGTCGTAAGCATATAGTTTGGGCCGAAGCGCGAGCGCGCGCAAGTCGGCGAGCCCTATCAAACGGGCTTTCACTCCGGGGCTTTCACTGCGGGGCTTTTACTGCGGGGCTTTTGCTGTGCAGGGGTGGTTACTAAGCAGTTGACCCAAGGCTGGCTGGAAACGCAGTGCTGGCGAGGCTTCTTGGGCCGCGGGTGCTGTCAGCGGAGCGGCGGTCGTCAGTTGACGGGGGAGCGGTACAAAGATCTGTGAGGCAGCCGGCTCTCGGCGCGGCCGCCCCGCTCAAAACAGGCGGGCGTAGTCCAGTAGGTCGTAAGACCCGTAGCCCTTGCTGCGCAAAGCCACCCGCTCGTCATCCGTGAACTTCGGGGAGAAGCAGACTTTCTGCACATTCCAGCCGTGCACGCGCCGACCCTCCTTGGTCCCCTGACCCCGCGCCCCGCGTTAAGCCTGCCAGACGCCGTAACCTTCCTCACGGAGCGCTATGGCAAGCTCGACCTCCATCTCGAGCGCACCGTCGTAGGGCATCGGGTTGTACATCGCGTAGAGGGCAGGCACGAGGTGCAGGCCGTATTGCTGGACGAAACGGTTCGCCTGGATGCCCGCCTTGTGCTTGTCAAAGCGCACATCGGGACTAAGGCCAGTCATGCCGACGTAGACGCAGGGCTTGCCGAAGATGTAGTCAGGGTTCGATTTGCGAAACGAGGGCTCGCCAAGGACGTCCGATGAGAGCTCGACGACATACACGTGGTGGTGGTGAGCTGTGCGACGCGCACTCATGACCGGGCCTTCTGCACGTATGAGCCACTTCTTTGGTCGATCAAACGAGTGGCACTGGAGCCTCTGACCCACCTGAGGCGCATCCGGACCGAGTTCTCGCCGATCCGCAAAACGCCTTCGAGTCGACCGTGTCCGCAGACGATCCGGGGTAGGATAATCACCGATGCAACGCCAAGAAAAGCGTGAAAGGAGATCCCAGTGAACTCACGAGTACGGGCCCCGATTCGGGCCGACCATGTCGGCAGCTTTCTCAGACCCGAGTCGCTCCTGAAGGCGCGGGCAGAACATGTCCAGGGAGAACTTTCGGCAGAGGATCTGCGTCGCGTCGAAGACGCTGCGATTCGTGACATCGTGGCGTTCCAGGAAGAGCTCGGACTGCATCTACCTACAACTCGATGATACTAGCTGGAGAGATCGGTTTCCCTGCTCGGCGATCCGCAATGCGCATGTTCACTTGATTTGCTTTGACTACCGTCATTTCGATGTCCGTGCACTGCTTCGTGCCAGCTCGGCAAGAAAGGTCGCGAATGGCCTTATATCACCATCCACACTGGCGCGTTCCGGCGCGGCCATGTAGCCGGCGCGACGATCGAGCGGCACGATAGTCCACCGATATCCGCAGGGGGTATCCAACAGGGGGCGGCACGCCTCCCTTTGGCAAGATGGTTTTTACGGAACGCGCGCTCTGGCGCGTGTAGTACAAAAGGCGAAATCAGTATGGTGGGCCGTGCTGGACTTGAACCAGCGACCAATGGATTATGAGTCCACTGCTCTAACCAACTGAGCTAACGGCCCGAAATCTCTGGCGGAGCGGCTTTTGACGGAGAGCCCGCGAAGGCGGGCTCTCTCGTTGTCTTTTCGGACCGACCGGCAATGACTTCCGGTTCTTCCACCCGCAAATGTGCCCTCTCTGCTTCGGCGGCTTGCACCGCCCAAGCCGGCCCGATCAGCTGCCTTCGAGGAAGGATTTCAGCTTATCCGAACGGCTCGGATGGCGTAGCTTGCGCAGTGCCTTGGCCTCGATCTGACGAATCCGCTCGCGCGTCACGTCGAACTGCTTGCCGACCTCCTCGAGAGTGTGGTCGGTGCTCATCTCGATCCCGAAACGCATGCGCAAAACCTTCGCCTCCCGCGGAGTGAGCGAATCCAGGACATCCTTCGTCACATCGCGCAGTGAAGCATAAAGTGCAGCATCGGCTGGAGCAAGGGTCGTCTGATCCTCGATGAAGTCGCCCAGATGGGAGTCATCATCGTCTCCGATGGGTGTCTCCATCGAGATCGGCTCCTTGGAGATCTTCATGATCTTGCGGATCTTGTCCTCGGGCATCTCCATCTTCAGCGCGAGCGTCGCCGGATCCGGCTCTTGCCCCGTCTCCTGCAGGATCTGCCGCGAGATCCGATTCATTTTATTGATCGTCTCGATCATGTGCACCGGAATGCGGATGGTCCGGGCCTGATCGGCGATCGAGCGGGTGATCGCCTGACGGATCCACCAGGTCGCATAGGTCGAGAACTTGTAGCCCCGACGATATTCGAACTTGTCGACCGCCTTCATGAGGCCAATGTTCCCCTCCTGGATCAGGTCGAGGAACTGCAGGCCTCGATTCGTGTATTTCTTGGCGATCGAGATCACCAGACGCAGATTGGCCTCGGTCATCTCACGCTTGGCCTTGCGGGCCTTGGCCTCACCGGTGGCCATCTGCTTATTGATGTCACGCAGGTCACGCAGCGGTAGGACCACGCGTGTTTGCAGATCGATCAGCTTTTGCTGCAGTTCCTGGATAGCCGGCACGTTGCGCGCCAAGGTCACGCTGTAGCCATGACCGCCGTCGACTTCGTCGACGGCCCATTTCAGATCGGTCTCCCGACTCGGAAAGCCCTTGATGAAGTGACTGCGCGGCATGCCCGCCTTGTTGACCGCAATATCCAGAATCTGCCGTTCGAGCTGGCGCACCTCGTCCACTTGGGCACGCAACGTGTCGCAGAGCCTTTCAACCATCTTGGCCGTAAAGCGGATCGACATCAGCTCGTTTGAGATGGCCTCCTGAGCCTTGACATAGCCCTTGGAGCGATAGCCCTCCCGCTCGAACGAACGGCGCATCTTCTCGAACTGCTGCGCGATATGGTCAAACTTTTCAAGACCCTTTTGCTTGAGTTCCTCAAGGGCCTTGGCGTTGACCGCGGCACCGCCGTCGTCTTCGCCGTCTTCCTCTTCGGAGGGCTCCTCGTCAAAGTCCTCTTCCACGACGGCTGCAGCCACCGCGAATTTGGCTTCTTCCTCGGCGTTCGGATCGATCAGTCCATCGACGACTTCGTCGATACGCATCTCCTCGCGGCGGATCTTCTCGGACATCCCGATGATTTCGGCGATCGTCGTCGGACAGGCGGAAATCGCCTGGATCATGTGCTTTAGGCCATCCTCGATACGCTTGGCGATCTCAATCTCACCCTCGCGCGTGAGCAGTTCAACCGAGCCCATCTCGCGCATGTACATGCGCACCGGGTCGGTCGTCCGGCCAAATTCCGAGTCAACCGTGGACAAGGCCGCCTCGGCCTCCTCTTCGGCGTCGTCGTCACTGGACGCAACCGGCGCGTTGTCGTTCATCAACAGGGTTTCCGCGTCTGGCGCCTGATCGTAGACGGCGATACCCATATCGTTGAACGTGCTGATGATCCCCTCGATTGCCTCGGCATCGACAACATCGTCGGGAAGATGATCATTGATCTCGGCATAGGTCAAAAAGCCCCGCTCCTTGCCCAGCTTGATCATGTTCTTCAGCTTGGTACGGCGCGCCTCGAGCTCTTCTTCGGTACCGGGCTGCTGGGTGGCCAGCGCATCTTTGAGAAAGGCCTTCTCCTTGGCCTTGCGTTCCTTGGCCTTGGCCTTCTCGCTCAGGGGCGCACTGGCCTTGGCGGGCCGTCCATTCTTACCCGTGGCAGTGTCGGGTGCGGCGCCGCCGACGACGACTTCGACAGGGACGGCCTCGGCCGGGATTTCGGCCACGGGGGCGAGATCTGGCTTGGCGGATGGTTGGGACTTAGGCAGGGTGACGGCTTTCTTGGCTTCGGGCTTGTTGTTGCGGGCGATTGGAGCGGCCGCCTTGGATTCGGCGGGCTTGCTCTGGACGATCTTGGCGGACTTGACGGGCGAGGCTTTGGCCAGACCGGCCTTGGCCACTGGGCGCGCCGTGCTCTTGACCGCAGTCTTTTGCGCCTTCACGGGGGTCTTAGTCACCGGCTTGGAGCTGGGCTTAGCGGTCCTGGCTGCGCGCGCGGCCGGGCTCGCTGGAGCCACCTTGGCCTTGGTCACGGCCTGGCTCGAACGCTTGGGAGTCTTCGATACCGCCAGACGAACCGGCGGCTTCTTTGCCGCAGGACGGCTCTTAGCGGGGGCTGACTTTGCTTTTTTGCTGTGGGACGACTGCGCCATATTGGGTCCTTGCTTGATACGATCGATGGACGGAGACGGTGACAATTGGTGAGAAACGGAGCGTTTTGGGACAGCACCAACGGTCCAAAGGCAGCTCACGACCTGAGGACCCACACCCACACGATGCCTATGGCCACAGGGACGAGGCCGTCCAGAACCGCGCCCCTTCTTCTGGCTCCCGAAGTCACCCCGAAGTCACCCTAGACTGACTTGGGCCACTTGGGACGGGGCACCGCTCCCTCTATTGGCTAATGCGGCAAACCGTAAATGATAGCATGCCGGGACCATAAAATCCAGTACGCCATGCTCCTTGATCTGGGTACGAAGCCTTCCAGATCAAGGGCTTGCTCCCCTCAATCTGAAAGATTGGGGCGCGCCTCGTGATTGAGCCGGCGCTGCTCGTCCATCAGCTCGCGGATGCGGGCCTTGGCCACGGGATCAGCGGTTGCGCGCTGGGCAAGCCCGTCTAGCTCGGAGCGAATCTGGCGGTTGCGCAACTTGGCGATCGCCGCACGAAGGTCCCCCAGGGCGGTCTCTCGATCTGCCTCGGCGCCGTCAAGGACCTGTTTGACCAGTTCGGCAAAGAACTCGCCTTCGGGACCGCGCAAAAGGGTCTCGCTCAGCGAAGCGAGCGTCGCTCCGGGTGCGCTTTCTGCACAGGCTCCAAGCAGCACGGCCATGGCGCTTAAGGGGTGGCTGGTCAGGATGGCCCGCGCCGCGGGGTCAAGCTCGGCGAACAGATGGGGATGCGCGAGCAGCAAGCGCATGATCTGCGTGTCGATCGGGGATGGAGCGGTGCGCTTGGCTCTGGGCGGCGCCCGGCGTTGCGTAACCCCACTGGGTAACTCGGCGAAGGCGCTGACCTCGTCGGCCGAGGTCTGGGCGAGGCGCGCCAGTTCTCGCAGGATCTGTAAGCGCAGCGCCCCTGCGGGTAGGGCCTGGAGATGTGGTTTCGCCTCGAAAAGGAGTTTGGCGCGCCCCTCGGCGAGCGCCAGGTCCTTGCCTGTGCACAGTTCACGGACCAGGAATTCAGACAGGGGCAGCGCGGCCTGGATTTCGGCCAAAAAGGCAGCGTCTCCAGATTCCCGTATGAACGAGTCCGGATCATGCTCTGGGGGCAGGAAGAGAAACGAGAAGGCCTTGTTGTCAGCCGCATAGGGCAGACTCGCCTCGAGCGCACGCCACGCGGCCTTGCGGCCGGCGGCATCGCCGTCGAAGCTAAAGACGATGCGGTCGGTCTGACGCACGAGTTTTTGGACGTGCTGGGTCGTGCACGCGGTTCCAAGGGTCGCCACGGCGTTGGCAAAGCCCAGTTGCGCCAATGCGACGACGTCCATGTAGCCCTCGACGACGATGGCATACCCCACCTCCCGGATGCTTGCGCGAGCCTCGAAGAGACCGTAAAGCTCATTGCCTTTCTGGAACACCGGGGTCTCGGGCGAGTTCAGGTACTTGGGCTCGCCACTATCGATGATCCGGCCACCGAATCCGACCACCTGGCCACGGGCGTTGCGGATCGGAAACATGATGCGGTCGCGGAACCGGTCATAGCGCTTGTGATTTCCTTCGTCTTGGCGATCGATGACTAGGCCGCAGTCGGAAAGGCTGGCCTGTCCGTAGTCCCTGAAAACGGCGGCCAGGTTCTGCCAGCCCGGCGGCGCATAACCCAGACCAAAGCGCGCGGCGACCTCACCGGTCAGGCCGCGTCCCTTCAGGTAGGCGATTGCACGCGAGGACCCTTTCAACTGGGCACGGTAGTAGTCCATCGCTGTGACGAGGTTCTCGCCCAAGGTCATGCTGTGCGCCACCTCCGCGACGCGCTCCTCCGGGGTGAGCCGGTCGTCCTGCTCGGGGACTGCCATGCCCAGTGACTGGGCGAGTTCGCGAACCGCCTCGGGAAAGCTTAACCCCGAGTACTCCATCAAGAAGCCGATCGCCGTACCGTGTGCCTGACAGCCGAAGCAGTGATAGAACTGCTTGGTCGGGCTCACGGTGAACGAGGGCGACTTCTCGTTATGAAACGGGCAAAGTCCCGAGAAATTCGCTCCCGAGCGTCGCAGTTTCACGTAGCGACCCACCACCTCGACCAGGTCGACGCGGTTCAGGAGATCCTGAATGAATGACTGAGGGATCACGCAAACGCCTCTCGATACCGACCAATCGCCCGGTGCTTTCGCTCCCTAGGACGCGGCTGGGCTGGCATCAGTCTCGCCGCATCCGCGGGCTGTTCCCAGGACTAGCCGGCGAGCTTGGCCTTGACGCGCGCCGACACCTGACCCATGTCCGCGCGCCCGGCCAGACGCGCCTTGAGAACCGGCATCAATTTGCCCATCGCCTGAGGTCCGGACAGGCCCGACTCCCCAAGGACCCGGTCGATCTCGAGTTCGATCTCCTCGGCGCTCAATTGACTGGGCAGGTAGCCACTTAATTGGTCGATCTCGGACTTTTCCTTTTCGGCGAGATCCAGGCGGCCTGCCGATTCGAACTGCTGGGCAGCGTCCCGACGTTGCTTGATGAGCTTCTCGACGATCGCCATCACATCGGCATCGGTCAGATCGATGCGCTCGTCAACCTCCTTTTGCTTGATCGCGGCGGTAAGCATCCGAATGGTCGAGAGCCGCGGCGCATCCTTCGCGCGCATGGCAGCCTTCATGTCCTCGGTGATCCGTAGCGCCAAAGGGGAACTCGTAGCCATGCCGTGACCTCCTGTTGAATGCATTCATTTTACGCGCACGCAACGCGCCGCCGTAACTGGACCTGCGCTATTGCGCGGCGTCGGCCGAAGCACCCGCACCGGGATGGCCGAACCCATGGCGGCTGCGCATCAACCCGGTCGAGCTGAAAACAAATAAAGGCCGGCGGACCCTGTCTGGAGGGTTCGGAAACTGGGGCTGAGTAGGACCCGGACTGAGTAGGACCCGGGCTGAGAAGGACCCAGCGGGACGTCAGGAAATCGGCGAATCGGGCGGCCGAAAATACCGTAAGAATCCAGGAGGGTCAGAACCGTTCGGGGCAGAGCGCGCCCGAAGGCCTGCCGAAGTGCTCTAAAGAAAACCGGGAAGTCCGGTGATCAGGCAGGCTGCTAGCCCAAAAGGCTACGCAGTCGAAGAACTAGTAGAGCTTCTTGGGCAGCATCTGACTGCGCAGACGCTTGTAGTGACGCTTCACGGCTGCAGCCAGCTTGCGCTTTCTTTCGGCAGTGGGTTTCTCGTAAAACTCGCGCGCGCGCAACTCCGTCAGGAGCCCCGTTTTTTCCATGGTGCGCTTGAATCGGCGTAGCGCCACCTCAAACGGCTCATTTTCCTTCACACGGACTGTAGGCATGTATTCGGTTAGGTAAGTAAATAAATGGGAAAAGCCCTTGATTATAGCGACTTTGGCCGGTTTGTGTACCTCAAGGGGCAACATCGCCTCTAAATCGCCCGGCCGGCAGCCACAGCAGAAGCCCAGGCCCATTGGAAGTTATAGCCTCCAAGCCAGCCGGTCACATCGACGACTTCCCCGATGAAATATAAGCCTGGTTGCTGGAGTGCCTCCATCGAGTGTGCGGCGAGGTGGCGGGTATCAACGCCTCCACGAGTGACCTCAGCCTTCTTGAAGCCCTCCGTGCCACTGGGAATAATTTGCCAACTTTTAATATGTTTTGAGATCTGATCAATACTTTTATTGGATATTTCGGCGATCTTACGATCAGCCAGAGCTTCTCCCAGAGGAATTTGGGTGGCCAGCCAGCCTAGCGCCAGGCGCCTTGGCAGCCATTGGGCAAGGACATTGCCGAGATCCTGGCGGCTCGCCTCCTTCGCTTGCCGCAGCAGCTTTGAGACCGGTTGATTCGGTACGAGATCCACGACGAGAGGCTCCTTCTGCTCCCAGTAACTCGAAATCTGCAGGACAGCGGGTCCCGAAAGCCCGCGATGGGTGAAAAGGAGATCCTCGTCGAATTGCCCTGGGCCGGGACCGACTGCAAAGCGGGCTGTGGAGATCGAGACGGGCAGCGCGACGCCAGCGAGCGGCGCGAAGTCGCGCCAGACCTCGGGGGCAAAGGTGAGCGGCACAAGAGCCGGCCGCGGCTCGACGACCGGCAGCCGAAACTGTCGGGCGATCCGATAACCGAAGTCGCTCGCCCCGATCTTTGGAATCGAAAGTCCCCCGGTGGCGATGACCAGCTTGGCTGAAGCGATCGGGCCGCCGGAAGTGATGAGGTGGAACGCTCCACCGTCGAGGCTTAAGGAATCGACTCGCAGGGGCGAGCGGACCTGCACGCCCGCCAAGCCGCACTCGGCGCGTAACAGACCGATGATCGATTCGCTCGAGTCGTTACAGAACAACTGGCCCCGATGTTTCTCGTGATACCCGATCCGGTAGCGCTCGACCAGGGCGATAAAATCTCGGGGTGTATAGGCGGCAAGCGCCGCACGGCAGAATCCCGGGTTGTTCGAAAGAAAATTCTCGGGGCCGGTGCCGGTATTGGTGAAGTTGCAGCGTCCGCCTCCAGAAATGCGAATCTTCTCGCCCGGACGGGAAAAATGATCGATCAAGACCACGCGCCTACCGCGCTGGCCGGCCACCGCTGCGCACATCATGCCCGCAGCGCCCGCGCCGACCACGGCCACGTCAAAGCGCTCCAAGTTCAGTGACCGGCCAAGAAGCTAGGGCCGCTCAGCCCGCGCTCGCCGAGCCCTCTTGCGTTTCGGACGCCGCATGGCCCCCTGGCCCGTCCTTGAGCACACCGGCACCGCCGATACGCCTCCGGGCGAGAGCGCGCGCTCCTTGGCCCAGGTGGGTGAGCCGATGTCACTCTGCCCCGATCGTCTGGGCTTCCTTGTGGATGGCATCGATCAGGTCCTTGCCCACGCGCGACTCCATCTCCGATTGAACCGGCAGCAGCGCGCGTCTCCAAGCGGCCTTCTCGGTCGGAGTCAATTCGATGAATTCGATCTTCTGGGTTGCCTTCATCGCAGCCAGCGCGTCATCGTTGTCTTGTTGCGAGATCGCGTTGGCGTAGCGTGTGGCATCACGCATCGCTTGCTCGAGGATCGTGCGGATGTCCGGCGGAAGCTTGTCCCAAAACGCGCGGTTCGTGATGACGGCGTAGCCGATGTAGCCATGATCGGAGAGGGTCAGGTACTTCTGGACCTCGTTCATCTTTTGCGTATAGACGTTCGAAGGCGTGTTCTCGGTGCCATCCACCACGCCCGTCTGGAGCGCCTGATAGACGTCCGAGAAGGCCATCACCTGCGGATTCGCACCCAGGGCCCGGAACTGGGCATCGAGGACCTTCGAGGCCTGGATCCGCATCTTCAGCCCTTTGAAATCAGCCGGCACACGCAGGGGCCGGTTGGCCGTCATGACCTTAAAGCCGTTGTCCCAGTAGGCCAGTCCGTGGATGCCCTTGGATTCGAGCTTGGCAAAGAGCTGTGCACCGATCGGCCCCTCGGTGACCCGGTGCAAGACGTCCTTGTTCGGAAAGATGTAGGGCAGATCGAAGACCTCGTACTCCTTCACCCCAAGCGGGCCGAACTTCGACACTGACGGGGCGAGCATCTGGACGGCGCCCAGTTGCAACGCCTCCAACTCCTCCTTGTCCTTGTACAGGGTGCTGTTTGGATAGACCTCGACTCGTACCCGTCCAGCGGTGCGCTCTTCGACGAGTTGCTTGAAGCGCTCGGCCCCACGGCCCTTGGGTGTGTCGATGGCGACGACGTGGCTAAACTTGATGATGATCGGGTTTTGGGGCGTCGGGGCCGGGTCGGCCCGGGCCACGGCGGCGAGGACCAGAAGGCCCAAGGCCAACAGCATGCGCTTCATGTCTCCTCCTTCATTTTGTCTTGGGACTTGGGGCCAGCTGAAGTCAGACGCCCCGCCCTCTGGAGCGCCTCTAGGAGCCCGCCCGAGTCAAGATCGCCTGCGCGAGCAATACTACCGGCCTGTCGATCATCTGGCCATCGACCTGCAGAGCCGCTCCTTCGGCCTTGGCGCTCGCATCGATGATGCCGCGGGCCCAGGCAATCTCGAGAGCGCTCGGGACAAATGCCGTCCGGACCGGATCAACCTGGCGCGGATGAATGCACAGCTTGCCAGAGAATCCCAGGCGCCGGGCGCGCAGCGCGGCGGCGGCAAGAAGCGGGGCATCGTCGGTCGCAAGCGTGACGCCGTCGATGGGCGCGGCGATCCCCGCCGAGCGTGCCGCCGCGACCAGGCTCAGGCGCACTGCAATCAGTTCTGACTCGACGGAGTCTGCCTGCATCCCGAGGTCGGCCTGGAAGTCCAGGTTGCCAAAAATGAGCCGCACCACACCGGGCGCAGACGCGATCGACTGGACCGCCTGCCAACCCCGCGCACTCTCGATCATGGGCAGGCAGGCCGCTTCTGGTAGTTCGCGCAAGAGCCTTGCGACAACGCCCGGGTTTTCGACCTTGGGGAGCACGATCCCGAGGGGATCGAGACGTGCACAGAGCGCGAGGTCGAGAGCGTGTTCATCAGACTGCGCCGGATTGATGCGCACCAGGCACCGCCCTCGATCGGGCAGGCTCGACCAGTTTGCCAGAAGTGCCTGGCGGGCGCTCTCCTTCTCAGTTGGCGAGACCGCATCTTCCAGATCGATGATGACGAGATCGGCCCCTGAGGCGAGCGCCTTCCCAAAGCGCTCGGGTCGAGAGGCCGGCACGAACAGCAGCGTGGACGCCGTCTCGATCGCTAAAAAACGCGGATTCATCGGGGCCTCAGGTCGGCCAAGGCGTTCATGCAGATTCTTCCCGACGCATCGCTCGCCCACATCTCGATCTGGTTCCCGCCAGGACTTTGCAGCATCCGCCCGGCGACGGTGAAGGAATGGGTATCGAACAGGGGGCTTTTCGCAATGAACTCAAAGCGCGCCGGATCGAGCGTGCCCAGATGATGGCGTGCCGCTTCGAGCAGCAAGGTCGCAATCAATGGCCCGTGCACGACCAGACCGGGATAGCCTTCGACCTCGGTCACATAGCGGCGGTCGTAATGGATCCGGTGACCATTGAAGGTCAGCGCAGAGTAGCGGAACAGCAGCACGTCCGTGGGCTCGACCTGAGCGCTCCAGTCGGGCGTGGGCGCCTCCTTCGCCTGCGCGGGAGGTGCTGCGGGAAGTGTCACGAGGTCGCGATAGACGATGTCGTGCTCCTCGGTCAGACACAGTCCCCGGACGCTGGACAGGCGATGCTCGACCACCACGAACACCAGATCGCCGCTACGCCCCTTCTTGTGCTCCACCGAGCGGATCGATGAGGTGCGCGTCACCGAATCACCCACGCAGAGGCTCTGGTGCCACTGGATCCGGCTACCAGCCCACATACGCCGGGGCAGGCGCACCGGCGGCAGAAACCCGCCACGCATGGGATGCCCGTCTCGTCCCAATTCGGCCTGACGCGCGCGCGGCAGGAAGTACAGCCAATGGGCGAGCGGGGGGAGCGGCTCTCCCGCTACAGGACGCTCGTCACTGCGGTCCAGCGTCGCGTTCCAGCCAGCCAGCGGCGCAGAGGAAATCTCATCGTTCTCGGTCTGAACCGCACCGATCCACTCTTTGTAGTGCTCGACCTCCGAGCACTCGAGTGGTGCGCCCCGGCTTTCAGCCATGCTTTGCGCTGACGATCTTTTGGGTCTGCTGGCCCAAACCCTTGATCCCGAGGGTGACCACATCACCGGGTTTTAGAAAGCAGGGCGGCTTCATGCCCATCCCCACGCCCGGCGGCGTTCCGGTGGCGATCACGTCACCAGGTCGGAGCGTCATGTAGTGGCTGCAATAGCTGACCAAGGTTGCGCACCCGAATACCATCGTTGCGGTCGTGCCGCGCTGCATCGGCTTGCCGTTCACATCGAGCCAGAGCTCAAGCGTCTGCGGATCACCGATCTCATCGGCGGTGACGAGCCAGGGCCCGATCGGCCCGAACGTATCGCACCCCTTGCCCTTGTCCCATTGCGGTCCGCGCTCGAGCTGAAACTGACGCTCCGACACATCGTTGATGAGCACATATCCGGCCACGTGGGCCAAGGCGTCCTCCTCGCTCACGTAGCGGGCCGTGGAGCCGATGACGATGCCTAGCTCCACCTCCCAGTCGAGCTTGG
>CAJCID010000250.1 GCA_903970305.1 Rhodospirillales bacterium | reverse complement strand
ACCGACACCCCCTTTAACACCTACACCCGCCCGGGCCTGCCCCCCACGCCGATCTCGTTACCCGGCAGCGCCGCGCTCCTGGCGGTGGTCAAACCGAGCTCCTCCGATGCCCTGTATTTCGTCGCGCGGGGGGATGGGACGAGCCAGTTCTCAGGCAACATCGACGAGCACAACCGCGCCGTCTCCAAGTACCAGAAGGGCGGCCACCGGTGAGCGCTCTGCGGGGACGATTTGTGAGCGTCGAAGGGATCGACGGCGCAGGCAAGAGCACGCACATCCAGTGGCTCGCCGAGCGCATCCGCGCGCGCGGCCATGAGGTGGTCCTGACCCGTGAGCCCGGGGGCACGCCGCTCGGGGAGGGACTGCGCAAGATCCTGCTCGCCGATCCGATGGATGCGGCGACCGAGGCGCTGTTGATGTTCGCCGCCCGCCACGAGAACGTTCGCCAGGTGATCGCACCTGCGCTGCGACGCGGCGCCTGGGTCGTCTCGGACCGCTTCACCGACGCCAGCTTCGCCTACCAGGGGGCAGGCAAGGGCTTGTCCGAAGAGCGCCTTCAGGTGCTGCAGGATTGGGTTCTCGATGGTCTTGCGCCCGACCTGACGATCCTCTTTGATCTGGACGTCCGGGAAGCCAGGGCGCGTCTGGCCGATGCCCGCGCACCGGATAAGTTCGAAAGCGAGAGCGCAGCCTTTTTTGAGAGGGTGCGACAAGGCTATCTCGAGCGCGCCCGCAAGGCTCCCGAGCGCATCCGGATCGTCAGCGGGCGCGCCTCGATCGAGGATATTCGTGTGGAACTTGAGAAATATCTTTCAACTATATGAAAATAAGAGCTTTTACGAATCGATCATTCAGCTCAGCCCGATTCTCGAATAAAGATTAGATCAACTCAATAAATAAATGTTTATTCATGGTTTTTACTGATCTATTGCCCTGGCAAGAGTCTTGGTGGAACGAGTTCCGGAAGGACACTCGTCATCTGCCGCACGCCTTGGTTTTTTATGGTCCCAGAGGCATCGGCAAGGTCGAGTTTGCCCGTTATGTTGGACGTGCGCTCCTCTGCCAGAACCCCAACGATCTGGGCCGTCCCTGCGGGGTCTGCGCCGCGTGCGGCTGGATCAAGGCTGGGAACCATCCGGATTACCGGCTGATCCGACCCGAGGCCATCGAGTTAGCCGAAGGCGTCGAGAGCTCCGAGAGCGACGGAGACGGTGCCACCCTAGAGGCGCCGGTAGAGCCCGGCGCCGCCGAGAGCGAGGGCGGCAAGTCGAAGCGCGCGCCCAGCAAGGAAATTCGGATCCAGCAGATCCGGCAGTTGGCCGACATGCTCGCCCTGGGCACGCACCGGGGAGGCCGACGGGTCATCCTCATCTATCCGGCCGACGCCATGAACGTCTTCACCGCCAACGCCCTCCTGAAAATGCTCGAGGAGCCGCCAGAATCCACCGTATTTATACTCATCACCGACGCCCTCGACCGACTCTTGCCGACGATCCTCTCGCGCTGTCAGAAGGTCGCGCTCGCGCCTCCACGGCCCGATGTCGCGCTCGCCTGGCTCACCGGGCAGGGCGTAGCCGACGCCCTGCGTCTCTTGGCTGAAGAGGGGGGCGCACCCCTGGCCGCGCTCTTTGCCGCACAGGAGGACGAGGTGCGCAGGCCCCAGCGCGAGGCCCTCTTTGGCGTCTTGGCCAAGCCCGAGTTCGCATCTTGCTTAGCCGTCGCCGAGCGCCTGTCCAAATGTGAGTCGGCCCTTGTTGTGGGGTGGATACAGCGCTGGGTCTACGACTGCCTCGGTTACCGCCTCGCCGGGCGAATACGCTATTATCCCAGCCAGAAGAGCGCAATCGCGACCCTCGCCGGGAGCCTCGACGTGACGCGTGCCTTGGCTTACGCAAGGACGCTCGTGGCCGAAAACAGGCTGGTCGATCACCCTTTGAATGCGCGCTTGTTTGTCGAGAATCTCCTGCTGGGGTACTGTTTGGCCCTGCAGAAAATCTAGAGTCCAGCGGAAAACCTATGAATGACGTGGCCCGACCGCCCTCGGTTGCAAGACCCAGTGTCCTGTCCCTGAACATCAAGGAGAAGGCCGCTCTCTACGCCGCCTTCATGCCTTATCTGAAGAACGGCGGTATTTTCGTGCCGACCAGCAAGGCCTACAACCTGGGCGACGAGGTCTATCTGCTCTTGTCCCTGATGGACGACCCTTCGAAGTTTCCGATCGCCGGCCGCGTCGCCTGGGTCACCCCCCAGGGCGCGCACAACAACAAGGCCCAGGGTATCGGCGTACATTTCTCCGACGACGAAGGCGGGGCCACCGCCCGGAAGCGCATCGAAGAGATCCTGGGCGCCGCACTGAAGTCCTCGCGCACCACTCATACCCTCTAGAGGCGGTGTGCTTGGCCCGTCCAACCGCGGGGCTTCGGCCATGAAGGTCCGCGATGCGGCACTGACCGATCTGGAGGCGATCGTTGCGATCTACAACTCAACCGTTGCCTCGCGCGAGGTGACGGCCGATCTGGAACCGGTCTCCTGCGCGAGCCGTCTGCCCTGGTTCCAGGAGCACTCGCCAGAAAGACGGCCGCTCTGGGTGGTCGAGAACGATGCCGGCCCGGGGCTTGCCGGCTGGCTCAGCTTCTCGAACTTTTACGGACGCCCGGCCTACCGCCACACGGCAGAATTGAGCATCTACCTCGCTCCCGAGGCGCGCGGCCGAAGGCTCGGCAGCCAGTTACTCGAAAAAGCGATCCAATTCGCCCCGGAAATCGAGGTCAAGACCCTGCTCGGATTCATTTTCGGCCACAATCAGGCCAGTCTGGCGCTCTTTACCCGTCACGGGTTTTCAACCTGGGCGCACCTGCCCCGGGTCGCCGAACTTGACGGGACCGAACGCGACCTCGTCATTCTCGGGCGGCGCATCGCCTAGAGCCGGGCGGCCTGGCTTCTGGCGCCTGGATCCCTGGAGTTTCTCTTGTACGTCGATTCGCATTGCCACATCCATTTTCCCGAGCTGCGCGCCCGTCTGCCCGAGCTTTTGGCGCACATGGACGAGCGCGGGGTCTCGCATGCGCTCACGGTGTGTGTCGAGCTCGCGGAGCTGCCCGCCGTCCTCGAGGTCGCCTCGTTGGCACCGAATCTCTTCGCATCGGTCGGGGTGCACCCGGACTACGAGAAGACCGAAGAGCCAAGCATCGAGACCTTGATCGAGCTCGCCCGCCACGAAAAGATCGTCGCGATCGGGGAGACGGGTCTGGACTATTACCGGCTCACCGGTGACCTCGATTGGCAACGCGAGCGCTTTCGGGTTCATATCCGGGCGGCCCGCCAGTGCGGCAAACCCCTCATCATCCACACCCGGCAAGCCGCGGCAGACACCTTGCGGATCATGAAAGAAGAGGGGGCAGAGGCTGTCGGCGGCGTCATGCACTGTTTCACCGAGAGCCTCGAGGTTGCGCTCGAGGCGATGGAACTGGGCTTCTACATCTCCTTTTCGGGGATCGTCACCTTCAAGAAGGCGACTGCGCTGCAAGACGTCGCCCGCAAGGTTCCGTTGGAGCGGCTTCTGATCGAGACCGATTCTCCGTATCTGGCCCCAACGCCCTATCGGGGCCGGACCAACGAGCCTGCCTATGTCGCCTACGTGGGCGAGCAGATCGCGGCGCTCAAAGGCGTGTCCAACGACGAGGTTGCCACGCAGTCCACAAAGAATTTCTTTAAATTATTCAATATTTTGAAGTGAATATATGATCTATTTTATGAGGTCATGATGCGGCCTAGTCAGATCCTTTTGGGAGTCCTCTTCGTGACGCTTTCGGCGCTGGCCCGCGCGGCGCCCCCGACTGACGAGTCGCTCTTTATCGCAATCGATCAGGGATCGACCGCGCGCGTTTTGACGCTGCTCGATTCGGGCGCGAATCCGAACGCGCGCGACGATCGGGGCGAACCGGCCCTCATCTATGCCCTCCATACCGGCAAGCCCGCGATCGCCGAGATCTTGGCGCGTGCCAAGGGGATCGATCTGGAGGCGGAGAATCACTACGGGCAGACGGCCCTCATGGTCGCGGCCTACCAAGGCCGGCTCGACCTCGTGAACAAACTGATCGATGATGATGCCGAAGTGAATCACAAGGGCTGGACGGCGCTGCACTTCGCGGCATCGTCCGGTCAGATCGATGTCGTGCGGGTCCTGCTCGATCACGCTGCCTACATCGATGCCGAGTCACCGAGCCGCACGACGCCCTTGATGATGGCTGCACGCGTGAAGGACCGTCCCACCTGCGTGCTGCTGCTCCAGGAGGGCGCAGACCCCACGCCCGTCAATGCGGTCGGGCTCTCGGCAGCCGACTTCGCGCGCCGCGCCGGAGACACCGAGCTTGGCGACTGGCTCGACGAGAACGCGAAGAACTGGCGCACCGCGCATCCGGTCCGCGCAGCCGAGCCGGACAGCCCGCCGGCCGCCGCGCCTGCGCCTCCTCCACCCGCGCTTGCCCAACCCCCCGGCTAATTTCCGTCAATTCACCGGTCGAAGCCAGATCGTAACAGTCCTGTCACATCGAAGACCAAGAATCGTCACTTCGCAATGTGGAGAGAGACGAATGATCGAATCGTTAGCGGGATCCCTCACGGGCGGTAGTGCGGTGCTGTTGATTCTTGCCCTGCTGTTAGCGCTCGGCTTTGAGTTCGTCAACGGATTCCACGATACAGCCAATGCCGTTGCGACCGTCATCTACACCCATTCGCTGAAGCCCGTCTATGCCGTAGTCTGGTCGGGCCTTTGGAATTTCGCCGGGGTCGTGACCTCCTCCGGAGCCGTGGCCTTTGGCATCATCGCCTTGCTCCCGGTCGAATTGATCGTCAACGTCGGCTCGGGTGCGGGCTTCGCGATGGTCTTTGCGCTACTCGTCTCGGCCATCGTCTGGAACCTGGGCACCTGGTACATGGGGCTGCCGGCATCGAGCTCGCACACGCTGATCGGATCGATCGTGGGCGTGGGGCTCATGAACTCCTACCTGTCCTCGACCACGCATTTCGGTGAGGGAATCAACTGGGGCAAGGTGTCCGACACCGTCATGGCGCTCCTCATCTCCCCGGTCGTTGGCTTCGTCTGCGCGGCGCTTTTGCTCTTGCTCGCCAAGGCGCTCATCCACAATCCGGCGCTCTACGAAGCGCCCAAAAAAGATCAGCCGCCACCGCTTTGGATCCGCTCGCTACTGATCTTCACCTGCACGGGCGTCAGCTTCGCCCATGGCTCGAATGACGGCCAGAAGGGCATGGGCCTCATCATGCTGATCCTGATCGGGATCGTGCCGGGAGTGTATGCGCTGGATCTGGGGATCGCAGAGCCGGCGGTGGCACAACTGGTCGCGACCTCGAAGGCGAGCGTCGCGATTCTGGACAAGCTTCCCGGGGCGCGCCCCGCGGAGGCCCCAACCGAGAAAGAGGCCCAAGCCACCCTCTCGGAATTTCTGCGCAGCGGCACCAAGACCGACGCCGTGCTGGCCGCGGTCGATTACACGGCGCACGCAGTCGATGGCCAGCTTGCGAACATCAAATCGCTCACCGACATACCAGACGATGCGCGCCGCGCGCTGCGCAGCAACATCTACCTGGTCTCCGAATCGTTGGCGAAACTGCTGAAGGGCGACACCTTCCAGGGCGAGGACCGGGCCACCATGAGCAAGCTGCGCGGCCAGTTGAAGGACGCCACCACCTTCATCCCGCTCTGGGTCAAGGCTTCTGTCGCACTGGCCCTGGGTCTTGGGACGATGGTCGGCTGGAAGCGCATCGTGGTGACGGTGGGCGAGAAGATCGGCAAGGTTCACCTGACCTATGCGCAAGGGGCCTCGGCCGAGCTCGTCGCGATGGCCACGATCGGCGCCGCTGACGTTTTTGGACTGCCCGTCAGCACCACCCACGTGTTGTCTTCGGGGATCGCCGGAACCATGTACGCGAACCGCTCGGGTCTACAGGGCGATACAGTGCGTAACATCCTGCTCGCCTGGGTCTTGACCTTACCCGTGTGCGTGTTTCTGGGCGCGTCGCTGTTCGCGGCGAGCTTGTTCGTGATCCTGCGCCTGTTCGCCTGAGGAACGCGAGGTGCCGGGGGATTCTGCGCCGACCGGCTCCTCCCGAATCAGGCGGGTCGGGGCGGTTCTCGCAGGATCCAGCCGTTGCCATCGGGGTCGGAGAACATCGCGTAACGACCCCAGGGCTCCTCGCGGATCTCGGTCAGGGCCAAGCCACGCCCGGACAGTTCGGCGTGATCGGCGTCGATATCACTGACGTTGACCATCACGCCCTGCAGTCCACCGGGTTTCATGGAATCGAACCAGCTGACCAAGGCAATCGTCACGGACGAGCCTTTGGGCGCGAGCTGGATCCATTTCTGGTCGGGACCCATAGGGGATTCACGGACCAGATCAAAACCCAGGGTTTCATGGTAAAAGCGCTTGGCGCGCTCCTGATCGGCTACCGGCACGGACACGATTTCGAATGAGGTGATCGGCATGGGGCATCCTCGTAATGGGCACCAACGGGGTGCGGAAAGTAGTGCGTAAAGTAGTGCGGTAGTGCGGTAGTGCGGTAGTGCGGAAACTTCGGGCACGGCAAGGTCGCAGACGCCAGTATCATCGATCCTGGACGCTTCGTCTGCCCCCCGGAGGGATCGGTCGCCGAAGAATCGAGAGTCGCCCCGCGATTGGGATGCGCACGGATGAACGGGGCCAAGAGCGCCTTGCAGTCGGCGCGAGGACGATGGAATGGACACCTCCCGGATCTTTGACCGCTCTGACATCAGGGTCATAGCCGAGACCCGCGCCTGGGTGGAGCGCGCCGTGATCGGTCTGAATCTCTGCCCCTTTGCGAAGGCGGTCGCAGTCAAGGGCCAGATCCGCTACGTGGTCTCGGCAGCACCGGACGAGGAGGGCCTACTGGACGAACTCGCGCTCGAGCTCGACCACCTCGCCAGAGTGCCTCCAGAGGAGACGGAGACGACCCTTCTGATCCACCCTGGACTGCTCTTGGTGTTCGCGGACTACAACGATTTTTTCTACCGCGCCGAGGCGCGCCTGAAAGCTTTGGGTTACGAGGGCGTCCTGCAACTGGCGAGCTTTCATCCGCTTTATCAGTTCGCAGGCACGGCATCCTCGGACGTGAGTAATGCGACCAATCGCTCGCCCTATCCGATCTTGCACCTCCTACGGGAGGCGAGTCTCGACCGGGCCGTCGCTGTCTTCCCCGATGCGGCGCAGATCTTCGAGGTGAACATCGAAACCCTGAACCGTCTTGGGCCCGACGGGTGGGCCGCCTTGCAGCGAAGCTGCGCCGATGAGGGTAGGGCCGCGGTACGGTCCGACGAGGGTGGTGCGGATCGGGAAGGCCCGGCGCATCGAGAAGGCGCGCCGCGCTCGTGAAGAGGGATCGAGGGTAGCCCTGAAGTGCCCCTCCGTCCCAAAGGCCTTCCTACGCGCTGCGCACATGCGCGAGCTCGTCGAGTCGGATGCGGCGCCAGCGATCGTAAGGAGGTGAGAGCGTATGGGCGATCAGCACGATCGTCACGCCCTCGAGTGATTCGACCAGTCTCCAGTAGCGCTGCCCGGCTTCGGCGTCGAGAGCGGCGGTCGGCTCATCCATGAAAATCCACCGCGGCTTCTGCAGGATGGCCCTGACCAGCGCGAGCCGCGCCAACTCTCCGCCAGAAAGAATCGCGCCCCAGGGAGCCGTCTCGCCGAGCCTCAGCACAAGTCCTGCAAGACCGAGACGCTCGAGTAGCCAGTTGATCTCGGTCGCGGAATCGGCCTCGTCGCGCGGATAGTAAAGGGCCGCGCGCAGGGTTCCGTAGGGCATATAGGGCTTCTGAGGGATCCAGACCGCCTCGCGCGGCACGGTCGCACTCCCGCTCGCCCAGGGCCACGCGCCGCGTAGCGTCGCGAGAAGGAGGCTCTTCCCAAAACCCGATGGAGCAGTCAGAAGAACCCTCTCCCCCGGCTCGATCGAGATGGAGCCGAAAACAAGCGCGCGCGTCCTACCAAGACCTCCCTCCTCGAGGGGTTCGGGTGTTTGGCGAACGTCCAGGCTCTCGATGTGAAGCCATGCGCCCTGGCGAGTCACGAGCGGCGTCGCGCGCGCCAGGGGGCCCTTGGCTACGCGCGCGGCTTCAAGCGATTCCAGGAGTTGCTCGAGGGTGCGAAGGCGTTGCCGTAAGGCCCGCAGTTGCGCGATTTCACCGTAATAGGCGACAAACCAGCCCAGCGCCGATCCCGCTCCGTTGTACGCCATCGAGACCTGGAAGACCGCACCGAAGCTCAGTTGGCCTCGGAAGTAGAGCGGGGCGAGAAGGAGGAACACCAACAGATCAGCCGGCGTGAAGAGCGCATTCAGTCCAGCCAAGCGCGCCTTGACCGCGGCGCTGAACAGCGCGGCGCCCGACGCGCACCTGAGTTTTGCGAGGGCGCCCCGCGCCTCTGCCGGGCCACCGTCCAAGAGCGCAATCGAGAGCGCGTGCTCATCGACGCGCGCCAGCGCGCTGCGTAGAGCCGCATTTTTCTCGAGCCGGTCCGATTCGCGCGCCGGGAGCCCTTTGCCTGTGACGTGCATCAGACCGAGCATCAGAAGGAAGCTTGCAATGGTGAACCATAGGAGGGGTCCGGGGAGCGTGAAAGCCCCGACGGAAACCCCCCCGCGGCAGAATAGTTGTCGCCTCGATACTTTTATACTAAAGGGGGTGTCGAGGATGAGCAATGGCACGGTACGGAGAACGATTCAAGCAGCGCGTGGTGGCGCGGATGTTGCCG
>CAJCID010000249.1 GCA_903970305.1 Rhodospirillales bacterium | reverse complement strand
CGGACGTCATCAAGATCGAGGATCCGGGCCCGGGCGACTATGCGCGCACAATGGGAGCGAAGCGCCATGCGACGAGCGCATTTTTTCTGGCGATCAACCGCAACAAGTCGTTCGTCACCTTGGACTTGAAAGACGCGCGCGATCGCAGGACTTTCATCGCCATGGTGCGCCTGTCCGACTGCCTTATTGAAGGTTTTCGCCCGGGTGTCATGGCCAAGCTCGGCCTCGACTACGCCAGCCTATCCCAGGAAAATCCCGCCCTGGTGTTCTGCTCGATTTCGGGCTACGGGCAGACCGGACCTCTGCGGGAGAAGGCCGGACACGATATCAACTACGCCGGCTACACCGGGATCGCCGAGCAGACCGTTGGCAACGACGGCACGCCAGCGCTGTCGGGCCTGCAGATCGCCGACCTCTTGGGCGGCGCTCAGACGGCGGTGATCGGGATCCTGGCCGCCCTCTTCGATGCCCGTGCCTCCGGACAGGGGCGCCTCGTGGACGTCTCCATGACCGACGCCGTCTTCGCCCATAACGTGATGGGTATGGCCGCCGTCAATGCCACGGGCGAGACCGCGCGGCCCGGACGAGACCTCCTCACAGGCGGGGTGCCGTGCTACAACGTTTACGCCACTGCCGACGGACGCCACCTTGCGGTGGGCGCGCTCGAAGCCAAATTCTGGGACACACTGTGCACGGCGCTCGGACGGCCCGAGCTCAAGGCCGAGCACTGGACACGCGGCCAGGAGGTGGGCGGCCCCGCAGCATTGGCCGTCAAGAAAGAGCTCGATGCGATCTTTCGCCTGCGCACGCTGCGGGAGTGGACCGAGTTCTTCGCCCCCTACGATTGCTGCGTGACGCCCATCTTGCGCACAAACGAGGCGCTCACGCACGCGCTGTTCACAGAGCGCGGCATGGTCGTCACCGAAGAGGACCCGATCGAGGGCCGACGCTACGCTGCGGCTTTGCCGATCCGGTTTTCGGAGGAGTTCTTCGAGGTGGCAAGTCCCGCAAAGGGTGCGGGTGCCGATCAGGCGGCGACCCTGGCCCGACTGGGCATCACGCCCGATAACTAGGCGGCTCGGCGCCTTTCTTGGAGTCGATGATCGCCACGAGGAGGCTGCACGGGGCAATCTCGATCAAAGTCCGCGTCACTGAGCCGCGCCACCAGCGCTCGGCCCAGGAACCGGCCTTACGGTGGCCGATGACGATGAGATCAGCCCCCCACTCCTTGGCCACACGCGCGATCTCATCGACCGGCTCCCCAAAGCTCAACTGGCCCTGGCAGGCAAATCCCCGATCCCTAAGCGTATGGATGCCTTCCTCGAGGATCTTGCGAAAGCGCTCCTTCTCCGTCTCAAGCGTGTCGGTGGGGATGAAACCTTCGCCCACGTAGACTGGGGGCATGGCTGGGGTGACGGCCAGGAGCTTGATCTCCGCTTGCATCAGATTGGCGACATCGCCGCACTCGAGAAGGGCCTGGCTACCCGAATTGGACCCGTCAAAGGCGAGCAGGATTCGTTTGTACATTGTGCGCCTCCAAGGATGAGGAACTCGATACGAACAATCTGCCAGTCCCGCCTGCAATGCAACTCGGGACATACCCGGTCGGGCCGGGATTCAGGATCGCTCTTCCCCTTGCAGGAACCGGGCCAAGCCGGGCGCGCGAGCCGTGCTACGGCTGACCAGCGTCGGCGGTCTTGGGCGCGTCGAACGCCTTGTTGTTGATCTGAACCTTCAGGCGCTGCTTCAGGCCCTCCACATAGGATGAGAATTCGAGTTCGCCCGCAGCCCGGATCAACTGGCTCTTCAGATTGATCGTACGGGCCTGATCGGGCGTCGCGGGCGTGTCCACTTTGACGATGCGAAAGATGCCGTAGGCGTCATCGGGCAGCGCAACGCCGCAAAACGAAGGTAACTTGCTCGCGTCGGCCTGAAAGATCGCCTTGACCGCGGCCGGCGAGAGGGTGCCTGGCTTGGAACGGCTGACCGGTGTCACCGGGCCAAAACCGGCATCGCTGGGGTCTTTCTGCAATTGGGCAAGGCGCGCCTGCCCCGCCTTTGCGGCCAGATCCTTGGAACGTTCTGCAACGAGCGTTTTCTTGATGGCGTCACTGACTTCGGACAAGGTCTTGGTCGAACTGGGCGTATAGGCCTCGATACGGGCTGCGGCAAGCGTACTGGGGGCGACATCGACCGCCTCGGTATTGTGTTTCTTCTTCAGGACATCGTCAGAGAACAGATCTTGCCGCAGCTTGTCGTTGTTCAGTGGATCCTTCGGGCCAAACGCCGGATTCGCCTCGCGGGTGACGCCATCCCGAGTTTGCAGCTTCAGGCCGAATTTCTGCGCCGCGGGATCGAGGCTGTCGGCCTGGTTATAGACCACATTGCGGAATTCCTCGGCCTGATTGGCAAAGCGTGTCGCAGCGGTGCGCTTACGCAGCTCCGCCTCGATCTGGGGGCGCACCTGATCGAGCGCACGCACCGAACCGGGGCGCACTCCAGTCACTTCGATGATGTGATAGCCGAATTCGGTCTGGACCAGGTCGCTCATCTCGTTGGGCTTTAGGGCGAACAGCGCATCGGCAAACGGCTTGACGTAGGCCCCTGCGTTCGCCCAATCGAGATCTCCGCCCTTTTCGGCAGAGCCTTCGTCCTCGGAGTACTGCTTGGCAAGGCGCGGGAAGTCAGCTGGATTGGCACGCAGTTTGGCGAGAATTTCCTGGGCGCGGGCCCGTGCCTTCTCGCGGTCAGCAGCGCTCGCATCCTTGGCCACCTTGATCAGAATATGGCTGGCACGCCGCTCTTCGGGGACCACGAAGCGATTCTGGTTTTCGGCATAGAAGGTCTTGATCTCCTCGTCGGTTACGGTCAGGCCGGCGGCGAGCGCGGCCTGGTCGAGGACCAGGTATTGCACCTTGATCTGTTCGGGGACCTGGAATTCGGCCAGATGGCTGTCGTAGTACTTCTTGATGTCCTCATCGTCGACCTTGACCTCTGCTGCGAAATCGGCCGGCTTGAAGGCGAGCGCCTGGACCTCGCGCGTCTGGCCAAGCGCTGCGGCCAGCTCCAGCACGACCGACTGGGGGACAACGCTCGAGTTCGGAATGGTTGAGGCGATCTCCCGCATCAGGATGCCGCGGCGGACTTCGCTTAAGAGCTGGTCACGCGTCAGCCCCGAGGCCTCAAGAAGCCTGTCATAGGCGGCCACATCGAGCTTGCCATCGGCTCCATAGAGCTTGCGGATTTCGGGCATCGAGGCCACTTCGTCGCGCACCTGGGTATCGCTGACGGTCAGGTGCTGCCGGACGATTTCATCGGCCAAGACGCGGTCTTCGATGAGCGTCTGCAAGGTCTGGGCCCGCGCCTCGGGTGTATCGAGCATCTTGGGGTCGACACTTCCGCCCATGATCCTGCGCATCCGATCGAGTTCCTTGCGCTGCTGACCCTCAAAATCGGCCTGGCTGATCGACATGCCGTCGACCTTCGCAATGCCCTCGCCGGTGTCCCGGTCCCGCATATAGCTTTGCACACCCCAGAAGGCAAACGAGGGCATAATCAGAAGCGCGAGCAGCACTTGCATCAGGCGCTGATGATTGCGGATGAAATCAAACATGGGACTACCCTTCAGACTACAGTGCAGGAGCCGTTGATGAGACCGCCAAGTGGCGTCTGCCACGAGGGCCGGGGCATCACCCGAGGCGTGCGCCGGTTTCTTGTCATGGACGATTCAGGTGATCGGGTTGTCACCCCCGAAGCTGCCTGGGGCACCGATACGCAGCGGCCTTGGCGATGAGGGTCGAATTAAACCATGGATTGACCCCCCGGGCAATTTGGCCCATGAAGGCTCGCGCCTGGCTCGTTTTCGTTCCCCTCGAGTCGTCGCCTGGGTCCTGCCAACACCCGGGATAGCGGCCATGGACTCGAGTTTGCCCCAACCTCTGGCGGGTGCGGTGTCAATCGATGGCGCCAGACTCTGGGCGTCGTTGATGGAGTTAGCCGAGATCGGCCGAACCCCGAAAGGAGGCGTCTGCCGCCTCGCCCTCTCCGCACTCGATGCCCAGGCACGACGTCTCGTGGTGGCGTGGGGTCAAGCCGAAGGTCTACGCATCACGGTCGATGCGATCGGTAACATCTTCATGCGCAGACCCGGACGCGATGACAGCCTCCTGCCTGTCCTGACCGGCAGTCACATCGACACCCAGCCCACGGGGGGCAAATTCGACGGCAACTTTGGCGTCTTGGCTGGTCTTGAGGTCGTGCGGTCGTTAAACGCGCACTCGATCGAGACCGAAGCGCCCATCGAGGTCGTGATCTGGACCAATGAGGAGGGCTCGCGGTTCGTACCGGTCATGATGGGATCGGGAGTATTCGCTAACGCCTTCTCACTCGAGTCCGCCTATGCCGCGCGCGATGCCGCGGGCCGAAGCGTGCAGGAGGAACTCGAGGCGATCGGCTTTCGGGGAAGCGAATCGCCTGGCCACCATCCGGTCGGTGCCTATTTCGAAGCCCACATCGAACAGGGCCCGGTGCTTGAAGCAGCCGCCTGTACGATCGGTGTGGTGACCGGGGTGCTGGGTCTGCGGTGGTACGACTGTACAGTCGTGGGAATGGAAGCCCATGCGGGCCCCACGCCGATGGCGGCGCGGCAAGATGCCTTGCAGGTGGCGCTGCCGATCATGCGCTCTGTGGTGGAACTTGCGCTTGCCCATAGCCCGCATGGCCGGGGGACGGTTGGTTCAGTCCAGGTCTTTCCGAACAGCCGCAACGTCATTCCCGGCAGCGTCACTTTTTCGATCGACCTGCGCCATGCCGAGCCAGAGACGCTGGATGCGATGGAAGGGGCGCTCAACCGTTGCATCGAAGAGGCGCGCCGCTCAAGCGGCCTGTCGATCACGCTCAAGGAGGTCTCGGCATTTCCGCCCTCGCGCTTCGATCCGGAGTGCGTGCGCCTCATCGAGAAGGCCAGTGCCAAGCGCGGCTACCCGCATATGAATGTCGTCTCAGGTGCCGGGCACGATGCGGTCTATCTCGCACGCGTGGCTCCGGCTGCCATGGTATTCATTCCCTGCAAGGACGGGATCAGTCACAACGAAATCGAGGACGCAAGGCCCGAGCATCTGGAAGCGGGCTGCAACGTGCTCCTTGATGCGATCCTGGCCCGCGCCGGGGTCAGCGGGCCACTTCGCTAAACGGGCATCCTTGCGCCGTCCGCAGTGGCTCGGATGGGCCACCCACCGCGTTACTGTTCGAGCCTTGCCATGGGTGGGCTTGGCAACGTCCGCCGCGCTCGACTAAGGCGCTCGAGCAACGTGCCCGCCTGGCCGCTTTAGGGCTTCATCCGCCGTCA
>CAJCID010000248.1 GCA_903970305.1 Rhodospirillales bacterium | reverse complement strand
TGCGCATGGATGCCGGGCGACGCGCCTTAATGAAGAGGGGCATCTCGGAATTCGGTCCCTACCAGTCGCCGATGGAAGATGGCATGCAGCACTTCCACGAGTGGTTACACGAGTCCATGCATCCCGAGTAGGTCGCTTGGGTCCGTGCATTGGGCCCGTGATTGGTCCTGCGCATCGGGCACGAGTGGGAGAAGGTAAATGTTCACGACCCTGATCTCGGCAGAGAATCTTCTGGCCCATCTCGACGATCCCCAGTGGGTCATTTTCGACTGCCGGCATGATCTCGCCAAGCCCGAAGCGGGCCGGCAGGCCTACCGGGAAGGGCACCTGCCCGGGGCGCACTTCGCTCACCTCGATCTCGATCTGGCCGGCCCTAAGACCGGGACCAACGGGCGCCACCCGCTGCCGGATCCGAAGCGCTTCATCGCCTTTCTCCGCTCTCACGGCGTCGATGACCGAACTCAGATCATCGCCTACGACGCCTCGGGCGGACCGTATGCCGCGCGCCTGTGGTGGCTTACGCGCTGGATCGGGCACGAGGCCGCAGCCGTCCTCGATGGGGGTCTGCCCGCCTGGAGCGCCCTAGGCTTGCCGCTCACCACGAACGTGTCCGAAGGCCCGTCGGGTTCGATCACCCAGCGCGCCACTCGCGTGGTGGCCAAGGGTGCCGACGAAATCCTCGGCCATTTGGAGGATGGCACACAGACCATCGTCGATGCTCGTGCAGGGGAACGCTTTCGCGGCGAGGTCGAGCCGCTCGATCCCGTCGCCGGACACATTCCCCACGCGAGGAACCGGCCCTATGGAAGCAATCTCGACGAGCATGGCCGCTTCAAGCCCGGTGCGATGCTGCGCGCCGAGTTTCAATCCCTCCTCGGAGCACGCCCGCCCGAGACGGTCGTGCATCAATGCGGCTCGGGGGTGACCGCCTGCCATAACCTATTGGCCATGGAGGTCGCTGGCCTGCATGGTGCGGCCCTTTATCCGGGCTCATGGAGCGAATGGTGCTCGGATCCGGCGCGGCCCATCGCACGCGGCCCCGATTAGTGGCCCGCATCGAGCCACTGATTGAGCAACAGCACGATGCCTGTGCCGCAAGCGATCAGGACAGCCTGCGATAGGGCATCGGCCAACTGACGCCCGCGCTGCATGCGCGGCACGAGATCCGAAAGCGCGATGTAGGTGAAATTCGCGGCAGCGATCACGAGAACAAACGGGATCCAGGGCTGCAGACGCTCCAGAAACAGATGGCCTGCGAGTCCCCCAAGAACGATGCAAAGGCTCGCTGTAAACGCGTAGAGGAGGGCGCGGCGCTTGGGGATCCCGGCGTTCAGGAGCACCAGAAAGTCGCCGATCTTATGGGGCACCTCGTGGGTCAGTATGGACAGTGCCGCGGCGAACCCCACGAGAGGCCCCGCCAGAAAGGCCGCAGCGATCAGGATCCCGTCGGAAAAGTTGTGAAACGCGCTACCCACTAGAACCAGTGCGCCGCCTTGCCCTGCCTCTTTGGCGTCGTGGCCGTGTTCATGAACGTGTCCGTCCCCCTCGAAGTGGTGACTATGTCGATACAGGGCCAGCTTCTCCAGGAAGAAAAATCCAAGAATGCCACCCAGCATCGTCGCAAAAAGAGTCGAGCGACCAGCCACCGAATCGAAGGCGTCGGGCAACAGGTGCAAGAACGTCGTCGCCAGCAGGATCCCGATCGAAAAGCTCACCATCGGCTCGAGAAAGCGCGCGAACAGGCGAAACGAAAGGTGCGCGCCAAGCGCGAGGCTGACCGAGGCGACCACGAGGGTCGCACCGACCGTCATGACGAGGGACGACGAGATGGGGATCTCCGCAAGGAATAGGGTCACGCGGGCCCGCGTTGGCGGGATTATACGGTCGATGCGGCGCATCGACCTTTAGGCGGTGCCCGATCACCTGGCACCGGTCAGCGCATCAGCCTTCGCGGCCGACCCCATAGCGACGGAACCAGGAGAGCATCCGTGTCCAAGCCACCTTCGCATCCTGCTCGACATAGCTCGAGCGGTAGTCGGCGTTAAAGCCGTGGGGCGAATCCGGATAGACCACGATCACGGATTCGGCGGCAGGTCCACTGGCCTTGGCGAGGGCGGCACGCATGCGCTCGATATGCTCGGGAAGAATGCCCTGATCCTTGCCACCGTACTGCCCGAGCACGGGCGCCTTGAGTTCCCCGGCGATATCGACAGGAAAGCGCGGGGTGAGCGGGGAGGTCTTGCCGACGAGCGGCCCATACCAGGCCGCGGCGGCCTTGACGTGGGGATTGTGTGCCGCGTAGAGCCAAGTGATCCGCCCTCCCCAGCAAAAGCCCGTCACCGCGAGTTCCGTGCCGCTACCGTGATGGCTCTTGGCCCAAGCGGCTGTCGCGTCCAGATCGCTGAGTACCTGCTCGTCGGGGACCTTCGAGACGAGATTGGAGATGAGTTCGGGAATCGAATCGTACTTTGCAGGATCGCCTTCCCGTGCATAGAGCGCCGGCGCGACCGCGAGGTATCCCTCCTTGGCCAGTCTGCGACACAGATCCTTGATGTGCTCATGCACACCGAAGATCTCCTGAACCACCAGGATGGTGGGCAGATCGGTTTTTCCGGTCGGTTGTGCACGATAGGCAGGAATTGCGCCGTCGGCCACCGGAATCTTCACCTCGCCTGCAGTGAGCCCAATGCTGTCGGTATGGATGGTCTCGGCAGAGACCGGTTGCACGGCAGCGGCAAAACCGGTGCCTAGGGTGGTCAGGATGAAGGTGCGGCGCGTCACTTCGGACTTGGGAAACTGACTTTGCATTTCTTGTTCGAGCAGACTCATGACTTTCTCCAGATGTGAGACTTCCGGTGGCGGCATTGCGATAGGGATGGCGCGCCCACTCTCCCTCGTGGCGCCTCGAAAGGCACCCGGGCGCGAATTTTTGTGGGAGGTAGTGTAGCGGTAATGGCGTTAATGGGCGCGCCGGGGTCTAATCGAAGACCATAGGCGGGGAGATGCCGGCGGCGCTCTGGCGACAGCGCCGCCCTCCTGCCGGGACGGGATGGACCTCGCTCGGTCTTAATTCGCCTAAAGCGGGCCTGGCGATCGGAAGTCGCAGGGGCTTTGCGTGGCTTGCCGATAGACCCCCGCCCCTCGTTTGCGGCTAGCCCCGCGCCGCCTTCGCGGCAAGAGCAGCGAACTCCTCTTTGCCAAACGCGGTACCACCGATGCCCCAGCCACCTTCGGCGGCTTCCGAGAGGATCACCCAGGTTCTTGCGCCCTGGGAGGCGTCGCCGGAGAGGCGAGCCACGATTTCGGTGGCTTCGCGGGTCAGTTGCTTTTGCGCCTCGCGATTCAAGGCACCAGGCGGAGTGATGATCTGCACGCGTACGGTCCGCGCAGCGGCCGTTGCGGCGGTCTGGACGGCTGACGCAGGCAGGCGGTGGATATAGGCAGCGGTATTGTTTGCATGGTACGGCCCAGGTGTGGGAACCCCTTCCGCACGCAGTACGGCTGCGGTGAGTTCCCGGCCTAGCTCGCGGTCTGACTCTGCCGGAAAAAGGTCGCTCGGCGCATACACGTCTATCATGGGCATGTTCGTGTCCTTCGGGTACGAGGGAAAATGGGCCTGGACCGAGAATGGGCCCGGCTCAGTCGGTAGAAAGAGGAAAGCAATTCAAGATGATCTACATCATCTTGAAATACCATGATGACGAACATCATCCACACTGTCAACTCCCTTACGTCCGTGCAGCAAGGGGAAGGTTCTTACGATGGGTCATTCTCAGAAAGAGAAGGACAGAAGTCACGAACGCATCATTCAGGAAGCCGCGGCGAAGGTGCGCGAGGCCGGCCTCGATGGGGTCGCGGTGGCCGAATTGATGCAGACCGTGGGCCTGACGCATGGGGGCTTCTATCGCCATTTCGAATCCCGCGACGAACTCGTGGCGCAGGCGGTGGAGCGTGCATTGAAAGACGGAGGAAGTGCCGTCCTTGCAGTCACTCACAGCGAAGCCCCGGCCGCCGAGATCCTCGGCAGACTGATTGATGCCTACCTGAGCGAGGCGCATCGCGACAACCTCGGCACGAGCTGCGCTGTTTCGGCGCTCGTCAGCGACGTGGTGCGCGGCGGCGACCGAGTCCGCGCACCCTACACCGACCAGGTCGGCTCCTACATCGAGTTACTTGCCAAGCTGATCGCCCCGACGCGCAACAAGGACCGACGCGCCAAAGGCATCGCAGCACTGAGCTCGCTCGTCGGAGCTCTCTCGCTGGCGCGGGCGGTCAACGACCCCGCCCTGTCGCGCGAGATCCTGAAGGCCTCGGCCAGCGAACTCAAGCGCCAGCTGCTCTAGCCCCCGGGCAAGACTGACAGCCTTCGTCACCAGACACGAGCAGTCGCGATGGTGGGATGACGATCGCGTTGCTCAGAGCTTCGATCCACCGTCGAGCGTTAAGCCGCGAGCCGCATGGCCTCATATGCCCGCAAATCACACCTTGCGCGTAAGGATGATCTGCCCGGTCTCGAGCAATGACTTCAGATTGGAGAGGATGGCCGGCCAGCCGCCGGAGACCGCATCGATCAACTTCGATGCGGGGTGCTCGATCGTGTGGGTGACGCTTAGCTTCACAGCCTCGCCGACTGGTTCGAGCTCGATCGTGCAGCGCGAATAGCCCTCGGACTTCAGCTCAGGACGGAACTCGTTGCGCCATTTGATGACGATTTTTTTCGGCGGATCGGACTCGAGGATCTCTCCGGTGTCCGCAATTCGGCCGTCCGCAAAACGCAATTCCCATGGCGAGCCGGTCTTCCAGTCGGTCTGCGCATGCATGCCGTACCAATACTGCTTAATGAACTCGGGGCTCGTGAGCGCCACCCAGAGCTGCTCGGGGGTCGTACGGATATAGGTCACATAGACAAATTGACTGGTTGCGGCGCGCGTTGCAGCGTTACTCATGGTCGTCTCCTTCGAGTGTTTTCTTTAACTCCGAGAGTGCCTGCAAACGCGGACGTTCGAACTTGTTGATCCAACGATCCGCGATCTCATTGATGGGCACGGGATTGATGAAGTGGAGCTTTTCGCGACCTGCCCATTGGGTCGCGACCAGGTTGGCTTGCTCAAGAATGGAGAGATGTTTCGTTACGGCCTGCCGGGTCATCTCAAGTCCGGCGCACAGCTCGCCCAGTGTCTGGCCGCTCTTCCGATACAGGCGATCCAACAGCGTGCGCCGGCTGGCATCGGCCAGCGCACGGAAGACAACGTCTTCATTCATGCGCCATTATATGCAACCATTTGGTTGCATGTCAAGTCTGACTGGAGAACGCAAATAGGCTCTGATGGAAATCCAACCATCGGCCCAGACCCGGCGCGCCTGGGCACGTCTCAGTACTCGAAGTCTTTTTGGCGATCCTGAGCGACTCGTTGCACAATATGCGGCACCGGTGCAGGCGAGCACTGCGCGAGAAGTCGCCGGGCGGCCTTGCGGTTTCTCGGATGGAGGTCGATGCCCCGGACAGCCTCGAAGAAAAATGACTGGAACTCTCGATACATGGATAGATGGCCGAGGTACCGCAATTGGCCTTTCTTCCATAAAGTGGATCGGGTTCTGGCAGAGCTCGCAAAGACGAGGCAGTCATGATCGAGGAAGACCTCGGACCGGGGGCAACAGAGAGCGCAATACCGCAGAACCTCTCGCCCATCGAGATCTTTCTCGGTTTCTCCCAGATGGCGCTCTCGGGATTTGGCGGGGTGATGCCCTTTGCCTACCGCTTCCTGGTTGAAACCCGACGCTGGGTCAGTGCTGAGGACTTCGCACAGATGTTCGCCTTTGGACAGATCCTGCCTGGCCCAACGATCTGTAACGTGTCGGTCATGGTGGGTTGGCGCAAAGCCGGTATTGCCGGGTCATTCGCCGCCTTGGCCGGTGTGGTCTGCGGACCCATTGTCATTGTGATCCTGCTTGGCGCCGCCTACCGGACCTGGGGAGGCGTGCCTGCCGTCCAGGCGGCCCTCTCGGGGATGTCCTCGGTCGCTGCCGGGCTCATCCTCGCGACCGCCGTCAAGATGGCGATCACCCTCTTTAAGGCACACGCCGATCGATGGCTCGAGTGCGCGTGGCTCTTAATTTTCGCTGCGCTCGCCTTTGCCGGGGTGGGCCTGATGCGCTGGCCCCTGGTTGCCGTGGTCGCAGTGCTTGGCCCGGTGGCGGTGATCTTCGCGTTCTGGAAGCATGATTGATGGACAGCTCAGATAGCGGCGCGACGCTTTGGGACATGAGCGCGCACTTCGCGCTGCTTTCCATGATGGCTGTGGGTGGCGGCGTTGCGATGCTCGCGCCCGACATCCACCGCTACGTGGTGGAGGCGCATCATTGGATTACGACTGAGCAGTTTGCTGCTGCCTATACGCTGGCTCAGGCGGCCCCTGGGCCGAACATGCTCTATGTGACCCTCGTGGGCTGGTGGGTCGCCGGCTGGCCAGGAGCCGTTGTTGCCACGCTGGCCATCATCATTCCACCGGTTACCCTGACATTGCTCCTGATGCGGGCCAGTGAACGGGGCACGCCGGCGGGGCGACTGGGTCGGGCGCTACGTCAGGGGCTCGCGCCCGTTTCCGTCGGGCTCCTCAGCGCAGGGGGCTGGGTGCTGGTGCGGGCTTCCGATGCGGACTGGCGCGGCGGGATCCTGACCGCGGCAACAGTCGTCGTCGTCACGCGCACCCGCATCAATCCAATGTGGCTGATTTTGATCGGGGCTGCACTGGGCATCCTGCACGTCGTCTAGCGCCAACCGGAATGGCTCCGCGGGCCTAATGGGCCTCGTCCCAGTTCGCTCCCACGCCCACCTCGGCCTCCAGCGGCACGGCCAGCTGCGCGACGCCGGCCATCAGTTCGGGCAGGCGCTTCTTGATGAGCTCGATCTCGTCTTCGGGAACTTCCAGAACCAGTTCGTCGTGCACCTGCATGACCATGGCGCTCTGTGAGGACTCGGCTTCGATCCAGTTCTGCACGGCGATCATCGACAGTTTGATGAGATCGGCGGCGGTGCCCTGCATCGGCGCGTTGATGGCTGCACGCTCAGCCGCCTGGCGCCTCGGGCCGTTGGGGCTGTTGATCTCGGGCAGCCACAGTCTGCGACCGAACACGGTCTCTACATAGCCTAGCTGCTTGGCGCTCAGCCGGGTCTCTTGCATATACCGCGCGACCTGGGGATAACGCTCGAAATAGCGATCGATGTAAAGCTTGGCCGCATCGCGCTCGATGCCCAGATTCGAGGCCAGACCGAAGGCGCTCATACCATACATGAGGCCGAAGTTGATGACCTTGGCATAACGACGCTGCTCGCTCGAGACCTCCAGAGCTGATACCCCGAAGATCTCCGCAGCAGTGCGCCGGTGCACGTCCTCGCCCCGGGCGAACGCGGCGCAGAGATTGGCGTCGCCCGAGATGTGCGCCATGATGCGCAGTTCGATCTGCGAATAATCGGCCGAGACCAGTACGTGGCCCGGTGATGCGATGAACGCCTCGCGCACGCGCCGGCCCTCCGCAGTGCGGATGGGGATGTTTTGTAGGTTCGGGTCGTTCGAGGCGAGCCGGCCGGTGACGGCAACTGCCTGCGCATAGTTGGTGTGGACCCGGCCCGTCCCGCCGCTGACCATCCGTGGCAGCTTATCGGTATAGGTGGACTTCAATTTCGAGAGCGTGCGGTAGTCGAGCAACACCTGCGGCAAAGGAAAGTCCTCGGCGAGCTTCTGCAGCACCTCCTCGTCGGTGGACGGAGCGCCGCTCGAGGTCTTCTTGACGACGGGCAGCTTCAATTTCTCGAAAAAAATCTCGCCGATCTGTTTGGGCGAATTCAGGTTGAAGGGCTGACCGGCGAGCTCGATCGCACGACCTTCGAGCTCGGTCATGCGCGCACCCAGTTCGCTGCTCTGGCGCTCGAGCAGAGCCCCATCGATCAGCACACCCTTGCGTTCCATCTTCTGCAGAACGATCGAGGTCGGTATCTCGATTTCGGCGTAGACCATCTGGAGTTTGGCGTCAGCCGCGATATGCGGGTAGAGCACCTGGTGTACCTGCAGCGTCACGTCGGCGTCCTCGGCCGCGTACTGGGTCGCACGATCGATCGCAACCGCATCAAAGCCGATCTGGTTGGCACCCTTGCCGCAGACGTCCTCGTAGGTCAGCGGACTCTTGTCGAGATGTCGCCTGACGAGATCGTCCAGGCTGTGATTACGATGCGATTCGAGGACATAGGACTGCAACAAGGTGTCGTGCACGATCCCGCCCAGGCGCACCCCATGATTTTCGAGCACGTGCATGTCGTATTTCAGATTTTGTCCGACCTTCGGATAACGCGGATTCTCGAGCCAGCCGCGCAGGCGGCTCAGAACCAGCTCAAGCGGAAGCTGTGCAGGTTGTGATTCCAGCGAGTGGTGGGCCAAAGGAAGGTACGCCGCGTGCCCCGCCTCGACACAGAAAGACATGCCGACCAGGCGCGCATGCATGGGTTCGAGCGAGGTCGTCTCGGTGTCGAACGCGGTCAGGCTGGCTTGCTCAATGCGCTCGACCCACTCGTCAAGCTGTGCTTCCGTCAGGATGGTTTCGTAGCGAGTCGCAGTCGGAGGCGTCGGATGTGTAGAGACCGGCTTTGGCTCCAGTGCCGCTCGGCCCACCTGGCTGCCCGATGAAGGTGCCGGATCTCCGCCCAGATCCTTCAGCCAGGTCTTAAATCCGTAGCGCAGAAAAAGTTCCCGCAGGCGCGCTGCGTCCGGATCGCCAAAGCGCAACGACTCCTCGATCGAGGTCAGGTGCGCTGACAAATCGCAATCCGTCCTGACCGTGACAAGCTTGCGCGCCATGGGCAGCCAGTCCAGGGCGCGACGCAGATTCTCGCCGACGACACCGCTAATCTCGTGTGCGTGAGCCACGATGTTATCGAGCGTCTGATATTCGCCAAGCCACTTCAACGCAGTCTTCGGGCCCACCTTCTCGACGCCTGGAATATTGTCGACCGTATCGCCCACGAGCGTCAGGTAGTCCACGATGCCCTCAGGGGGAACCCCGAATTTTGCCTCGACTCCGGCCCGATCGAGGATCTCGTTGCTCATGGTATTGACGAGCGTCACGTCCTCGTTGACCAGTTGGGCCAGGTCCTTGTCGCCGGTCGAGACGACCGTCTTCAGATGCACCTGGTGCGCCTGAGCGGCCAGCGTGCCGATCACGTCATCGGCCTCGATGCCCTCGACCATGAGGATGGGCCAGCCCAACGCGGCGACGATCGCGTGGATCGGCTCGATCTGCCTCACAAGGTCCTCCGGCATGGCCTTTCTGGTCCCCTTGTATTCGGGGTACCAGTCGTCCCGGAAGGTCTTGCCTTTGGCGTCAAACACGCAGGCGCTATACTGTGAGGGAAAGTCTTGCCGCAGTCGCCGCAGCATTGCGACGATGCCATAGATCGCGCCTGTCGGCTCACCCGCCTGATTCCGGAGGTCGGGCAGGGCGTGGAAGGCGCGGTACAGATAGCTCGAGCCATCCACCAACAATAGACTGGTCATATGAGAGATCCAAAATCCGTCTCGAGCCTGCGCGAACTGGATCGAACGCAACCTCGCGCCTGGAGCGGGTCCCGCAGGGTCGATCACGACACCGATCCGGCCCCCGCCACCAAGGCGCGCGAGTCCTGGCACGTGCTCGGAATTATGGCAGAATTTGTCGAGGCGGCCGAACGGCTCGCCAATATCCGGCCTGCCGTGAGCATCTTCGGCAGCGCGCGACTACCGCGTCACTCGCCGGAGTACGCGCTTGCCGAACAGATCGGTCGTCTGCTTTCCGATTCGGGGTTCGCGGTGATCTCCGGAGGCGGGCCTGGCATCATGGAGGCGGCCAACAAGGGTGCCTTCGAGGGCAAGTCGCCAAGCGTCGGTCTGAATATCGAGCTGCCGCACGAGCAAGCCGAGAACGACTACCAGGACATCAGCTTGCGCTTTCGGCACTTCTTCTCGCGCAAGGTGGCCTTCGTCAAGTACGCGGCGGCCTACGTGGTGCTGCCCGGCGGCTTTGGTACGATGGACGAGCTGACCGAAGCGCTCACGTTGATCCAGACCGGTAAGACGCCCTCGATGCCCATTGTTCTCGTTGGTGCGGCGTTTTGGTCCGGACTCGTCCAATGGATGCGTGGCGAAATGCTCACACGCGGTCTGATCGCCGAAGGGGATCTTGAACGGATGGTGATCTGCGATACTGCCGCAGAGGTCGTTGATGCGATCTTCGCCTTCTACGCGAACCGTGCGCTCACTCCGACGGCCTCTGAACGTGAACTGATGCTCTATCTCTAGGAGATTTCCGTGTTCATTAGTACAACCCGGCTTGCCAGGCACCTGGCCTTGGCGCTGGCCGCAGGATTCCTCTTGGCGCCCGCGATGGGCCAGCAACCGAATCCGCTCGAGAAACCTCCGAAGCTTGAACCCCTGCCCGATGTGCCGCCCCCACCCGAGGGAGGAGCGAACATCCAGAATTCGAATGAGCCCGTGGTCACGACGCGCCAGGACGGTGACAACAAGATCGAGGAGTACCGTGTGCACGGCAAGCTCTACGCGATCCGTGTCACACCGAAAATCGGACCGCCCTACACGATGCTCGACCAGGAAGGCAACGGCTCGTTTATCACCTTGCCTGATCATGCCGACGACGCGGCTGGACAGAAAGTCCATCCGCCGCATTGGGTGCTCTTCGAGTTCTGATAGCGCTGCGAACCACCCACTGAACCCAGGAACCCATGGCGGTCTTCACGCCGGTCGGGACCGATGCACTCGAAGACTGGCTCGCCGCCTATGAGCTGGGCGCGGTCCTCGAGTTCGCCGGTATCGCCGCAGGAATCGAAAACACCAACTTCTTCCTGACGACGGAGAAGGGGAGATTCGTCCTCACGCTATTCGAGCGTCTCTCGGCTGCCGAGCTCCCTTTCTATCTGGAATTGATGCGTCATCTTTCCGATAAGGGCGTGGCGTGCCCCAAACCCATCGCGGCACTCTCTGGAGAATTGTTTCGGCCGCTGTGTGGCAAGCCCGCGGCGCTTGTGACGCGTCTACCCGGACGCTGGATCCCGGAGCCTGACGCAGCGCACTGTGCGCTCGCAGGGACCGCGCTGGCCGCGATGCACGAGGCGGGCAGCGACTTCGGGCTGCACCAGGAAAATCTGCGCGGGCTCAGCTGGTGGACCAGGACCGTACCCGAGGTCCTGCCTCATCTCGATGAAGCGACCGCAGGACTGTTATCGGACGAACTCGCCTTTCAGCAGCAACACCTTCCCCCGGCAATCGGGCAGTTGCCCAGCGGCCCGATCCATGCTGATCTGTTTCGCGACAATGCGCTCTTCGAGGGTGACGTTCTCGGGGGCTTCATCGACTTCTACTTTGCCGGATGCGACGCGTGGCTCTTCGATGTCGCCGTGGCCGTCAACGACTGGTGCATCGAGCAGGCGAGCGGGCGCTTCATCGCGGATCGCGCCCAGGCGCTGCTTGCGGCCTACGCTAGAAGAAGACCGTTCGTGCCCGCCGAACTCAGGATCTGGCCGGTGATGCTGCGCGCTGCGGCGTTCCGCTTTTGGCTGTCCCGGCTGTGGGACATCCACTGCCCTCGTCCGGCGACCCTGCTGACCCCGCACGATCCCACCCATTTCCAGAGAATCCTCAGCCTAAGACGCGAGCCGACCTCCCTGGGCCTACCGAACTTGCCTTCCTGATGCGCGTGGCCAAGCTCACGGCGGCCCAAGGACTCGCGTGGATACCCGCGGGTTGGCGGCTGTTCCGACTGCAGCCGATCAACTACACGACCCTGCTTGCGACCTACATTTTCGTGTTGCTTGTGGCGATGTTGGGAGCAGACCTCTTGGGTCAGTGGGCAAGCGCCGTTCTTCCTGAAACCGCCGCACGATTCATCGCCGAGGCCGCCAATGTCTTTCTACTTGCCTTCATACCGGGCCTATCGATCGGATTCATCGAAGCCAGCCGCACCGCCCTGCAAGGCTCGCCGATTTATCCCACGGTCCTCATCAAGGCCTTTCGCATCGACCGGCGCACCACCTTCACGCTGTTCGCTCTGGGACTGCTGCAGATCGGTCTCATCCTCGCGGTCAGTTACCTCGTCGTCGCCCCCAAGCCCCTGACTGCTGCGGTCGATGCGAACGGCAATTTCGATCTGACCAAGGTTCCTCCGGCAGAGGCGTTCGATTACCTCACCGCATCGGTGGTCAATGTTCTCGCCACCCTGCCGGTCTACCTCGCCTTCTGGTATGCACCGGTGCTGATCGCCTGGCATCGGATGCCGGTCTTCAAGGCACTGTTCTTTAGCACCGCCGCTGTCTGGCGCAATCTGTCGGCCTTTCTCGCCTATGGCCTTGGCTGGTTCGTGGCCGCCACAGTGGCGCTGGCGGGAGCGGGAATCGTGCTCAATCTCCTGGGGTTGGGCAGCGGTGCTCTGGTGGTGGGCATTCCGCTCATGCTGGTCATCGTCTCGGTGGTGTACTGTTCGATCTACCCGTCCTACAGCACGGTATTCGTCGACAGCGGGGTGGTGCCCCAGACCCCGCCTTAGCCTCGCGGGCGACGGTCTAGGCCGCCGTGAGCTTGGCGATGCCCAGGGCGAGCACCTTGATGCCTGACTTGCCGAAATTGATCGTCGCGCGCGCATCGCTGCCGCTGCCCTCGAGCTTGATGACGACACCCTCGCCAAACTTGGCATGCGCTACGCTTTGCCCGATGCGAAAACCCGTCTCCTCGGCACGCCGCACCTCGCTCCATCGAGGGGCATTGGACACGGCAGGCAGAGTGTCGTCGGCCCACGCGCTGGCACCGGAGTACCCACTGCGCGCGGTGCGAAATCCTGACTGGCCCATGCGCGGCGTGAGCCACTTCAGGGCGCCTTGCGGCAGTTCCTCGAAAAAGCGCGACTTCATGTTGTAACGCGTCTGGCCGTGCAACATGCGCGTCTGCGAGAAGCTCAGATAGAGGCGCTGCCTGGCCCGGGTGATGGCGACATACATTAGTCGGCGCTCCTCCTCCGTGCCATCCTGCTCGGCCGTGCTGTTCTCGTGTGGGAACAGGCCTTCCTCAAGCCCCGTGATGAAGACAGCGTCGAATTCCAGACCCTTGGCCGAATGCAGCGT
>CAJCID010000247.1 GCA_903970305.1 Rhodospirillales bacterium | reverse complement strand
GCTGAGGGAGGTGTGATCACGGTCGAGGCGAGCGAGCGGATTCGCGTGGGGACACACATCGCGCGCGTCCAAGAAGGCCCGCACGAGCTTCTGAGCTGCACCGAGCTCAACCAGGAACTGGCATTGTGCTTCCTACCGGTCGACGAGGATGCGAAACGCTCATCCTAGGGCATCGCTCGATTCACCTGCCGTGTGCAGTATCCATCGAGCTCGGTCGATCCGCTAGGCCATCGCCGAAGCTGCAGGAGCGCCTCTTCGAAAGGACAGGGAGACGATGCCCGTCAGATTCAGTAACTCCCCGACCAAGACACCCACGAGGGCGCCGGGCGGACCGAAGCGTTGCATGCCGGCATAGCCTGTCGCAAGCGACACGGCCGCACAGACTGCGGTGATGGAAGTCAACGCCCGGAAACGGCCCTGGGCGGCGAGCAGATAGGCGAGTTGATCGCGGATGACGACCAATAAGACGATGCCTGCCCAGAGCAGCAACAACTCATCGCGTTGCGCGAATTGCTTCTTGAGGACCTCGGAGAAGATCCAATCGCGCGCGAGCCAGAGTAACAGGAAATAGCCGATGGTCGAGAAGGCCAAGCCCAAGGCAAGCAGGCTGAGTCGGCGCCAGAGCGCCTTCGGGCCATGATGATGCAGCCAGTTCGAGGCCAGCGGCAGCATCATTGCGCCGATGCCGCTGGCAATCAGATTCATGGGCATCATCGGCAGACGGGTGGCCGCGATGGCGGCGACGGCGTTGACATCGAGCGTGGCTGCGACCAGATAGATATAGCCTTGACTGAACGACCAGTGGACCGCTGCACCGACTGAGGACCAAAGTGATACCGGTGCGATCTCGCGCAGGATGTGCGGATTCCCATCCAAGCGCAAGGGCTCGATCTGTCCTTGCGACCGGGAGAGCATGAGGCCACTGACCGCGGCGGCTAGACCGAGGCTCGTCACCGCAAAGAATGCGGGCGCGATCGTGTACTGGGACAAGGCGATCCCGGCAATGAGGACAGTGATATAGGCAATATCGGCAGCGAGGATCGGCAGCGTGCGACGGGAAGCGTAGAGCGCCATGCGAAAGTACTCGCGGTGCAGCACGGTCAGCGACGTCGCGATCGAGACCAGTATCAACAAGGCGGTCTGGCGATCGAAGACGTGGAACGTCCAGAGTCCGATGACGAGCAACGCCGAGATGCCACTTACCTTGGGCAAGAGGCGCCTTTGCTCGCGATAAAGGGCGCCGACCAGTGCACTGCGGCCGGCTTGGTCGAGCCCGGTCAGGCGCCTGGCCAAGGGGGGATTAAAGAAGGCGTTCTGCAATGAGACCGCGAAGATCAAGGCACTCGTCGCCAAGACGTAGAATCCATACTGGGCCGTGGTCGTCCCGCGGATCAAGATCAGGCCCGCAGCGAAGCTGCCGCCCGAGAGGACCGCCTGGCTGCCAATGGCACTCGTCAGGAGATAACCTAATTTGATGATCCGACGACGCCTCTCGTTCACGGCAGCTCGCGCTTGGTACGCACCCATTCCGCTGAATCGTGGGCACGCAGAATCAGGAGCACCTTCCAAAGGATGAACGAGGGAACATGGAAGAGGTCGATGAGACCGATGAGCCCGATCCCGCTCATCTGCCACCCGCGCATGACGTAGAGGACGATACAGAGCCCACAAGCGATCCCGGGTCCGAACGAAATGGCGAGTCTCGGCTCAGCGATTCTCGCGAATGCCGCGAGGAGGAGGAGCGCGACGTCTAAGAGGACCAGGTAGGACAGGGGCGCGATCAGAAGATCGAGTGCCAAGTCCAGGCACACCGCGCTACGCTGCCTAGCGGCACGCCGCAGCAGCGGGAAAAGCCTTGTCCTGATGAGCTCAAGGCGTCCGCGTTCCCAACGCTCGCGCTGGGTGCTCGCCGCCGCATCGCTTGAGACCATCAGAGCGTTGACCCAGGCCTCGTCTGCATAGTGGACGCGATATCCGGCGAGCCCAAGCTGAATCCCAAATTCGATGTCTTCAGCCAGGCTATGGGCCTCGAAGGGAATCTCCGAGAGAAGCTTGTGCGTCACGCACCAGCCGTTGCCGCGGATGCCGCAGGAAAGATGTAATCGTTCACGGGCGCGCGAACGGAGCCGATGAAAGCAGGTAAAGGCGATGGTCATGAGGCGTGTCCGCCAGGAGTCTTGTGCATTGAGTACGCCATGGTGAACCTGGACCGCGTCGCTGCCCGATTCCAGTCGAGTAGCGATCGCATCGAGCAGATTCGCTGAGACCTTTGAGTCGGCATCCACGACGACGACAGCGCGGGCCCATCCAAAGTGGATACTCTCCTGAAAGGCCAGTGCAAGTGCATAGCCCTTGCCACGCCGCAGGGGGTCCCAGCGCTCCAAGACGTGGGCACCCAGGTTCCGGGCGATGAGGGCAGTGGCGTCGGCACAGTTGTCGGCAACCACCAAGACCCGATAGGCCTCTTTGGGCCAGTCCAGCAGGGCGAGGCTCGCGAGAACCCCTTCGATCGTGCCGGCTTCATCATGTGCTGGAACGACGATGTCAAAGCGCAAGCGTTCCCGCGCAGGAGGGGGCGCCGATGCTGCGTAAGAAAAGAGCGTCAGAACCAGCAGATAGGCGCTCATCATGAGACTCGGCAGAGCCAGAACCACCCAGATGGTGAGCGCAGCCAGGATCATGGGATCTTTCCGCCGTACTCCTCATAGGCAGCGCCGGCAAAGACCGAAAGCTTCCCGAGGTTGGCTGATGCCTTCAGCAGCCAGAAGGCCGCACGATGCCTGCCGCGCGGGAACGACAGCAAAGCGAGTCCGCCGGCGAGTGCTGCTTGCAGCAGTGCACGCATGAAAAAGGCCAATCGACCGGTGATCGAAAGCGGACCGAAGCGGCCGTTCATCTTGTGACGGGCGAAATCCTGGCCGCCACGCATCGAGCGCAAGAGGAGCCAACGCAGCGTCAGCCGGTTTGGCATGACGGGCTCGTAGACGATCGCTTCGTCACACCAGATGACGCGCAATCCAGCTCGGACAAGCCGGGTCAGCAGATCACCATCCTCGCCCCCCGTTCGCCCAAAGTCGGGATCAAAGGGCCGGTCAGTATCCCGAAGCCATGCTCCGCGGATCAGAACATTTCCGAAGCGGAGCCGATTGGCCGCAACGATGGAACCACTGGGGAGCCGAGGCCAGTCATAGAAGGTCCCCGAACGGATCCAACTCGGAGTGCGATCGGGTAACACGGGCACCACTGGGCCCAACACACAATCCGCCTCGAAGCGGACCGCAGCCCGGCTCAGATCCCGAAGCCACCGGGAAGGTGCGCGTTCATCATCGTCAACAAAGGCAATCCACTCGCCGCTCGACAGGGCGACGGCCCGGTTGCGGGTCAAAGAGATGTTCTGTATTGGCTGGATTTCATAGTGGATCGGGAAGGGCGTGCCAAGGAGCCTGCGCCGCTCGACGACTGAAGCTGCGCTCCCGTAGGGGTCGTTATCAACGATCACGAGTTCGCCCGGGACCATCTCCTGGGACACCAGATCCTCGAGCAAGAGGGACAGCCGCTCGGGCCGACGATAGGTTGCAAGACAGATGCTGATGTTCATCAAAGCTCCCGGAGGAGATTAGCGATCGAGCCTGCGGATGGACTGTACTGCCGTGGCGAGTTCGTGTCGGGCGCGGTAGAGACTCCAGGCCCAAAGGGCCAGGGCGGTCGTGTCCGTGACGCGCTCAAATCCGAGGGACACGCCAAGGATCAAGGACAGTACGACAAAAAAGAGCAGCCGGCAGAGATGAAAGGGCGCCCCGGGCCACTCCCTTCCGACTGTGCGGTAGATGTAGTAGGGGACCCATTTGGCGAGCACATGAGAGCCCAGCGCAATCGCCCCGACGGGCTCAATGGGGACCAGTGCGACAAAGGCAGCGCTTCTTGCGAACTGAAGTCCCGCGAACATCCAAACGCGCGTGCCCTTGTCCATGCGATTGTAGAGCCAGAACCAAGCGTGGGTCGCCAGGAGGACACCGATCCAGACCACCCCGTCAGCCGGTGTTGGCGTTCTCGGGTAGCGCAGTAGGACAATCGCCAAGGCGCCGATAACGAGTGCCCAAATCCAGGGTTGCACGGCAGGAGTCGCCACCGAGACGGATCGAAACTGGCTGGTGAGCTTGGGATCGCTCTCAAAACGTTCGGCGATGAGATCATTGTCGACATAGCCCCGTTCATAGATCGCCCAAAACGAAAGGAGCAGCAGCAGAAGTCCGAGCACATGGGTCAGAGGCAGTGCTGCAAGCGCGACCGAACTCAGTATCCACAGGGCGAAATCCTCCTGCAGGATGGCGCGCACGATATAGCGCTCGCCGGGGCGCTTGATCTGGCTTAGATATTGGCCGGGGAGATAGACCCCGCTCAATGCGCTGCGATAACGGGCCTCCGGCCACACGGTGCGTAGCGGCAGCGCGCAGGCGTCCAAGAGGGGGATATCCTGCGCCGAATCGGTCAGAACCAGCGCGCTACGCACTGCACTCTCACCGAGCGCCTGGAGCGCCAGATGCAGCTTGCCGGCTCTACGATCGGTGAAGCTCGACACGCGTGCGGCAATGATCTGGACCTTGGGCAAGCCCAGTGCGGCGACGAGCGGCACCACAATGGGTCGAAACCCGCTCGTGGCGATGATCGTGGTTGTGGGGACACTTTTTAGGGCCGATAGCAAAGGCCGATTGGTGTATTGGCCGGCAAGCTGTAACACCTCTTTGTTCCACCGGGCGCTGGTCCATGGAAAGAGAATCGAGATCGAGCGGACACGCCAGACGTCTCGCGTGGTTTCGCCACCGGTCCACCGCCATGGGCCGACCAGATCGAGAAGTCGCATGAGGATCAGGGCCGCAAGCCGTGGATGGGTCGAATCGATATAGTCTTCGGTCGAGTTGCTGAGGTAGAGCGTCTCGTCGAGGTCGAGCAGGATCGGGCCGCCGTGATCCAAAATCGCCTGAAGCGCGACCTCAGGAGGAGCATCATGGGGGGTCACGAGATCGGCCGGACTCATCGGGACAACGCTGCCAGCGGTGCCACAGCCCTTGGGGCTACGATCCATCTGCGGTGCAGGCGGCGCCTGAGTTTGGCAAAGGGAACATCCACCGAGCGGCGCATGAGCTCGGCCGCGAGCAGGGTGATGAGGGCGCTACCGATGGCCTCGAGGATTTCGTTCGCGTGCGGCCAGAGGCGAGGGAGTGCCAGCAAGATCATGTGGTGCACGAGATAGATCGTGTAGGAGACACTCCCCAGATAGACGAGAGGTCGCGAATTCAGCCAACGAAATGGCCATTGGCGCGAGCGGGCCACGGCAAGATAGATGAGCGGTGCGAGCGCAGCGGCCTGCACGGTATAGCGGAGCGTGAGTCGAAAGACGGGATCCCGATCGAGCAAGGTCCAAAGAACGAGTCCGATACAGACGAGCGCGAGACAGGTGTCGCGGGCGCGATTCGGGGCAGATACCGGATCGAGCCAGGGATTGTGCCACAGGGCCAAGATGCATCCCGCGAGGATCGCATCAACGCGGGTGTCGGTTGCCATGGTGAGATAGGCTTCTGATGCGCCGTGATGGACGAGCCAGACCCGCCAGCCCAGACTCGCCACGCACAGCAGGGACAGCACCGATACGGACCACGCCAATCGGCCCAATCCGAGCAGAAGGGCGGCCAGTGGTGGATAGAGAAGATAGTAATGTTCCTCGATGGCCAAGGACCAGAGAACACCCAGACCGGCAGGAATCCCCTCGAAGTCGTGGGTGATGTCGTAGTAGTTTCCGAAGTACAGGAGTGTCGAGAGCAGGCCAAGCGGTGTGAAATGGCCGCCCACCCAGCCCCATGTGCTAAAGAGCAAAGCGGCTCCCACAACGATGAGTAGCGGGGGCATCAAGCGCAGCAATCGACGCAGATAGAAGGCGCGAAAGCTCAGACCCCTGGTCTGGGTGTGCTCGATCCGCATGAGTGTGGTGATGAGATATCCGCTCAGGACGAAGAAGATCGTCACCCCCATGCCTCCGGGAACGAATCGGTCAAGACCACTATGAGCAAGAAAGACGAGCGACACGGCGAGCGCCCGGATCCCATCGAGCGATGGAATCTGGGTCCCCGCCTTCAACGAAGGATCCATGGTTGAGCGCACCGGATCAGCGCGCCGTGGGCGCGAAGGGCGCCTCGGGTTCCGCCACATGTCGAGGCGTTCCCGATGCCACGGGGAGCGCGGTGTGCTGCGGCTGGCCAAACACCCGCTCGAACTTGAATTCGAGAAGACCACGGCCGAGCGCAGTCGTCGCGAGAGTGAGAATCACAAAGTCGACGCTCAGCACGCTAAACCAATGCGTCTCAGACATATTGGTGATCACCTGCTCAAAGAACAGAGCCAGATAGAGGGCGCTCTGGCTCGGATCGATGCGCAGCAGGCGCAGCGCCTGGCGCAGGTAGGTGACGAGATAGGCCAGTAGGCACACCAGACCGGCAGCCCCGAGATCGTTGACGATCTCGAGATACCCGTTGTGCGCCGAGCCCGGATAGAAGAACCGGTTTTCTGCGACAAATTGATAGGATTCTGCACCGACCACGGGGCTTGGAGTCCAATAGGCGCCATAGCCCGTTCCGAAAAGCGGATGGTGACTGATGTGCTCACCCAGGATCGACCAGATCGTCGTGCGCCCGGTGAGGGTGGTATTTTTTCCGCTCAATTCGGTGAGCGGTGCGATAAGGGTGTCCAGACCCGGAAGTACGTGCAGCACCGCTCCTGCATAGAGGGCAAGCGCGATCGCCAACACCACGACCCAGTGCGGCAACTGGGGTCTTAGCGCCTGCGGGCAGCGCATCAGCACGATCAGGAGTGCGATCACCCCTCCGCTCGCGAGGAGCGCGGTCGTGCTTCGCGAGAGCGCCAGGCAACATAATGAAAGGAGCACGCCCGCACTCCCCCTCAGGAGCCCGACCTCGTTGGACAGACCGGCATGGACCCAGAATATGAGCCCGAAGCCGGCCAGGGCTCCGAGCCCATTCTTGTGATTGGTCAATCCACGCCACGCTCCAGCGAGTTCGAGAGAGATCTCCTGATGGATCGCGAGTGTCGGTTCGAGCACTCCAAAAGCGATCGAGCCGGCAAGGAGCACAGTGAGAATCGGCCGCACCGTCCTTTGAAAGCGATGGGCGTGCCAGCTGCAAAGCCCAAAGGCAAAGCACACCAGGATGATGGTGA
>CAJCID010000246.1 GCA_903970305.1 Rhodospirillales bacterium | reverse complement strand
CGGTGTAAAGCAGGAAGATCAGCAGCTCGCCGCCGCCTGATCAATGACCGCCATACACAAAACTTGACGAAAGCTCGCTCCCCCGCACGCGCGGGGATAGACCCTTGTGGCGGCAGTGCATAAAACCCTGCTGCTGGGCTCCCCCGCACGCGCGGGGATAGACCCAGCGTGTACCGCTTCAGGTAGGTGACGGACGAGGCTCCCCCGCACGCGCGGGGATAGACCGTGGGAGGTGCGCCTGAACGACACCAAGACGTAGGCTCCCCCGCACGCGCGGGGATAGACCCGTGGCACGCGGTCGAGACCGCTCGATCCAGCAGGCTCCCCCGCACGCGCGGGGATAGACCCCTGGAGTTGCTGGGATGAGATTCACCCACTAAGGCTCCCCCGCACGCGCGGGGATAGACCCTGTGCGGCCTTGTACTCAATGCCGGTATTGCTGGCTCCCCCGCACGCGCGGGGATAGACCCTCGACGTGGTGGATCTCGACCCAGTCGTCGTAGGCTCCCCCGCACGCGCGGGGATAGACCCTACTGGCACAAAACCTGCTCTAATCTGGTAGCGGCTCCCCCGCACGCGCGGGGATAGACCCACCGCCTACCGCAATTGGCGTGACCTGAACCCGGCTCCCCCGCACGCGCGGGGATAGACCCCCCGCTATGGACGAGGATGCGGTCCGGCGGATGGCTCCCCCGCACGCGCGGGGATAGACCCTAGGGTCGCCTGTTTCAAGGAATTGCCTCACAGGCTCCCCCGCACGCGCGGGGATAGACCCCTGCGGGCCCTTCCGGTTAATGACGTACATTGGGCTCCCCCGCACGCGCGGGGATAGACCCCTGGCCGACTACATTACCCTGAAGGCATTTAAGGCTCCCCCGCACGCGCGGGGATAGACCCTCGCGTAGTCCGACCGATCATTGATCGGCAGCGGCTCCCCCGAGGCCTGCAGTTTGCTCAGGCGCGCGCGCCGATGAGATTATGCGGCCGCAAAACCTGGTAGCGACGTCTGAGGCGTAGGTTGAAACGTGGGTTGGGGAGAACAGTCCTTGGGAACCCGCATGGATGCTTATGCTCTGGCGGAGAGGGAGGGATTCGAACCCTCGGAACACTTGCGTGTTCGCCTGATTTCGAGTCAGGTACAATCGACCACTCTGCCACCTCTCCGATACATCGTGGCGCTATCCGAGGGGCAGATTGTAGCAGAGCCGCCGAAGGGTATCCAAGATGCGGGTTCGGCGGCTGCCGAGAGTCTGGTCGAGCGGTCGCCTTGGATCTAACTGAACGGCAACCTGCAATCGGCTCACCGGTATTCGGGAAGGTGCTGGACATTGCAAGACTTCCGAGCTGGAGAGTGGGCCATATGAACCATTTTCCTGTGCTCTCGATTTACTTCCACCGAGATGATCATCTGGACGTCGTCAGGCTTCTCGCTGAACGCCAAGATATCGCGACGATTCTAGGGGCAGGCCCTAGACATCTGGTCCACTCCAACGAATGTTCTGCGACCGATCCAAGTCGCTAGTAGAGTTCCACAACAGAGAGAGAACGCCAAGGACAGATGCCGCAAACTTTTTTCTAGAGCAGATATCAATGCAATTTAGCCGAGGTGGTCACTATGGCAACGGTTCGCGGAGGCGATAAGAAAGTGCTGGTGGTCGTTGACGTTCAGGTTGGCGTAATGAAGGACGCATGGGATCGCTCACGGATCATCAGTAATGTGTCACGTGCCGTTCACCAAGCCCGTGCCCAAGAGGTACCCGTGATCTGGGTACAACACTCGAGCGAAGAATTGGTAGACGGAAGCCCGGATTGGCAGTGGGTGGCAGAACTGGCGCCGGCAGAGCACGAGCCCGTGCTCCACAAGCACTACAACTCTTCTTTCGAAGGGACCGCGCTTGAAGAAGAGCTCGCCAAACTTGGAGCAAGCCATATTGTGCTGGCGGGAGCTGCCACCAATTGGTGCATACGTGCTACCGCCTATGGCGCCCTGGATCGCGGCTACGACCTAACCCTGATCAATGACGCACATACCACAGGTGCAATGGAGTTCGAGGACGGAACTCGGATTGAAGCTGAAGATATCATCCGCGAGACGAATATCGCATTGACCTGGCTCAGCTACCCTGGTCGCACCAACGGCACTGTCACTGCCGAAGAACTTGACTTTCTAGCTCCTGGCGGTTCGCGTCCGCGATGACAACACACACACGCGGCACCTTCACCGATGTTGAACGCTGAGGCATCCACCCTCATCATCCACGCGAGGAGCACAGCCATGATGGGCGGCATCGGGGAGCTGAAGCGCCCTTAACTTAGGGGCGGAAGCCACCAGGGAAACGCAAAGGCCCAGAGTACACGCGTCGCGGCCCTCTGCGATCGATCACGCAGCGGGGCGCTTTCTCCGACCGAGGAGCCCTAGTCCACCCAGGCCGGAAAGCATCAACCAGGCGGCGGCGGGAAGGGGTGTTGCACTGGGAGCAAACGAGACTCCCTTAAAGGTCTCGTCCGCCGTCGCCGTTTCCAGCGTGGTGAATGACTCGCCAGCGGCCTGCGACGCGGTCGTATCGGCGAGGGTGTCTGTGATGCCAAATAGGTAGGTCTGATCGGTATCGCCCAATGTGTAGTTGGTTGCGAAGAGTTCTACGTTTCCCCCCACAACCTCTCCGGTAAGGCCGTACAAACCCGATGTCCCCGTGGTGGCGGTACCATTCTGATTGCTCACGAGGTGAAGTCCGCTGGCGAGCGTGTAGTCGAGGCCCCAGGTATTGGTCGCCGTGTTCAGCGTCCATTTCTGCAAGCCCCCATCGCCGATTGATACGCAACTCGATCCCGAGCAGTTCGAATTGTTCTTGGGATCACCGCTGTCTGTTACGTAGAGGGTTGTCGAGTTTGCGAAGAAATAGTTCTCCGGACTCAGGTTGATAGCATTCCCAGCGTTCAGCCCATTTCCGTTGCCGTTTGCTCCGCTCGTGATTGTCAGCTTCCCGGTTGCGCTGGTGCCAAATCCAGTCAGTTGCGTGGGCCCGTTTCCGCCGTTCGCCAATGAGGTGGGAAGCGCCCCGGCCGTTCCTAAGGTCCCGATGTAATCCCGATTGTTCCCAGAGCCCGCCTTCGAATCGACTGAAACGTACAACTGGTTGTTGTAGACCATGACGGTCCTTGTATCCTGGCTGCTGGTACCACTGGACGTGTCCAAGCCAGTAATTGCAGTTGCCGTAGAGCTGCCCTTCTGTACGTAGAACACGCCAGCAGTATTGTCCGGCGAGGTGCCTTGTCCCGAGATGTAGAATGATGTGCCGTTGACCGTGTAAACGCTGCGGGGATTGTTCCCATTGAAAACGGTCGTCAGTGCGGTAGAGGTATCAACGGTACCGTTGGCCGAAATCAGCGCGATGACTCGGGGCACCGAACTCGAGAGGGATTGAGCCAGCGCAGCATTGCCCGGCACCCCCCCTACCGTTCCCGGATTCGCATTGAAGGTTGTCGCGTTCACTCCATACCCCATGATGGTCAGATACTGGCCATTACCCGAGAGTTGGAGTGTTCCCTCCGAGGACGAACCGTATTCTCCTGAGATCGCGTAGTTCAATCCGCTCGCGGTCTGAGGCAGCATTAGCGACCCTGCCGCTGTTGCGCTGGTCGTGCCATTGACCGAGAACTGGTCCAGCGTCAGCGGCGCCGCCTGATTATCCGTGTAGGCGCCCGTTCCTGAACCGTTACCCTCGACGCTAACAACGATGTCTCCGGCATTGAAACTAAAGGTCTGCGCCGATACTGCTGTGGTGATGAATAGACATCCCGCGATCAAACTGGATTGGAGTGCCCAAATCGATACTTTCTGCGCGACCCCCATGCGACCTGTCTCCCATGAAATTGAACAGAGAGGCTCTCACAGTGTTGTTGCGGTCCGTGGCGGCATGGCGAAACAAATCTAGCCATTAGAGGCTAGCCAGGGCCCCTCCGCTGACAGCGGGGTTAGCGTGCGCACCCCTATTGCGGCACATCGATTTCCCATCTCATTGCACGCACTTCACTGCGGGAAGTCCTCGTCAAGAACATTTTCCCCCTGGTGAGCATTCCCGGACCGGGGCATATCCTTCCGCGAAGCGCTTCACCGCTCGACGGACTGATTGGTGGCGCGATCGTTTGGGTGATCCTCATTCGCGCCTGACCACACTCCTTGCGGGCGTGCCCGCCGAGCGGCACACTGCGTTGCGACGAGCGGGGAGCGCAAATTGGGCGGATCCGATGGTTGACGCTTCCGCACGACTCGCTCGGACGACACAACAAGTTCGGTGGACTTCAGTGTTCCGGCACGCGGCAAATACCAGCAGAAGGACAGGTCGACCCCAATCAGGATCGCGAACCCGATGTCGATGAAGACGGCAGCCGCCACGGTCCCGATTAATAGGGTCGCGTCATAGAGCGAGGTGTGGGTCACTTAGCGGACAAGCGGCGATCGCGGAGGCGCTGCCTGACATATCGATGAGCCAGTGCCAGTGGATCTGGGGAATGTGGAATCCAGGCAGACTCGCCGGTTTGCGCCTTCACGCCAACGGCGTGGGCAACTTGACCGATCATTTTCGTGCTGGGTGCCGCAGTCATCGTCGCGACAGCCTTTTTTCACTTCGAACTGCGCGAGCCCTGCCCCTTGCTGGACACGCGCTTCCACCTGGCAAGCGCGAAGAAGGTTGATCTACCGCTCATAGCCGGGGCGGTCCTGTTCGGTATCGGTTGGGGGCTTGCGGGCTACTGCCCAGGATCAGCGATAACCTCGATTGGATTTGCGAATCCCGAGGCGCTTTGGATTGTGCCGGCGATGCTCGCTGGTGCTGGGCTTACAGAGATGGCTGGCAAGGCGCGGGCGATCCCCCCGCATTCGGCGCCTCCGATGGAGCAGAAGACTAGGCTCAGGCAAGAGTTCGTCGCCCCGGAAGTCGCGAAGATCGGGAGCTAACCCTTGCCCGCAGGTACGGGAGGGATCGGCAGAATGATCTCCGAGGCGACCTTCCATTCCTTTCGGACCCTGATCCAGTTGATGATCAACAGAAACGGTCTGGGCGTTCCATCCTGGCCAGCATAGGAGACCGTGATATCGAGCGGCGCATAGGATTCCGCGAGGTCATGAGTTAGGCCCACCACTTTGAGCTTAGTGAAGTCTGGCTTCAGGACAACAGGCCCTGATGTGGCGATATCGTGCAGCTTCTGATCGATAGCCTCGTTGCCCCAGTAACCGGCCCAGTTGCCTTCGGAAGGGATCGCGCCTTTGGCGACCAGAAGGGCTGAAGGGGACTGCCAGAACATCCCATGCAAAGCCTTCAGATCGTGCTGATTGGCCAAATCCATCAACCGGCTGAACTGGGAGCTGATCTTATCCAAGCTCTGACGGTCCAGCGGATCGCGATAAAGGGCCGGGGCGGCTGCGACTGATCCATAGAAGAGAGTCGAAACAGCAAGAGCAATGGGAATGAGGATGTGGCGCATTGTCGATAATCTCCTTCAAGCGGGTAGCCCAATCGATGGTCGATGGAATGGACGCTAGGTCTGTTTTTTCGCGGTGTGTGCCGCGCTCCAAAGCGAGCCCGGATTCGCACGCTCGGGATAGATCTCCAGCATGGCCTGGTAGAGTTCGCTCGAGTTCTTTGTGATGGTGTCCAAGCGGTTGAAATCACGAAGGTACCGCCTCGTCTCGGCGATGACGCCTGGATTATCATCGTGCTCGGGTACCTTGTGCCCGGCGATCACCGCGCGCGGACGAAGCGACTCAAGCTGATCGAGCGTCTTAATCCACTCAAGCCGGCTCTGGGTGTCAGTCTCGGCCAGGTAAGGGTGTATGCCGTTGTAGACTGCATCGCCCCCGCAGATGAGCCCAATCGACGGAACGTATAAGCATGTGGATTGTGCCGTATCGGTGTGCCCGGCATTTAGCGCAACCAGTCGATGCCCCTCGAGCTCGAGTTCGCCGTCCTCCAGGGGTTCAGCGACCAGCAGTCGCTCGGCAATCTGGCCGGGGAAAAGCCTTCTCCAGAAGTTATCGATCGATGTTGGCGATAGATGCTCATGCATGGCCAGAACAACCGCTGGAGTGGCAACCGCACGAGCGTTGGGAAACCGCTCCATGGAGGGGCGCGAGACCGAAGAAATGGTCGCCGTGTCCGTGCGTAATGTAGATCGCCTTCAGGTTCTTGCCGCTGGCCGCGACCCACTCAAGCAGCCTTTGCGATTGCTCGATCGTTAAGAAAGTGTCCACGAGGATGGCGTCGGTCTGGCCATGGATGAGCGTTGTGGAGTTCGCCACCCACATCAGATCTTCCTTTCCTGGGGGCACATCTCGGCTAAGCCCTGGACGCCTTATCGAGAGTACGTCCCATTGAAGCTCGTGTGTGGGTTCGGCGGTATTCATCGTCAGGTCCTTTCGGCTGTCGGCTGTCGGGTCAGTCGCGATGTCGATTAGAACGAGGTGCGCGCCACGGAAGAACCGCACACCACAAACCGGTCATTCTTGACATGCTCCCCCTATTCCGATAATCTCAATATGACCGGTCGTCTTGTATTTGTCAAGGAGAAATGAGTTGCCCTCTAGCGCCTCTCGACGCGGCCCGAAGCCTAAGTCCAACACCCGCTCCGACCTGGTCCAGGCGGGCCTACGGATACTGCACGCTCAGGGATATGCCGCAACCGGTATCCAGAGCATCGTCGAGGAAGCCCGCGTACCGAAAGGCTCTTTCTACAATCACTTTCCCAGCAAGGAAGCGTTCGGAGCAGAGGTGCTTGACGCGTACTTCGAGCGCAACCAGGAGAAACTTCGCGCGATCCTCGGCGAGGCCAATGTTCCGCCACTGGTACGACTAAAAGGCTACTTCGACGATCGGATTGAGGCCCTCAGGGCAGCCGAATTCGCGAAGGGATGTCTGTTGGGCAATCTCAGCGCGGAGATTGCCGATCACAGTGAGCTCCTGCGCGAGCGCATGTTGCGTCAGTTCGGAGACTGGGACGGTTTCTTTGAGACCTGCATCGCACAGGCGCAGAAAGAAGGTGCGATCAGCGATCAGATCCCGGCCGCGGCGTTGGCGCGCTTTGTGCTGAACAGCTGGGAGGGAGCGCTGCTGCGAACGCGCGTCGAAAAGAGCGATGCGGCGTTGGCTGAATTCAGGAGTGTCATTTTCGGGAAGGTACTCGCCTAGCGCAGGGGCGCGCGAGTTCTCCAATAATCGGCCGCGGTTGTGCGCCCTCTCCTCGCCCAAGCTGAGATGGAAATCGATCACCTCCGTCCCGATGTGTGACTTAGTACCAAGGAATCTGCGACTTCCTTCCTAATGGTCGGCCTGACTAACCCGATACGCTTCGATCCATGGTTGACGCACCAACGCGCCGCCTCCACCGACTCTGGAACCCTGAAGGAGAACACCATGGAAACCGAACAAAAGAACTCGACACGCATTGAGAAGTTAGTCGGACGCGTAGCCTTCGCAGCGTGGATTGCCGTGATGGCGATCGGCGTCTTCGCACCAGTCGTTTTCGATTCGGTGCACCTCGATCTGAGTCAGATCAACGATTAGTCAGGGCGGACGACGGCGCCCCTTCGAAGCTCGGACCAAGACCGGTTTTCGAAGGAGGGGCGAACCGATGCCCGAGCGGGCAGTGCTTCGCTCACAGGAATCGATCCGGGACAGACGCGGCGCGATCGACCGTGTCCAATCGAGACCAAGTCCATGGACTCAGGGCCATGAGGCCCCGGAACGAAGCCATCGCTTCCGACCCGTCTTAATCTCCGCGATCCAGTCTCGTGCGTAGGCCCCGGTCTTTTCGGGGATATGCGCGAACCGGATTTGCTAATCCCGAAACCTCAGATCGGGATTACCGACTCGCATGCTAGATTGCCCCGACATTCTTAGGAGCAACTCGTGAGCACTACAACGGAGACCGCTGCGATCGACACCTCATTTGAGGACCTCAGAATTCGGCGGGTCGCAGGAAATATCGGTGGCGAAGTGCTCGAGCAAAGATTGAGCTCGAAGGCGACTCCAAGAATGATCGAGGCATTGCACCTGGCACTGGTGAAATACAAGGTGTTGTTCTTCCGAGGTCAATCGCATCTTGACGACGATGAGCACCAAGCCTTCGGAGCGCGCTTTGGCCGAACGGTTGCGCATCCGACGGTCCCTGCGCGGCAAGGCACCCGGATCTTCGAACTCGACGCTTCGCGAGGCGGTGGTCGTGCCGACTCATGGCATACCGACGTCACCTTCGTCGACGCATTTCCCAAGATTTCAATACTTCGAGGCGTCACCATCCCGGCCTACGGGGGTGACACCGTGTGGGCAAACACGGCTGCTGCCTACGAGCGCCTACCTGACGAACTCAAACGGCTTGCCGAGGGCCTTTGGGCCGTGCACTCCAATGACTACGACTACGGCGCCCAGCGTACGGTGGCCATCGATAGCGATCGACTGCGTCACCATCAACAGGTATTCGTCTCCTCGGTATTTGAAGCAGAACATCCGGTGGTGCACGTCCATCCCGTATCGGGCGAACGTGCTTTGCTACTCGGCCACTTCCTGAAGAAAATCTCCGGGCTTTCCAGCACAGAGTCGGCGCGGATCTTTGAGGTATTGCAGAACCGGGTGATCGCCCTCGAAAACACGGTGCGCTGGAGCTGGCGTCAAGACGACGTCGCGATCTGGGACAACCGCGCGACCCAGCACTACGCCGTGAACGACTACGGCTCGCAAGCGCGCGTGGTGCGACGCGTGACAGTCGAAGGAGAAACCGCCGTGGCGATCGATGGGCAGCGCAGCCGCACTCGCAGACGACCCGATGTGCCGAGCGAGGCGCACAAGGAAGTGCCACTCGCGCAAGGGGCATGAGAGCACGCTGACAGCCCAGATCCGCGGGCTTGGGGCCTATCCAAAACCACTCCTCATAACCGACGTCGCGCGCGGCGCCGCTTGGACCAGGAGAAAAGACATGCCTTAGGCGCCCTGCACTTTGCCAGAGCGGGGCCGCTCGGGCGAGAATAGGACGCCATGACCTTCCGGCTTACCCTCTCTCGACCCCAGGTTCTTTCGTTCAGGAGGGAAGTCGGCTCGCTGAACCAGCGCCTCCCCGCAGGAGGGAAGTCTTTCCGCAGGGCCGCATGGGCCGGTCTCCAGGATTCGGTGCCCCGCGCGGCGCAGCTGTCGATCCATGCGCGAGTCGAAGGTACCCATTTAGCGGCCTGGGAGCATCCATCACTGGTTCAGCTCTGGGGCCCTCGATATAACGTCTATGTCGTGGCGGCAGAGGATCTAGCGGTATTTTCGCTGGGGCGCCTGCCGCTCGACGCCAGCGGGCGCGGCCGGGCGCACGATACGGCTGAGCGACTGCATGGCTTCCTCGATAGCCGCCGCATGCCTTTCGGCGAGGCAGGTCACGCGATGGGTAGACACCACAACAGTCTGCGCTATGCGGCACCTACGGGCAGAGTTCTGCTGCGCTGGGACGGTGCGCGCCAACCCCTTGTCTGGACCGCGCCGGCACCCAATGTCGATCCGCACGACGCCCGTATCGAGCTTGCCCGCCGGTATCTCCATATCTTCGGTCCAGGCACCGTGGGATCGTTCGCCCGCTGGGCCGGGATAAGGCCTGCGGCCGCGAACGCAGCGTTCGGGAGCTTGAGCAGTACGCTCACACCCGTGCGAACGCCCAGCGGCGACGGATGGATTCTTGCTGAGGATGAGGCGGCCTTTGGGGTAGAGCCCCGCGACGCCGCGCCGGCAAGGCTCTTGCCCAGCGGCGATGCGTACTATCTTCTCTGGGGGGCCGATCGAGAGCTCCTTGTGCCAGACGCCTCGTGGCGATCGGAGCTCTGGACGTCACGCGTCTGGCCTGGCGCCATCCTCGTCAAGGGAGAAGTCGTGGGTGTGTGGCGGCGCTCGGCCAGCGATGTCTCGCTGACCGCATGGCGCCGACTTTCGAAAGCGGAACGCGAGTCCGTCGAAGCCGAGGCACTCGCGCTGCCGCTGCCAGGCCTTCCCAGCCCGATTACGGTCCGCTGGAGTCCAGCTGCAAGCTAACCTTTCCTGGCGAGGGGATGGGCTGCAGCGGATGTTTGAAGAGCACGTGCGGCGCGGACCTCGCACCGAGTTTCTTCCGAACCGGCCCAGCCGCGTTGGGCCCCGGCATATACCGGCGCCCAACGCAGCTGTGCAACGACACTCTACGCCAGATCTACGCCAGATCGAAGCGATCCAGATTCATCACCTTGTTCCAGGCCGCAACAAAGTCGTGCACGAACTTCTGCTCAGAATCGCTCGACGCATAGGCCTCCGCGATGGCTCGCAGCTGAGCGTTTGAACCGAAAACGAGATCGACAACTGTACCTGTCCACTTGATCTCGCCCGAAGCTCGAGCGCGCCCCTCCAACACGGCTCCATCACCTGCGGACTTCTGCCACTTGGTCCTCATGTCGAGGAGATTGACGAAGAAGTCGTTGGTCAAGGTTTCAGGACGCCCGGTAAAAACACCGTGCTTGGATTGGCCGAAGTTCGCATTCAGCGCTCGTAGTCCTCCGACGAGAACGGTCATCTCAGGCGCAGTCAGCGTCAAGAGATTGGCGCGGTCGACCAGAAGTTCTGCGGCCCGGCCTTCTTGCCCCTTTCTCAGATAGTTGCGAAATCCGTCCGCAGTGGGCTCCAGTACCGCGAACGAGTGCACATCGGTCTGTTCCTGCGAGGTATCCGCGCGCCCTGGCGAAAAGGGAACGCTGACGGTGTAGCCGGCTTTACGTGCCGCTTCCTCCACAGCCGCGCAACCGCCCAAGACAATCAGATCTGCCAGCGAGACCCTCTTGCCGTCAGCTTGTGCTCTGTCGAACTCCTCCCGGATGGCCTCGAGCTTCTGGAGAACCGTTGCCAACTGGGCCGGCTCGTTCACCTCCCAATCCCTTTGCGGTGCGAGGCGAATGCGCGCGCCGTTTGCCCCACCCCGCTTATCGGTGCCGCGAAAGGTCGCGGCCGACGCCCAGGCCGTGGCGACCAGTCGGGAGATCGAAAGTCCGGAAGAGAGGATCTTGGCCTTCAGGGCGGCCACATCCTTATCGCCGATCAGGGCATGGTTGACCGCGGGGATGGGGTCCTGCCACGGCAACGGCTCTTTCGGAACGAGCGGGCCGAGGTAGCGTGCAATGGGGCCCATGTCACGATGAGTCAGCTTGTACCAGGCCTTGGCAAATGCCTCGGCAAGCTCGTCAGGATGCTCATGAAAGTGCCGTGCGATCTTGGCATAGCTTGGATCCACCTTCAGCGCGAGGTCCGTCGTGAACATCATCGGCGGATGGCGCTTTGAGGGATCGTGAGCGTCCGGAACACTCGGTGCCTTCGACGGGTCTTTCGGTGTCCATTGGTGTGCACCCGACGGACTCTTCGTAAGCACCCACTCGTGACCAAAAAGATTCTCGAGATAGTTATTGTCCCACCGGATCGGGTTGGTGGTCCAAGAACCCTCTAGCGCGCTCGTGATTGCACTGTCGCCTGCGCCGCTACCAAAA
>CAJCID010000245.1 GCA_903970305.1 Rhodospirillales bacterium | reverse complement strand
ATCCCGACTTCTACACGTTTAGCCGGCACCGCCAGATGCTTCTGGAATTCATCCGGGCCTTGGACCTTACGAACATCACCCTCGTGGTCCAGGACTGGGGTGGGCTACTCGGTCTGACATTGCCCATGGACGAGCCGGCACGGTTTGCGCGGGTGTTGATCATGAACACAGCGTTGGGGACTGGTGACGTCCCGCTTGGCCAAGGATTCCTGGACTGGCGCGCCTATTCCAACGGCCACCCGGATCTGAACATTGCCGGCTTGATGGCGCGCGCCGTGCCCACCTTGAGTCCCGCAGAGGCGGCGGCCTACGCCGCGCCCTTTCCGGATGCGCGGTATAAGGCGGGCGTAAGGCGCTTTCCGAACCTGGTCCCGGACCATCCTGATGCGGACGGGGCCGCCGTGTCGCGTGCGGCACGCACCTTCTGGCAGCGGGATTGGACGGGCCGGTCCTTCATGGCCATCGGCATGCAGGACCCGGTACTCGGGCCACCCGTCATGCGCGCACTTCACACACACATTCGAGGCTGCCCCGCGCCGCTCGAAGTGCCCGAGGGCGGGCACTTCCTGCAGGAATGGGGTGCGCCAATCGCTGCAGCAGCACTTGCCACCTGGGGGGCCCAATGAGCGCAGAAATCCACATCCTGGGTACGGCCCATTCGAAGGGGGCAGCCAACGAGGAGGTCGCTGAGGTGGCACAAGACAGGCGCGCCGCGCCGCTCGATCCGAACCCGAAGACCATCCTCTTCGAACCCATTTTGGCCTCGGCCGATCAAACAGTTCTGCGCAATGCCCTTCAGTTCGGGCGCAAAGGTGCCGATACCCATCTCATGCCGGATGATCTGGAGTTTCTAGCACCGTGGGGCCTGAGCTGGTCACACTTTCGCCGCGTGCGGTGCGAGACCACTTCCGGCTGCTCACTCATCATTTCGTGGTAGCGAAGTCGCTTCAGATGCAGATCGAACGGACCCTTTGGCAGGCTTGCGCGTTCACCGCGCTGGCGCGCCATTCGGGGGCGCGGGGCTTGGGGAACGTTGTGCAATTGTGCAGCTTTGGGAACAGGGTGAAGATCGGGATCCTTGGATTCTGGGGTCTCGCCCTCGGTTTCGGGCTCGTTTTGACGCTGCTCGCCAATGCGGCGCACGCGGCGGACACAACGCTCTATCAGTCGCTCGGTGAGAAGGAAGGCATCACACGGATTGTCGACGATCTCTTGCAGGGGGTGCATGCCGATCCGCGCACCCATGACTACTTCGTCGACGTCTCGGAGAAGCGACTTCGCGAGAAGCTCATCGAGCAGATCTGCCAGATCTCCGATGGCCCCTGCCAGTACACGGGACGCACCATGGAGCGTTCCCACGAGGGTTTGCATATCACCCGGGCAGCGTTTAACGCGCTCGTCGAGGATCTGCAGATCGCGATGGAAAAAAATGACATTCCCAATCGGGTTCAGAACCGCCTCCTTGCGCGGCTCGCGCCGATGGTGCATCAGATCGAAGACCGCTAAAGGCGCTAGAGTCGCGCACCATCAGTCCTGGCAGGTTAGTTACGGCAGGTTATTTACGGCAGGTTAGTCACGGCACGGATCAAGGCAAATCAGGGAGAAGTCTGGTGTTCGAGCAAGAAGCGCGAAGGCGGGCAGATCGGCGCTGTGGGCATCGTCCCGTGCTGCGCGCGCGCGCCCGACTGCTCCCCTCGAGCTTTGACCGTAGGCTCGCTCTCGGCTGGACCATGCTTGGTTTGGGTCTTCTGCTCCTTCTTCTCGCGTCCAAGCTCCTCGCGGCAACGCTGGACGTGCAGGTGATGGATCCGGCGGGCGCGCCGATCGCCGATGCGGTCATCTCGGCCACCCCCACTTCGGGAAAGCTGCCCAGCAAACCCCCTCAGAGCGCCATCATCGATCAGATCCATCGGCGCTTCGTGCCACTCGTCTCGGTGATCCAGACCGGCACTTCGGTGACCTTTCCGAACAAGGACAACATCGAGCATGACGTCTATTCGTTCTCGCCGGCCAAGACCTTTGAGCTCAATCTGTATTCCGGCATCGCGGCCCATCCTGTGGTCTTTGACAAGCCGGGTCTTGTCGTTCTCGGCTGCAACATCCACGACCAGATGATCGCCTACATCGCCGTCGTCGATACCCCGTATTTCGCCAAGAGCGATGCGGCCGGTCATGCCAGACTCGATGGTCTGGCCGCAGACAGCTATGACGTCGTCGCCTGGCACTACCGGATCGCCGATGACAAGTCAGTCACGCACCAGACGGTGCGGGTCGATACGGCAGCAACTGTGCGCTTCGCGCTGGCCTTGAAGGAGGCGGAGTAGTTCATGGGTGCGCATTTTCGGATCACGAGCCTGCATGCACGGATCGCGATTCTTTTCGTGCTCTTGATGCTGGTGGTCCAGGGCGTTGGTTTTCTCGTCATCCGCACCGTCATCTCGGCCAACGCGCGCAGCAATGTCAACGAGGAGTTGGCGATCACCGAGCGCGTCTTTGAGCAGGTGCTGCGGGCCAACAGCGAAAAGCTGTCCCAGGCGGCCAGCATCACTGCAGCGGATTTCGGGTTTCGTAAGGCCGTCGCCTCAGACAATCGGGCGACCGTCGAGTCGGCGCTGACCAATCAGGCCGACCGGATCAAGGCGAACGCCGCGATGCTGGTGAGTCTTGATGGCGTGCTCCTGGCCGACAGCCGCGATCCGGCTGAGGAGGGGCAGAGCTTCGCCTTTCCACGCCTCATCCAGGCCGCCGAGAAGGGCGGCACCCCGACGGGTCTGGGCGTGATCGACGGCCAGCTCTACCAGCTCGTCGCGGTACCCGTGAAGGCACCGCTGGCCATTGCCTGGGTCGTGATGGGTTTTCGGATTGACGATGTGCTCGCCCGGCAGATGCGCGGCCTGACCGCGGCGGATGTGTCCTTTCTGGGTCGGGACCACTCGGGTGGTTGGAAGGTCCTCGCAAGCTCCCTTGGGGCTGCCGACCAGGAGTCGCTCTCGGTTCACTTCCGGTCGCAGCAAGCCGGGGATCAAGCCGGGGATCGGACGAGCATCATGGAGCTCGGTGGCGGGGACTATGCGACGCGCATGGTCCCCCTGGATTCGGACGGTGGTAGGGTCGCGGCGGTCCTGCAGCGGTCGCTTGCCGAGGCGCTGGCCCCCTTTTCGCATCTCCAGTCGGTTCTTCTGGTCTTGACGCTCGCGGGCCTGTCCGTCTCGATACTGGTCAGTGTGCTCACCGCGCGCAGTGTCACGCGCCCGATTGCTGATCTCATCCGCTCGACACGCCGCATCGGCGCGGGTGACTACGAACAGACCATCAAGGTCGGAGGCCAGGACGAGATTGGCGAGCTGGCCGAGGCATTCAACCAGATGCGGCAGGGTATCTCCGAGCGCCAGAACCAGATCATGGACCTGGCCTACAACGATCCCTTGACGAGCCTGCCGAACCGGGCATTCTTCAATCGGGAACTCGCGACTGCCATCGGCCACGCCCTGACTTCGGGCGCGCCGATGAGCCTGATGATGATCGATCTGGACCGCTTCAAGATGGTCAACGACACGCTGGGGCATCACATCGGCGATCTGCTCTTGCGTCAGGTCGGTGACCGGATGAAGGACCTGGTGCAAGAGGGCAGGGCGACGGTCGCGCGCCTCGGGGGCGACGAGTTCGCCATCCTCCTGCCGGCCACCGACATCGGGTCAGCGCAGGCGCTGGCAACAAGGCTGCTCAGACATCTGGAAGAGCCGATCGTCGTCGAGGGGCAGATCGTTGATGTCAGCGGCAGTATCGGTATCGTCTCGTGTCCTGCGAACGGCACCGACGTCAACACGCTCTTTCGGCGCGCCGATGTCGCCATGTATGCCGCCAAACGCGGCAACTCCGGCTATGCGCTCTACGACGAGGATGCGGACCAGCATAGTGCCGAGCGCCTGTCCCTCATGACGGAGCTGCGCCACGCGGTCGAGCACGACGAGTTGACCCTCTACTATCAACCCAAGATCGATCTGGCGACGGGGACCGTCAAGTATGTCGAGGCGCTGGTGCGCTGGCACCATCCGGAGCGCGGCATGGTGCCCCCGAACGAGTTCATCCCCTTTGCCGAGCAGACGGGCTACATCAAGGCGATCACACGCTGGGTCGTCGAAAAGAGCATTGCGCAGTCCGCGTTCTGGGACGCGCAGGGCATCGAGCTGGACGTCTCCATCAACGTGTCCGCGCGCGATCTGGTCCATTCGGACCTGCCTGAGACGCTCGCTGCGTGCCTGGCCAGGCACCGCGTCTCGCCACGGCGGGTCTGGATCGAGATCACCGAGAGCGCCTTGATGGAGGATCCGAAGCATGCCATCGACACGCTCGATCGGCTGCATGCCGCAGGCTTGCGTCTGTCGATCGACGATTTCGGGACGGGCTATTCGTCCTTGTCGTATCTGAAGCGCATGCCAGTCGATGAGATCAAGATCGACCAGTCATTCGTGATGGATATGGGCAATGACGAGGAAGACAAGACCATCGTACGCTCGACCATTGACCTGGGTCACAACATGGGCCTGAAAGTGGTGGCCGAGGGCGTCGAGACCCGGGACGTCCTGGACCAGTTACGCGAAATGGGTTGCGATCTCGCCCAAGGCTACTATCTGAGCCGCCCTCTGCCCGCCGACGGACTGATCGACTGGCTTGACGCCTGGGATCCGGACGCGGCGCGCAACCAGCCTCTCGAGGCGCCTCCGGTCCTGAAGATTGCTTAAGCCATGCCGTTCTGATCCTGTCGCGATCAGGGGAAGGTCTTGCGCAGAGTCGCCACCGACACATGCGGCCAGCTGAAATTCAGCTTGCCGTTATCCGACTGGGGAGGTGGCAGTGCGGAAGGGATCAAGACCGCCGGGAAATTCAACAGCACGAACTGCGCGTATTGGAGCTGCATGAAAGGCTCCGCATCCTTCGGTGTCACCTTTTGGATCCAGAAGGTCGCATAGACGAGCGCTGCGTCGGCATTCGTCTCCAGAAAGGGCAGATTCTCCGTGCCGCCTGCGGAATCGGCGACGTTGACCGTCTCTGTGGGTCCCCCGGCAGGCGGCGCCGCGGGCGGCGTCTGAAAAAAGACCAGGCTTGGCGCTGTCGCGATGTTCAACACGGTCGTCTCGAAAGTGCAGCCGTCAGCGGCCTGCTGGGCGACGATGTTCTGCAGAAACAGGATCGGGTCGTTCAGCGCCGCCTGGGTGATGGCTGCCGGCAGGACCGGTGGATGGCCGTGAACCGGGGGATTGCCCAGTGGCGTGCGCGGATTGGGCGGCACCGAAGTGAATGATGCGGGGATAGCGAGGTTGTATTGAGAGAATCCTCCACCCGGAGCGCCAAGCGATTCCTCGGTGCCTGCCGCGCGAATGATGAGCGGCTGGCCGGTCGCAGGCACCGGGATCGGGCTGCTATTGAACGACGGGAAAATCGAGCCCGCGGGGTTGGCCACTCCGCCCGTCGTACCCACGACGGGAATGCCTGTAAAGCGCGTCGCGGCACCCCCGGCCAGGAGCGCGTTCCCGTGCGGGATCGAGCCCATGCGGGCGATGATCTGGCCGCCTGGGGGCGGGGTCACAGGGGGCGCAGAGACGGTGTCGGTGGTGGTGATCCAGATGCCCGGTTCGATGTGGAGCGCGCCGCCCGTCGTCGCGTCCGAGATCTTCTGCAGGTAGGTCAGCCCGTACAGGGTGATGTCAGGCTGGAAGGTCCCTCGATTGGGGATGGCCGATGAGATCGGGGTGAAGGCGAGCGTCTCCTCGGTCAGATTGAGTTCGAGAAAGAGGTTCGCAGGCGGTTCAGGCGGCGCTACGGTCGCGTCGCCGAAGAAGGGGCGCGCCACCAGATTGAATCCCGTTCCCTTCCAGGTGCCAACGAGCTCCCTTAACAGGCCGAGCTTCTGATGGATCGTGGCACTGTCCGGGGTCAAGCGGACGATCGGACTACGCGCGTTCGACATCGGGCCCTCCTTCTGATTCAGACAATGGGTCGCCCCGGCAGGCGGCCAAAGATGCGGCCTGCGAGGTCCTGATGGGAAAAGGGTGTGCTCGAGTGATGGCCCCATGAGGACTCCAGTGGCTCCAGTTCAAGCCACCTCATGCAGGCACCCGCGAGGTCTCCGGCGTTGCTCGTTGTTGTGATGTTCGAAGGATAGACCCAGCCCCTCTGAACACAATGCCACCTATGGTTGGGACCCGTAATCCTAAGTGCTCAATTCCTAAACCTTTCGACCCGGTTCGGTCTAGGTGTGGCGCAGCGATCTGCCTCTGGGCTCGGATGAACAAGTTCTTGAGCGGGGTCCCAGTAGCGCAGCTTCCAGGCCGCCGTGAGCGTCTCGTATCCGCGGGGCGGAAATCCGTTCTGATCGAAAACGGCGAGCGTGCCGTTGCACCGGGACTTGCAGTCCATGCGACCGACCGAGAAGACGATGATGCACCTTGGCATCAGCACAGCGGGCGACGTCGGCATGAAAGTTCACGACACCGCAAGTGCGGGGCATGCGCCCGGGTCCTGTTTCTCTGAGACGACTAAGTAGACCCACTTATCTCAAACTGGGCCAAACGGTACTCGAACCGTAAAATTCGACGCAATTGTCGCTCCTACCCTACGTTTTTCCGGGTTTCCACCCAGTCTTTTGACAGAGTCAAATCCTAAGTCCACCTGTCAAATGTCAAGTGTCGAAGGCCCGCAACAAACGGCCTTGGGCATCTCCATGACCTTCAGGCATATTGCATCTGACGCGCGGTGGTAGTCGATTGCACGGCTCGCGCGAAGAGTGTCCGAATGTTGATCGTGTACGAATGAGCCGCTTCTCGAGTCCGAGCCTGTTCACCTTTTCTTGAGAGTCCATACCACCATGAGCCCCTTCTTCCATCGCATCTCCCGCACCGACATCGACGTCATCGTCGTGAATCAAGAAGTCAAAGCCTACGTTGCAGCGATCCTGCCGCAACTGCGCGCCGACCTGGCTGTGGCTCAGAAGGAGGCTCCCGATACGCGCGCAACTCTCGAGGTGAGCAGGCTCGAAGGCTACGCCAGCATGCTCGAGAGGGGCGTCACATTCAGTGCCTTTCTGGGGCACTTTGATCGCGCCGTCTGGGAGAGGCTCTTTGCCGCCTATCCCGTGGAAGAAGAAGCGTTTAACGAGTGATTCGGGCGGAGGCGCGCGACGCGGGATCAGAGCCCCTCTGGACTCCAGCTCTCAAGAGGCCTGCCCGTCGTCCCACTGATGACGGGCATCATCCTTACGACACGCAAGCACTGCGCGAGAGGCTGGCTCACCCAGCGAGCCCCAAGCGCCCACCAAGCGCCCACCAAGCGCCCCCCCAACCTGGCGGGACAGGGTCGACGAACAGTGGGACATTCCTTGCTTCAGAGGGACCGGTCAACCGGACCCGGAGTCACAGTTTCCCCTCACTTGCATCCGCTATCGGAGAAGAAATCCTTGGCGATGAAGAAGATGGCGAGTATTCCCTCGTCCTCGTGAGAATGCAGGCAATCCGGCCGCGCGGCTCCTTGCACCTCGTTGCCAAAGGTTTCGGTGGCCGGCTTGGGCGCATCAGGCGCCGTCTGCCCGCGCACCAGGATGGCCCCTGGATGGCTCTTCTCGAATTCGGCCTGGGCGCGTTCGGCCTCGTCGGCCTCCCGGAATTGCTGCCTCATCTGATTCTTCTGCGCAGTGTCCTTTTCGTCGGCACTGCTTCCAGGCATGGCGCGCTCGCTTTCCGGGCAGGTGGTCAAGACCACGCTTGTGCGGCAGTCAGGCGTCTCGGCGATCGGAATCGCCACGGGCGGCGGCAAGGCTTCGCTTGGCGTCTCACCGGTCTGCGCAGAAGCCGCACCGAGGACAAGGAGACCCCCGAGAAGAAGCCCTGCTCCAAGCATCCGATTCCATGGGGAAGAGGGACGATCAGCCGGCCTGCGATTCTCGTTCATGACATCTCCTTTCAGATTCTCTAGAGCGCTGCATCACATCCCGGGCACACCATCCCTTGTCCCGATGCTCCGGGAAGGGCCTACTCTTCTCTGATCTTACGGCTTCGCGTTCTTGAAGTCTCCTGCATAAATCTGGACGATATGTTCGGTGTTGAAATACTTGCGCATCGCCGCATTCACGTCGTCCACCGAGAGCGCCTTCAGACGCGCCTCTTCCTCGGCGGTGTAGAGGAGCGTGCGACCGAGTTCGAGCTGGCCGGCAAGGGTCGCCGCAAGTTCGCCATCATTGGCGCGCCCGATCGCCGCTGCCTGGAGCAGCCCGCTTTTTGCATCCGAGAGCTCGCCCGCGGTGATCCCGTCTTGTAGAAGACGGGTGAGCTCCTCCTTGATGTCCGACTCGACCTTCGGCTGATTCTGGGGCGCGAAGATCGCGTAGGCGATGATGATGCTGTTGGCGACGTGACTGTTGCCCTGCAGCTGGGTGCCCGTGCCATAGGAGAGTCCGTCCTTTTGACGCAGGCGATCGCCCAAGCGCGACTTCAAAGTCGATCCGCCAAGAATCTGGTCGGCTGCGCGCAGCGCCGCATAACCCGGGTCGTCGTCCTTGATCGGCAGATCGATGCCTCCGAGCAGAAAGGCGTTGGCCTTGCCGGGAGTCTCGATCATTTCGCGATGTTCGGGCCGTGCGCGAAACTCCGCATCGACGCGGGCGTAAGGCTCGCTCGTCGACCAGGCGCCGAAGATCTTCTCGAGGGCGGCCTTGGTCGCCGTTGCATCGAACTCGCCGACGAGCCCCAACTGTGCGTGAGACGCGCCGTAGAATCGCGCGTGGAAGGCCTTCAAGTCAGCGATCGAGGCGGCATTCAGTGCGGCAAGCGACTCATCGAACGTCTCGCGATAGCGCAGATCGCCCTTTGGATAGGGATTGTCAAAGCGCCGGAAGGCCTGGGCTGCGATCGACTGGGGCTCGGTGCGGCTCGAGTTGATCGCCTGCGCGTTCTCGGTCTTCAAGGTCGCGAATTCGGCCTCGGGGAAACTCGGATGACGCAGGCAATCCTCGATCAGATCGAAAAGCCCCGGGAGCTTGTCGCGGCGGGTCTGGAATTGCACGATGACGGCGCTGCCTTGACTGGAGATCGAGAGTTTCGCTTCGAGTTGATCGAGCCGGTCGGCGATCTCCTGGCGCGTCAGGTGGGTCGTGCCGCGCAAGAGCATTGCAGCGGTCAGCTGGGCGATGGTCTTCTGCCCAAAGAGACTTTTTGCGTCGCCCATGCGCAGGATGATCGTGCCCGAGACTGCGGCGCCACGGGTCTCTTTGGTCAAGAGCGCGATCTGCATGCCGTTGGCGAGCCGGGAACGCTCGACGCGCTTCTCGATGGCTTCTGGCGCCGTGTTGAAGGCCGCGACGGATTCCTGGGCGGCCTTGCCCTGGTAGTTTGCGACCATCTGGGCGACGTCGGCTGCCTCGGGAATGACGGCCAGATCCGGATTTTGCGTCGGCTCGAACACGCCCAGCGTCCGGTTCGAGGGCTTCAGATAGGCGAGCGCCACGCGCTCGACGTCGGCCGGGGTGACTGCTGCGATCCGGTCGCGCTCGATATAGAAAAGCCGCCAGTCACCCAGGGCGTCGGCTTCGGCGAGGCTTGCGACGAGCTCGGTCGGTTCATCCAGAATCTTCTCGTACTCGTTCTTCTGCTTGACCTTTTCGCGCTCCACCTCTTCGGCCGTGAAGGGGACGGCGCCCGGATTTTTCTCCAAGGTCTCAAGCAAGGTGGCCTCGGCCGGCGCGATCGTCTGGGTCTTGTCCAGCCGGACGAATGCCTCGAAGAGTCCGGGCTCCTTCAATCCCAGGGGCTCGACCTCGACACCTGCCGCTTCGTGGCTGTCCACCAGGGCCTTGTAGAGCCGCCCGCCCGGAGCGTCACCGAGGATCCCTGCCAGGACCTCAAGGGCTGCGAAGTCGGGATGGGAGCCCGCAGGGACGTGGTATGCAGCACCGATGACCGGCGTCTGCCCGAGCCGCTCCAGGGTCACGAGGCGCGGCCCATCCTGGGTCGGCTCGACCGTGTAGGTGGGCTCAAGCGAGCGCGTCGGTCTGGGGATCGCGCCATAAATCGTGACGATCTCGGCGAGCGTCTTTTGCGCATCGAACGAGCCCGCCACCGTCAGCACCGCGTTATCCGGCTGGTAGTACTTGTGATAGAAGGCCTGCAGATGCGGGATGTTGACGTTCTCCACGTCCGAGCGCGCGCCGATCGTGTCGCGCCCGTAGCTATGCCACTGGTAGGCTGCGGCGGCGATTTTCTCGCGCAGGATCCGGCTCGGACTGTTTTCGCCGCTTTCCATCTCATTGCGCACCACCGTCATCTCGCTGTCCAGATCGCGCCGGGCGATGAAGGAATTGATCATCCGGTCGGCCTCCATCTTCAGCGCCCAGTCGAGATTCTCAGGGGACGCAGCGAAGGTCTCGAAGTAATGGGTCCGATCGTACGAGGTGTTGGCGTTGAACTCCATGCCGCGGGCGGTCATCTGCTTGACGAGTTCACCGTTCGCAAGACTCGGCGTGCCCTTGAACATCAGGTGCTCGAGCAGGTGCGCCATGCCTGTCTCGCCGTAACTCTCCAGGCGCGAACCGACCCGGTAGAGAACAGAGACGGTCGTCGTCGGCTTGGACGCATCCGGATCGAGGAGCACGCGCAGCCCATTGGGGAGGTCATACTCGGTCACGCCTTCGACGCTCGCGACCGGTGCCGGAAGTGAGTTCACGGCGGCGGTCCGGGCGGGCGGGGTCTGTGCCCAGCCCAGACCTTGGGCGCACAGAAGGAGCAGAAAGACAGGGAGAGCCAGGAAGGAGCGTTTCGTCATCTGTAGGTCGGAGAAAGGGCGAAAAAGGGCGAAAAGGGCGAGAAAGGCGAGGGTGGGAGTCCTGGTGCGGGTCTTGGTGCAGGAGGAGTCTTGATGCCGTAGAAGTCTTGGTCCGCAACCGCCTGCTCCCGGCAAGTGCGCAAAAGGCCCCGCCAGAAGGCGCGGGAGGAGTCGAATTCTAGCCTGAGTGGCAGAACCCTTCAGGACGCTGGCCCACAGAAGCCCAGCCGAACGCAATATCGACCAAACCTTTGGGTACTATGCGAAGCGTTTCGGCTGGCCTAAGCTATGAGGATGGGCCAAGACTTCATTCAATTTGTCGAGTCGATGGATCGCTCCTGGATCGACGGTCGGTTTGAGGACTTGAAGGACTTCCTCGCACCCGACATCGTCATGGTCGGGCGGGGTGGGGTCCAGCGTATCGCGGGCCAGAAGGCCGCCATCCAGAGCTATCGGGAATTCATGGCGCGCAGCCAGGTCGTGCGCTTTGACAGCAGCAACTACACCGTCACCGAACGGGGGGCCGCTGCCATCGTCGAGTACGACTGGGAGATGGTCTGGAAGGAAGGCGGGACCGAGCATGAGGCCAAGGGCTTCGAGATCCTGGTGCTCGCCCAGCGGGACGGTGCCTGGCGGATCGTCTGGCGCACCCAACTGCCGGGCTAGCGCAGGCGCGGCGCCGCTAGCTCGTGACCGCGCGGCGCAGGGCGGCCGGTGCGGGCGTGCCGTGGCGCTTCGCCGCCCGTCGTAGCTGGAGCGCAGAGGAAAAGCCCGCGGCCTCGGCGACCCTCTCCACGCTCCAGCGCGTCGTCAGCAAGCGCTCACGCGCGAGCGCCAGGCGGATCTCTTCCAGGTAGTGGAGCGGCGTCACACCCGCCTCTTCCCGAAAAAGTCGCGAGAGCGTGCGCACACTCACCGAGGCGGCCCGGGCGATCCCGGTCAGATCCCAGTCACGTCCGGGATCCTCCATCATGGCGTCCTGGGCACGGTGCACCACGGGGTGCAGGTGATTGCGGTGGGTGAGCCAGACCGAGAACTGCGGATCGTTCGTCGTCCTTCTGATGTAGACGACCAGGTCGCGCGCCACCCGGGCCGCCGTGACCGGCCCGGCTTGCCTTGCAATCAGGACGAGGGCGAGATCGATGCCAGAAGTCACTCCGGCGCTCGTAAAGATCGGCCCATCCTCGACAAAAATCCGGTTGTGCTGAACTCGGGCCTTGGGGTGCTCGCTCTCGAGCCAGGCGGTGTGGGCATGGTGCGAGGTGCACTGGCGCCCGTCCAGAAGCCCGGCCTCAGCGGCCAGGAGCGCTCCGGCGCAGACGCAGCATACCGTCTGGCTCGGCGTGACGATGTGCTTGAGCCACCCGATCACGGCGCGCGCCGGAGCCAAGCGGACCGCGAGTTCGGGTCTGCGCATGCCGCACACGACGATCCAGGCATTCTCCTCCAGGACGGCAGGTAAGGGCTCGATGCCCGCAAGACCCAGACCGATGGACGAGGGGACGCTTGCGGCCGGCCCGACGAAGCGTGGTGCGAAGACCGGCTCCTCGGCAAACTGGTTCGCCACGCGAAAGGCCTCGGCGATACCGCCCAAGTCCAGCAGCAGCGTCTCGGGCAAGACCAGGAAATAGACCGGGATCGCCTCCTTGCTCTTCTCGCGCACGCCCTTTGTCATGATGGGATGCGCTCGGAAAGCGCGCGACGCAGAAGACCTCCGGGTGCAGATCGACCTGGCTCGAACACCTTAGTGGGCCCGCTCCAGCGCCTGCGCGACGCTACAGATCCGGGCAAACCGGTCCGCCAGCACGAGCTCTGTGCGCTCGCGCAACTCCAGAGGGCTAAACAGTCGACCATTGGCGTGGCGCATCGAGAAGGTGAGCGTCGCTTCCGAGACATAGTCTACTGAAAACCCCGAGTCCGAGGCGTGGCGCGTGGTCGTCTCGCAGCACTGCTCGGTGCGGATCCCCGAGATCACGAGCCTCGTGATCCCCTGCCGGGTGAGCCAGGCAGACAGGCCCGTGCCTGCCAGCGCGCTGTGCACGGTCTTCTCAAAGGTCGCTTGGGGTGTGAACGCGAGTTCAGGCATGGGCTTGACCCAGCCCGAGGCGTGCGCAAAGGCGCCCTCGGCTTCGACGTGAAGGATGCGCACGACGGGAAGTTTCCGCTCTTCAAAGCCCCGTACCAGCGCCGTGGTCTTCTCGAAAAAGTCGGCGAGGTGACTGGTCTCGAAATAGGGGCGATGCCGGAACGATTCCTGGACGTCGATGACCAGGAGGGCAGTGGTCGGTGCGGTGGATGGTGCGGTCGATGGTGCGGTGGCCAGATTCATGGGGGATCCTTCGGGTTTCCAAAACGGCTTTTCGGCGGTCGGACGGGTGCGGGTTCGCTTTGTGGCGGAGTCAAGAACGCCCTCACTTTATGGCTTTCCCGTTCTTCGCGCGAGATGTCGGCTGGTCGATTTTCGATCAAATCCGGCCAGAGCGAGAATGCAGCGGTCGGACGATTCGGGAGATACTGGGACCATTCGAGCTTCAGGGAGAAGAGCGTGCGTTGGGCAGCCTTTGTCGTGCTGTTGCTCCTCTGTGGTCTCGCCCGGGCCACGACCGACACCGAAGCGTGCAGCGATGCGCGGGCACAAAGGCTCGATCGGGCGCTTGTCAAAGGCACGCCCTTGAAAGAGGCATTGGCTCTCATCCACGCCGAGGGACTGTCTGCGCTGATCGAATCCAATGGGCACCTTCTGACGGAGGACTTGTTCGAGTCCAAGGGCTACAACGCCTATCCCAGTGTGGTCATGCTCGTCAGTTTTGATCACCCTGCGCACTGGTGGGAGCTGGTCCACACCAACGAAAGCATGGACCTGCGCTTCGATGACGCGGGCCAGTTGGCGAGTCAGTCCTGCAGGCCGTATTATCAAGGCCCCTGAGCCCCGTCGTCGCCCGGCGCGACCGTGCGGAGGGGCGCTACTGTAAAGAGACGGGACTCGATCATGATGGACAGCGCACTGGTACTCTTTTCGGGAGGGCAGGACTCGACGACCTGCCTTGCCTGGGCGCTCGAGCGGTTCGGGCAGGTCGAGACGCTCGGATTCGATTACGGCCAACGCCACGCCGTCGAGATGACCCAGCGGCCAGTCGTGATTGCGCATCTGCGCGCGATGAATCCCGAGTGGGACAAGCGACTCGGCCCCGATCACGTGCTGGCCGTCCCGGTCTTGGCCGAGATGAGCGACACCGCGCTGACCACGGGCGGTCAGATCCGGCTCGAGGCGAACGGGCTTCCCAACACGTTCGTGCCGGGACGCAACCTGCTCTTTTTGACGCTGGCTGCAGCGCTTGGCTATCGGCGCGGCATCGGTATCCTGGTCGGTGGCATGTGCGAGACCGACTTTTCGGGCTATCCGGATTGCCGCGAAACCACGCTCAAGGCCATGGCCCAGGCGTTGACACTCGGCTTGGACTCTTCAGTTGAGATCGAGACACCTTTGATGTGGATCGACAAGGGCCAGACGTGGGAACTCGCCCACCGCTTGGGCGGTGCGGCGCTCATCGATCTGATCCTGGAGGATACCCATACCTGTTATCTGGGCGAGCGTGGCGCGCGCCACGTATGGGGCTATGGTTGCGGCACCTGCCCGGCCTGCGCGTTGCGTGCGCGCGGCTTCGAGCACTGGATGAATGCCAAGCTTGTGCGCTAGGTTCGGACCCAGCCTGGTACACGGCTTCATACGGTCACTGGCGCCTTTTCCTCTCCCGAAACCAGCTCGACGCCGGTTCAGTGAAGAGCAGATACAGCACGTAGAGCTCCATCACCCATTCCAGTAGCGCGAGGGCGGAAAGCAACGGCGCCGTGCCGAAGCTTTTGTAGAGTTCCAAGAACCCGGGCAAGGCGCCGATCAGAAAGAAGATCAGAAGCGCGATACGGGCCCAATTTCTGCCGCCGTTGACGCCGAAGATGAACCAGCTGTACAAGGCGCCTCCGATCAGAATGCCCAGCGCAAGACCGCCCCACTGTGCCGCATCGTCCAAGGCGCCCGATTGCCAGAACGCGGACACAAAAGACAGGATGAGCGAAGCCCACTGGATGTTCACGGCGAGCTTGACGCGCGCGGGCCGCACGATCGGGGCGAGCCTGCCGTCACCGAGCGCTGCCGTCGGCGGGGCATAGGGGTTCTCATTCATGTGGGCCGTACCCGTTAACGGTGTTTGCCCGGGTTATGGGCCAGATAACTCACGGACTGCCTGCGCACGATGTCGATCAGGTTACCCATCGCCAGATTCACGTCGACGAGATGCAGTCCCCAACTGGCCAGGACATGGCCGCGGAACACGACATCGCCCGGAATGTCGTGTGGACGCAGGTCGCCACTCTCCGGCTGAACGGCGACGGCCAGATAGGTGCCATGCTCGTCATGCACGCAATGGGTGTGGAGCAGACCATCGAGGGTCACGAAGGGCGTGTCGATGATATCGGCCATGTTTTCCCATTCGGCGCGCGTCTCGGCCGTGCCCAGAAGATCGGCGTGCGTTGCGATGACCGAGCGGATCGGCTCGGCGCTCAGTAGGCCCGGGTCCGTGCAGCCCGATTCCATCCCCGCCTTGGATGCGTGCGCAAAGCGCGAGTCCGGTGGGGGCGGCGTTGCCTGCCGGAACGACATGTAGGTGATGACGCAGCCCGTCTCGCCGGCCGCTGTGCAAAGGGGAATGTGCTGGAACGAGCCGCCCACCGCGGCACCCTTGGGGACCTCGACACTCACGCCCAGAAGGAGCGCCGAGACGAGCCGCGCTTCTTCGGGTTGGCCGTCGATTTCGTTTTGGATCAAGCGGATCAGAACGCGCGAGCCCTGGGAGTGGCCGATGAGCACCACTCCCCGGCCGTGATTGTCGTAGCGCAGATAGTGCTTCCAGGCGGCGAGCACGTCGCCATAGGCGAGATCGGGATCGGGTTTTAGGGCCCCGCCGAGCATGCTCGAGAGGAGTCCGGCGAGCGTCATCTGCCGGTACATCGGGGCAAAGGGCCGGCACACCGAGGCGAAGCGGGCGAACTGATAGTGGATCGCGCGCCGCTCGCCCGGTCCCGGCTCGAGCGTGCTGTTGGCGCGGGGGTCCTCCGAGACGGTCGGATAGACGTAGAAGCAGTCGATGGGCGGATCGGCTGCCGGCTGCCAGGGCTCGGCCAGAAGCGTGCCGTCCTTGCCCACGACGGTGCTGCCTTCGTTGCCATCGCAAAGATCGCGCCGGCCGGGTCGGCACAGCCACGCCTTTTCCGAGGCGTAGATGTCCTCTTTCGGCTCTGCGGCCTGCGCCGCGCCCGCCGATGCTGCGCGGGTGACGAAAAAGACAGTGGAGACAAGGGCCGCGAGCGAGGCAAAAAAGACAAGCCCCCGGGGGGCCGGTTTGAGTCGCGACACATTGGCTCCTATCGAAGTCTTCCCAAAGTCTGGCGATGGTGACCCTATGGAAGGTGACCCTATGTTACCGGGAGTTGCGGCGCGTGAGGCAGTGACTGATGCGGGCCTCGCACGAAAATACTCGCGCTCGAACGAGCCCGCGGCGCAGGGCGGCGCCTCCTCCTTCCGGAGGGGCTGATGCGACGCTGTCCTGTACGAGAAAACCGGTAGACTCGAACGGCCCTGGGCACGAGCCTTGAGGCGCAAGCTTTGAGTCCCAGCATTGGAGCCTCAGTCCGGAGGGGGCAGGGTTCCAGGCCGCTTGAAGTTGGAGACCTTCTTGAAACTGCACGCCGAGAGCCTTCCCATCGATCCGGATCACGACATCGACGTCGTGCGCGGTGAATTTGGCGAGACGAGCCGCAAGCAGCTCGAGGAGGCCTTCGCGCGGTTTCGAAAGGGCGGGGCGCCGGCCCACCTGTGCGTCTATCTGCATGGGGGCTTGACGCCGCGTACGGCAGGTCTTCTGACCGCGCATCGTCTCGTCAAGGGCTATGCGGAAGCGGGTGCCTATCCGCTTTTTTTCATCTGGAATTCGGGACTCTGGGACGTGCTGGCCAACGAGATCCTGCAGTACGCGAAGAAACCGGAATTCGTGCTCGCCGCGCGCCTGGCCTTAAAGGTCGTGGCCGCGAAGATCGATGTGGCGCTCTCCGGCACCAAGGCCGGCAAGGTATTGCGTCATACCTCGGGCAAGCTCAAGCGCAAGTCGCTTCTGCCGGACACCCTGGCCGAACTCGAGTCCTTCGCCAAGCCCTTCGACGCCGCCTGGCAGAGCCGCAAGGCGGCGCTCCTGGGCTACGCGGACGTCGAGGCGGCCGAGATGGCCCAGGATCTCATCGCCCTGCAAAAGAAGCTCTCACCGAAAAAGCGCATCTTCAAGCCCGCCCTTCTCAGAGGTGCGAACAATCCTTTGGTGCGCATCCTGCAAAGGCTCAACACGGGGCGCGACCATGGCCTTTATACGACGATCGTCGAGGAACTTCTGATTGCCGCAGGCGCGCACAAGAACCTGTGCGAGCCGGCCTGGCAGGAGATGAAGTCGTCGATCGATCTTGCCTTTGCGACTCCTCTGGCCGCAGGGAATGTCTTCATCGAGGAGCTGTGCAAGGTCTGGCAGCCCACCATGCGCGTCACGCTCATCGGCCATGGGGCCGGTGCGCTCTATGTGGAGCGCCTCGTCGACGCGCTCGATCGCCACAAGAAGACGCCAGCCGCACTCCAGTGCGAGGTCATTTTCTTGGCGCCAGCGCTCTCGTTTCGCACCCTGGATCGAGGGCTTGGTGCGCTGGCCCGGCGCGTCTCCCACCTCAGGCTTTTTGGCTTGGATGAAAAGGCTGAGTTGGCGCACTGGGAGGTGCCGCTCGTCTACGATAAATCCTTCCTGTACTTCGTCGCGGCGCTTTGCGAGGGAGACGAGTACGCGGACCTGCCGCTCTTGGGCATGCAGCGCTACTGGAGCGGCAAGCCACCCTATCGATTGCCTGAGATCCAGGAGAGCATCGCCTGGATCGATCCGGCCCGCGCGGTCTGGTCGCCCACACCGGGTTCGGCCCTGAAGGGTTATCAGTCTGGCGCGAGCCGGCACGGGCGGCTTCCCTTCGATCCCGACACCGACCGGAGCATCCGCGCGATCCTGAAAAACGGATTCTAAAAGCCCGGCGCGAGGCCGGCCCGGCCTTCATCCCCCAAGGCTAAACGCTCGTCTGAGCGTGGGACTACACTGAGTTCTCCGCACGGACTTCTGTGGATCAGCATGAGCGAGACCTTCCTCGTCGCCTCGACGGCGGCCCACTACGCTGCCTTCGCGGATCTGATCCGCGCCTATGTCGCCTGGAGCAGGAAGCGCTATGAGGACGATGTCGGATTTGTCGACGCGGTGTTCGGCCATCAGTCGCTCGAGGCGGAACTGGCTGATCTGGCCCAGACCTACGGACCGCCAGCCGGCAGGACCGTGCTCGCCCGGCAGTCCGGGGAGATCGTTGCCGGCGGGGCGTATCGCCGACTCTCGGAGGGGATCTGCGAGATGAAACGCCTGTTCGTGCCCGAGCGTGTCCAGGGACATGGCCTGGGTCGAAGAGTCTGCCAGGCACTCATGCGGCATGCCCGCGAGGACGGTTTTCAGGTGATGCGGCTCGATACCGGGAACCGCCTCGTCGAGGCGCAGGCGCTCTACCGCTCGCTCGGCTTTCGCGACTGCCCGCCCTATCACGACTATCCCGAGGCCCTCAGACCCTACCTGATCTTCATGGAGGCGGACCTCGAAGAGGTCTAGCTGAGGATCTGAAATCCCGATGCGCGCACCCTCAGGCCGCCTTGGGCGTGCGGGCAACGAGTCCCTCAAAACAGATCTCGATCAGGATCTCCACGATCTCGGCATCCGAGTAGGCGCCCGACTCCTTCAAGAAGTCACCGACCGGATCACAGCAGCGCGCAAAGATGGTGTAGAGAATCGCCTCGGCGGGCAGCCGGGTTGAGAGGATGCGCTCCTCGCGCGCCTCGCTGATCCATTGTCCAAGCGTCTCGCTGACCTTGATGAGCCTCTCCATATAGGGCTCATACGCGGTGAGCGCCTGACGGATCGAAGAGCGCGTCGAGGGCAGCATCGGCATGTTGCCCGCGAGGTGCGTCTCGATCGCCCAGCGCACCAGCGCCTTGAGCCGC
>CAJCID010000244.1 GCA_903970305.1 Rhodospirillales bacterium | reverse complement strand
AGCGTCCGCCGCGCTCGACGAACGTGCTCGAGCATCGTGCTCGCCTGGGCGCATGAGGGCTTCATCCGCCGTAATTTCTTTCGCGGGGTATGATAATCTTTCAAAACTTCATACGAACATCCATCCCTCTCCGAGTCGGCTTCGATCGAGGCGAAAGCTACTGTGCGCGGGCTCCTCCACCGATTCTATTGCGACGACCGCTCGCGTTTGAACGAAAAAGTCAGGGCGACCTGTGCCGCGCTCTTGCTCGCGAACCTCGTGGCCTGGATCGGGGCACTGTTGAGCTTTCGCGACTATCCCCTGCTCTTGGGGACTTCATTGCTGGCCTACACCCTGGGGTTGCGCCACGCCGTCGACATCGACCACATTGCGGCAATCGACAACGTCACCCGGAAACTCATGCAGGAGGGGCAAAGGCCGATTGGCGTGGGTTTCTTTTTCTCGCTGGGGCATTCCACAGTGGTCGTCCTGGCATCCGCTATGGTCGCTCTGACCGCGATGACCTTCAAGGGCCAGATCGATGCGGCCCACGCCTTCGGCGGTATTGTCGGAACGGCGCTATCGGCTGCCTTCTTACTTCTGATCGGCGCCTTGAACTGCGTCATCCTGGTCCGCGTCTACCGGACATTTCAAGACGTGCGGGCTGGAGGCCAGTTTGTTGACGAGGACCTCAACCTTCTCCTGGCCAGGTCGGGATTTCTTGCCCGTGGACTGCGCTCTCTATTTCGGGCGATCAGCCGCAGCTGGCACATGTACCCCTTGGGAATTCTGTTTGGACTGGGATTCGATACGGCGACCGAGATCAGCGTCTTGGGCATCGCCGCCGCGGAGGGCTCAAGAGGGCTGCCGCTTTGGTCCATCCTCGTGTTTCCGGTCCTTTTCACGGCCGGGATGACGCTCATCGACACCGCCGACGGCATTCTCATGCTGCGGGCCTATGGTTGGGCCTTTGTCAAGCCGGTCCGCAAACTCTACTACAACCTGACGATCACTCTGACCTCGGTGATTGTCGCACTCGTGGTGGGCGCAGTGGAAATCCTGGGCCTGGTAGGCAACGAGTACGGCCTAGACAAGGGGATTTGGCGGCTCATCGGGCGACTCAACAGCAGCTTTGGAACTCTCGGATATCTGATCATCGGCCTGTTCGTCCTGACCTGGTTGGTATCGATTGGGGTATACCGGGTCCGACATTTCGACGAGATCGAAGTGCAAGTTGGAGTCGGTCAATCTGCGGCAGCGTCTGGGACGGCTTTACTGACGCCGTCACGGCTCTCAACCAGAGGCTTCGAAACCCGAGCCAGCTGACTTGCCGGGTCATCTTTCTAGAGATCGTCCCATCTCCACGAATAGCCGATCCCAAAGAACACTCTGGGTGCTCGGTCATCAAGTCCAAACCCCGTGTGGAAATCGATCTGCTGCGTGTGCGTGACGCGATAGCCTCCGCCGAAGTTGAGATACTGCCTCGCCGCACCGATAGAGGGATAGTCGCCAACGAATTCTGCGAACCAATCCGCTCGGGGACCTATCTCGTGCTCTAACGAAAAGGTCGACTCAGACGTTCGTGGATTGCCGGCGCTACGGGGAGACCAGAACTCGGTGAGCATGCCGGTGAGTTCCCAGCCATCCACAATCGGGCGCGACCACGGCAATTGAAGATAGGGTTGGAAACCGCGTCCAGAAAGGGCTCTTGCTCCAGTCGGTAACCCCAGACCGAGCGTCGCAGAGAACTCGAAATCTCCAGGGAGTGGGCCGAACTGCCTCTTGACGGCTGGAGTGAGGTCGGCAAGTCCTGATGGTCCATTGCCGCGGAGCGAGCGGGTCAAATCAGGCAAATCAAGCAGAACTTCGAGGCACCTCCCCACGCCCAGCCGGAGACGAGAGTTCGTTCCGTTCACCGTCGTCGAACCGGATTGCCGGGTTAGATCGATCCCGTTTTCGAGCTGAAGGCTAGCCACCGGCACCACGACGCTGGAGTTCGTGACATCCGGGCGATCCGTCTGGATTTCGTCCTCGGTCGTCGGACAATCTTCCGACGCCATCGACCGGCAACAGCCCAGGCACGCGAGCGCCGCCAAGAGCATTCTTAAGACCTGCTTCGATCTTCTCATTTGGGGCATGCGGCGCGCTCGACTGGCAGATTGTGTGCCCGGTGACCGTTTGAGCATCGGCTTGTCTGCGCGGGATTCGCCGTCTGGATGTAGAGGTCTCCAAGAGGAAGCGCCCGCGCTTTTCTGTCATCGCTTATTCACGGGACTCAATCTATAATGCTCGGCTCTTCTACGCCAGTGGAGTCACGGAAGCCCTCGGCATGTGCGCTCGCGATCTGCTCTGCTTAGTCCTCTCTGCAGTCCTTATCAGTCCCGCATACGCCGCCGATGCCGACAGCATACTCGGTTGGACCGTGCCGGATTGGCTGAACGTACACGCCCAAAATACCGACATCGTACAGACGACCCCCAGCTTTCCGGCGCAGTACTCCGGTCCGCACAGCCTGAACGACGCGGGCGAAACCAAGGAAACGGTTTCAGTCGACTTGCTTGTCGGGGCGAAATTGTGGAGCGGCGGCGAGTTGCACGTCGATGCACTGATGTGGCAGGGTTTCGGTCTGAGCCGTACAACTGGCGCCCTCGCTTTTCCGAACGGCGAAGCCTTCAAGGCGGGCACCACGACGCCCGATGTCATGTTCTCGCGCCTGTTCGTGAGACATACGATAGGCTTTGGCGGCGAGCAGGAGGATGTGCCTGACGGACCGCTCACGCTTGCGGGCAAGCAGGACATTTCCCGCTTGACATTGACCGTCGGTCGGATGAGTTTTCTCGACGTGTTCGACCACAATACTTACGCGGGCGACCCGCGGTCCCAGTTTATGAACTGGGGATTGATGGCCAACCTCACATGGGATTACGGCCAGGATTCCATCGGATATAGCCTTGGTGCGACGGCCGAGCTGAATCAGCCGGATTGGACGCTACGCTACGGCTTCTTCGAAATGCCGGCTTACATCAATGCGGGCAATGTGGGCTCCGGCAATGGCGGGGAAGACCAGTTTCTGACCTACCCCCCACGCGGAAGCTTCGCCCCTATCGATAAGTCCTATGCGATGGCGGGGGAGTTCGAGCAGCGGTACAGCTTCAATTCTCATCCGGGGGCGGTTCGGCTCTTGGCGTGGCTCGATGAGGCGAGCCGGGACAGCTACTATGCCGCGACCACCATCCTTCAGTCTGAGGGTCCAAGCGCTGATCTTTCGTCCGCACAGGGCTATCGCCATTCATACGGCCTCGGGCTTAACTCGGAACAGGAAATTACAAGAGACGTCGGGGTATTTTCGCGATTAGGTTGGAACAATGGCAAGGCCCAGGCATTAGAATTCTCTGATGCGAATTGGTCAGCATCGTTGGGCGTGAGCATCAAGGGTGACGGATGGAGACGCCCGGACGACACCATCGGTGTTGGCGGCGTCGTCAGCGGCCTATCATCGGCGTTTCGGAAGTACTTGACGGCTGGCGGTTTGGGCATAGAACTTGGCGACGGAACGCTAAACTATGGTCCAGAGAAAGCTTTGGAAACCTACTATAGCGTCCAGCTGTCGAAGGGCATTCAGACTACGCTCGACTACCAGTTCATTTCCAATCCCGGAGCTAACCGGGCTCGCGGACCGGTCAACATCTTCGGATTGAGGTTTCATTATGAACTATAGACTTCAAGGTGGCGGTGGTAATGATCGCGGCTGCTCTGAGCCATGCGCTCAAGGTGGACAGCCCATCCCTGCCGGGGCGGCTCAGTCAGTCGTGACGCAAGGGTAGCGAGGGAATGAGCGAGCTTCGCGATTCTCGTGGCTTGCTCTGCTTCCTCTGTAGATGAGTACCAACAGAATCGGGCTGGAGACCCGCATGAATTATCGAGGTGTTGGCGGATGGACATCCGTTGCACATTGGCAGTACGCCGAAGCGATTTATCCGTGTCATTGCCGCGGACAGGAGAACGGCCGGTTCAACCGCCGAGGCGAGGGCAGCCCTGCGTACCTCATTTGTCGCCTCCTTCAGTCCCTATGCGATCGAAGGCTCCAAGCTTCTTGTGCCGGTTGACGTGTCGCAGAACCAGTCGTGGACGGGAACCAATCAAGGTAGAACCTGGCAGCGCGACGGAAAGCAATCGACTCTAACGACGGACCCTGAACCTCTCTCTAGCGACCCGTCAAAGATTGTTACAGCTCGCCCTGTTTTCGAGAAAGTCGAATGACAATCTCCTCGATCAGTAGTGCGGGTGGCCCGACGCTGAAACTGTCGGCCCGGTCCGCACGTCTGCTAGGGCCTGCGGTCAACCCACCACCTCAGCGTCCGCGCACTGGACCGAGCCGCTGCCAAGCAGTTGCGCGAACGCTGCAGCTGGCAGAGGCCGGCAGAACAGAAAGCCCTGCTGCACGTTGCAACCGCGGCCGATCAGGAAGGCCGACTGCTCAGCCGTCTCCACACCCTCGGCCACCAGTTGCAGACCCAACTCACTGCCAAGAGTGATGACGGCCGCGGCAAGCGCGCCATCGCGACCGCCGTGCGCCGCATCGGTAATGAACATGCGATCGATCTTCAACTCATCAATCGGCAGCCGCTTCAAGTGGCTCAGCGACGAGTAGCCGGTACCGAAGTCGTCGAGCGACACGCTGTAGCCGCGCGTACGGAGCCGCTCTAGCATCGCGGCCGCGGACGCCACGTCTTGCATCAGCATAGTCTCCGTGATCTCCAGCATCAGGCCGGATGGTCGCAAGCGGTAACGGAGCATCAGTTGGTCCAGCTGATCCACCAGGTTGGCGTCGGCCAGGCTTGACGTCGCTAGGTTTACCGACAGGGGTACAGTGCTCAGGCCGGCGTCCGACCATTGGCGAAGGCTCTGGCAGGCGGTTTCGAGCACCCAGTCGGTCAACGGCAAGATCAGACCGCTGTCTTCGGCAAGGCCGATGAAGCGGTCGGGTGGGACCAACCCGCGCTCTGGGTGCTGCCAGCGCACGAGTGCTTCGGCGCCGACGATGCGGCCGTTGCGAGCGTCGACCTTGGGCTGGTAGTGCAGGCGCAGTTGACCTGCGCCGATGGCGTGGCGCAGCTCGGTCTCGAGAAGCAGTCTGTCCATGCATTGGGCGTTGAGCGTCTCGTCGAAGAAGCGGTGGCGAGCACGGCCGGCGTCCTTGGCGGCGCGCACGGCTTGTTCGGCGCAGCGGGTCAGGCCGGCCAGGTCCTGGGCGTCTCCAGGGAACAGCGCGATGCCGATGCTCGCCGAGAGGACCAGCGTTGGCGGGGCCGGGGGAGAATCGATGACGATCGGCTGCGCGACAGCCGCGAGCAGGCGCCGCGCCACTGTGACCGCCTGCTCCTGGCTATCGAGGTCGAAGATCAGGATCGTGAACGCGTTGTCGCCCAGGCGCGCCAGTAAGCCGTTCTCGGTAGGCGAAGAGTTGACCCCTGCCAGGTCGCCGACGCGGATCGACAATCGCAGGCGCTGCGCGATGGTGTTGAGCACCGCGTCGCCATGGCTGCGACCGTAGATGTCGTTGACGCTGGTGAAGCGGTCAATGTCTGCGTGCAGCACGGCGCAGCCCGTGCCATTGCGACGCGCTCGCTCCAGCGCGGGGCCAGCCAGTTCGGCGAAGAAGCGCCGGTTCGGCAGCCCGGTCAGGTCGTCGTAGTGAGCCAGCTGGCGAATGCGCTGCGCTGCCTCGACGCGCTCGGTGATGTCTTGAGTGATACCCTCGAAACCCGTGCGGCGGCCGCGTGCGTCGAAGACGGGAGTGCCTTGCTCGAAGAGAATCCTTTTCGCACCGTCGAGGCGTTCGATTCCGAACTCGAGCTGGTAGGGGGTGCCGTCGCGCGCAACGCGCAGGCGCGCTTCTGCCACGCGCTCTTGGTCCTGCGCCACGACGAGTCGCGCGGCACGACGAGCGAAGTCGTTCATGTCGACGAAGTCTCGCTGACACGCTCCGTAGATGCGAAAGTGCTCGGTTGAACATTCGAAACGGTCGCCCGAGGACACTGCCCAACTCCCCATTCGGGCCAGGCTCTGCGCCCGGTCCAAGCTCTCCCGGCTGCGACGCGACGTCTCCGCGGCGAGGCTGATGCGCAGAGCATACCGTACGCGGTGCGCCAGCAAGGTCCAGTTGATCGGCTTGGTGATGAAGTCGGTCGCGCCCTGGCCGTACGCGCGTTCGATCGACTCGGTGTCGTTCAGGCCGGTAAGGATGAGGATTGGGACGTGGGCACCGAGGGACATCTCGCGGATACGCCGGCAGACCTCGAAGCCATCTTGTCCTGGCATCAGCAGATCCAGCAGCACCAGTTCGAAGGGTTCCTGCTCGAATCGCGCGATCGCCTCCTCGCCACCGGACGCGACGGTCACCTCGTAGCCGGCATGCTGCAAGGTCTTGGCGGCCATGCCGCGCAGGAGCGCATCGTCATCGACGAGCAGCAGGTGGGCTGCGCAAGGGTCCGTCATCGGCAATCCTTGGCCGAACATTGCCCCGCCTGGCTACGGGCCCGGCCCAGATGCGCCTTGATGGCCTGCACGGCGCGCTGCTGTCCATCCTGCAGGCATCGCCAGTCCTCTCGCGTCGGCACCAGGCCGGCACGCAGCCCGGCTTCCAGCTCTGCGGCGCAAGCGGAAAGCGCCAGCGCACCGACCTGCGCGCTACTGGACTTGAGCGAGTGCATCTCGTGCTCCGTCGCTGCGACGTCGGCGGCCGCCATCGCTTCCTCGCAGCGGGCCATCGTCTGGGCGCTCAGTCGAAGGAACTGCTCAAGCACCAACAGGGCGAAATCGGGATCGGTGCCGTCGGCGACCATCGGCAGTTCAGCCAACACTGATGCATCGAATACAGGTCGGACTGATGCCGCTGTCGCGCGCACCGTCGCCGTCGACGCCGCAGGAGTCGGCACGCTGATCGGGTTGCGCGTTGGCGTGGTCAGTGCGGCAGCTGGTAGATGCCGTGAAAGGACGTCGAACAAGGTGGCTCCGGTCATCGGTTTGCTCAGGCAACCAGTCATTCCGGCGGCAGCGCAGGCCTCGCGGTCCTCCGCAATCGCATTGGCGGTCAGCGCGACGATGGGTAATGCCGACCTAAGAGGTGCTTGCGTCGCTTCCCAGGCGCGGATACGTCGCGTCGCCTCAAGGCCGTCCATCACGGGCATCTGGCAGTCCATCAGCACCAGGTCGAAGGTCTCGTCGCGGACCCTCTCGACGGCTTCGCTGCCATCGCCCGCAAGGCTCACCGACAGGCCGAACTTTCTCAACATCGTCGTAGCCACAAGCTGGTTGATAGCATTGTCCTCGACCAGCAGCACGTGGCCCTCTAGTACATTGGTGGTACCGGCCGGTGGCAGCGGTACATCGGCCAAGCCCGGCGCATTCGGGTTCAGCGTACGAGTGATCGTGCGCATCAGTTCGGCGCGCCGCACGGGCTTATCAACGCTGTCGAGCAGTTCGAGAGCCTGGTGTGCTTCCCGGTCTGCGCCAGCGTAGGCGCTGCTGAGCAGGATCGGCTTGACGAGCGGTCTCGATGGCAACTCCCGGATGGCCCGGGCGAGCTCCCGCCCGTCCACGTGCGGCAGGTGCGAATCCAGCAGCGCCAGCTGGAAAGGCCGGCCTTCCCGCGAGGCCTCCTCGATACGTAGCAGGGCGTCTACGCCGTCGGCGGCACAGTCGACCAACATGGCCCAGCCTTGCAATTGCTGTTGCAGGATCTCGCGGACGCTGCGATTGTCGTCAACGACGAGCACGCGCACGCCCGCGAGCGCTGACCCGGCAGCCACGGGCGGGCTCGCAGCGGACCTGGCCATGCGCAGCTCAATATAAAACTTCGAGCCTTCCCCGGGTGTGCTCTCGAGGCGGATGCTGCCACCCATGAGTTCGAGCAGGCGCCTACAGATGGCCAGTCCAAGACCGGTGCCGCCGAAGTTGCGGGTGGTACTGCCGTCGGCCTGCGCGAATTGTTCGAAGATCCGCGCCTGTGCGGCCGGCGCGACGCCGATGCCAGTATCCTGCACGCACAAGCGTAGCGCGACCTCGTGCTCGGTCTGGTCGGTCACGCTCGCGCGCACGATCACCTCCCCCTCGCTGGTGAACTTAATGGCATTGCTGATGAGATTGGCGATCACCTGACGCAGGCGGGACGGGTCACCACGCAGGGACAGCTGTTCGGTCGGCGCGTCGAAGCATGCGGCCAGCTCGAGCCCCTTGCCCTGCGCCGGTTGCGCGAACATCAGCACGGCTTCCTCAACAACGTCGACGACGGTGAAGTCGACAGACTCAAGCTGCATCCGGCCTGAGTCGACCTTGGAGAAGTCAAGGATGTCGTTGATCACACCCAGCAGGTGGCGACCGCTGGACTGCACGCCTTCGGCCCAAGCGCGCTGGTGCGGCGCGAGGTCGCTGTCGATCAACAGTTCATTCATGCCCAGCACGCCGTTCAGCGGCGTGCGGATCTCGTGACTCATGGTGGCCAGGAAATCGCCCTTCACTTGGGCCAAATGCTCGGCCGCCTCGCGGGCCTCGCGAAGCGAGGTACGCGCGCTGAATTCCTTGCGCAGCAAGAACTCACGCCACCAGCCGATGCCGGCCGCCAGAATGAACAGCGTCACCACGTGGTACGACCAGTAGGCCACCTGGACTGCGGACAGGCCGGCGTGGGCCCACATCGCGGACTCGAAGGCACACAAGATCAGCAGGCCGGACGCCAGCGCGTAGCGAAACTGCACGCCCAGGATGACGAAGCAGTAAAACTCGAAAAAGGTGAAATTGAGCACGCCCACCCAAGTCTGGAGGCCCGCTCCACCCTCACCGTCGATTCGCAGCAAGATCCCGAACAGGCCGACAGCGAGCGCCACGATGAAACCCGCCATCACGGGCTGCCAGTGCGTGCGCGCCGTCGGCAGCGCGGAATAGGCTAAGGCCACAACGACTGCCGGCACGCCAATCGTCAAACGCAGAAGGTTGGCGTGACCACCTGGATGGGCGAGGTGGTCGACCAGATAGTCGCCGATGATCAGTAGCAGGCCCAGCGCGAGGCTCGCTTGCGCATAGCGAAAGTAAAACGCTATGTAGTGGTCGACAAAGCGATGCTCAATGCGTGCATCGGGAAAGCGCAGCATGAGGCGCAGGGGGAGCGAGTTGCCACCGCCGGAGGGACGCCGTTTTGCCGCCGGTGTCTGCTGGATCGGTTTATGAACGCTGGTGACTTCGTCTACTGTATTCATCAGATTCTCGGATTGAATGCGAAGCAGATCACTCGTCAGGGGGGCGCCCTGAAGAGATGCTCATCGAGCTGCCAGTTGGAAACAGTGGCGACTCGATTGAGCCCGCGTTGCCCTTGCAAGTCAAAAAGTCTTCGTGCTTCTGGTGATAGGTAGTCACCCGTATTGCGCACTTGCTGCCCGGCTTCCAAGGTGCGAGGCTAGCCTTGGAGTGCGACACGTGCTGCCGGGGAATATGTGGTTTACGCAGCCGAGACAATTGCGATCGCGGTTCTCGAGACGGCCGCCCATATCGACAATGCTGGGCTGCCACTGGACCGCTTCGTGATCCGGATCGACGTTCCGTCTGATATCTGGAGGGCGAGAGACGTTCTCGACGTCAAGAAGCTGGATGCATATAGTGCGTTCTGCACAGAAACTGCAACCTGCGTTTGCAGCCTATTTACAGATTCGGAGAGGGAAGACAGCTAACCCTCGCGGGCAGCCGGGAGCCGTCACGCATGGGCGCGACCGGGGCCACGGAGGCCTCTGCTGGTCAACGAGCCCCACCAGCCGCGCCGCCCGGGCAGAGCGCGGCGTGTCCTGCCCGCGCTTTGTCCGAAGTTTGCCTACAAATTTCGGACAGGTGCAGAGCGATGTCAGACACAAACAACCAGATTTCAGCGTTGATCGATGCGCGCCCCGGACAGGTCTGGGTGCCAGCGGATTTCGCGTCGCTGGGCAGCCGCGCCGTGATCGACAAGACCTTGCAGCGCATGGTCGCGCGCGGCGAGCTGCGCCGGATCGACCGGGGCCTTTATGACCGCCCCGCGATCAACAGCCTGACCAAGCGCCCTTCGACGCCGGACTACCGCGCCGTTGTCGATGCGCTAGCGCGCCGCGACCAGACGCGCCTTCTTATCGATGGCATGACGGCTGCGAACGATCTCGGCCTGACCGATGCGGTCCCCGCACGCGTCACGATGTATTCAGACACGCGCCGTCGCTCGATCAAGCTCGACAAGCTGCTGATCGAATTCAAGCTCGCGGCCCCGAGCCGCCTCTACTGGGTGGGTCGCCCGGCCATGCGGGTCGTTCAGGCCCTGCACTGGCTCAAGGACATGCTGCCGAGCGACGGCGACAAGGTCAGGAAGACGCTGGCCCGCCTCCTGCGCGATCCCAAGCACGGCGATGCGATCAGCCGCGATCTGGCGCAGGGCTTTGGCGTCCTGCCCGGCTGGATGCAATCCTTCCTGCGGACGGTGCCGGGCTTTGACCCTGTGCCTGCCCCCGCCCCCTCGCCTGCTCCGCCCAAGCCCACGCGGCGCAAGACACCCTCGCAGAAACATACCGAGGGGGCGCGATGAACGAAGCCTATAACGAGGTCATCAGGGCAAGCGACCGGGACCGCACGCGCTCTTCGCTGAAGCCGCTGCACGGCTTGGCACGGCAGTCCAGAACGTCGAGAAAGACTTCTGGGTCTGCTGGACGCTCGATGCCCTGTTCAACGGGATGGATGCCGGAAGCCCGCGCCTGCTCTTCAAAGGCGGCACCTCGCTCTCAAAGCGCCTTCGGCCTCATCCCGAGGTTCTCGGAAGACATCGACATCACGGTGTTCCGCGAAGACATCGGCCAGGCCGTCGAGACCGCGGCACTTGATGCCCTGAGCGGCAAGCAAAGACGCATCCGGCTCGATGCGATCCGCGAGACCTGCAAGGCCTACATCAACGGGCCGCTTGCAACCCGCCTCGCGCAACACGCTGGCGCGATTGGCGGTGACCGCATGCGGCTGGAGCAGGACCCTGACGATGCGGACGGCCAGACCCTGCTGCTCTGGTATCCGGCGGCAGCGCCAGCCGATGACTACATCCGCTCTGCCGTGAAGATCGAGGCAGGCGCGAAGTCAGCGCTCGACCCGCACACGGTCGCATCGGTCGTTCCCTACATTGCGGATGATCTCGACTTTGATCTGCGCGTGTCCAACGTCGTCACGGTCGAAGCCGAACGGACCTTCTGGGACAAGATCATCATCCTGCACGGTCTGCGGCAATGGTTTGATCGGCGTGGCGTGCTTCGCCACGGCGGGCAGCGCGTCTCGCGCCACTACTACGACGTTCATCAGCTCCTGAAGAACGAGCGATCACCGGCATGGCTTGAGAACCGCGCGCTTGCAGCGGATTGCGCGACGCATGCCCGGCTCTTCTTCGGCAGCAACGACCTCGGCCTCGAAACGGCAGCGCGCGGGACCTCCACGCTCATGCCCCCGCCGCCGATGCGCGACGCGCTGCGCGCTGACTACGTCGCCATGACGGGCATGATCTTCGGCGACGTGCCTTCGCTCGATGCCATCCTGGCGAGCGTCGAAGAGGTCGAACTCCGCGTGAACGGATGAGCCCGACCCAGCTTGTCGCGGCCTGACGCGGCGGCCAAGCGAGGGGGGTGCAAAGGGGGGTAGACAGAAAAACGGGCCGCAAAGGCCCGTTTTCCTTAAACATTGGCGGAGTGGACGGGACTCGAACCCGCGACCCCCGGCGTGACAGGCCGGTATTCTAACCAACTGAACTACCACTCCTTGAGGTACTCGCAAATAGCGGAACCCTGAACTTCGATGCGCTGAGGACCTCGCAAAACAGCCGAAAATGATAGCGTGAAGAACCCTTCGCGTCAACCTCAGAAGCACCTCAGAAGCGTTCGTGTTCGTATCTCACTCTCAGCAAGATCTGATTGAAGGGGAACAGCTCGTGTGCCCTCGGCCCCGCGGCACTTAAGGGGTGAAATCCTCTGAAGCGCGTGCTTCTTGTTGCGCGCCGAGTCAGCGACGCCTGAACAGCTACGCGAACGACTTAACCCGAGTGAGCGTCCGCGCGAAGAGTGGGAACGCGAGAGCTGAGAAACCGAGCGTTTGTCACAACGCCGGCCAAGATCCCGCTTGAGTGACTGCAGCACGTTTTCCATAGGACGTGCAACGATCGACCCCGCCGAGCCGTTCATGTCCGAAGTGAGTTCCACGCAAAGTTGCCGAATGCGCAAAGCCGTTCGAGGATGCCTGATGCAAACCTGGCGATCGCCACTCGGCCGCGAGTTCCTGTAGGTGCTCGGCAGGGGATGGCACGGGATCTGGGCATGGCCCATCTGAGTCGAGTAGCCGAGCATCTGCCCCTCAAGGGGTCCGCAGGATAAACCTCAGCAATCAGAAAAACTGTCGGCTTGGTCAGCTTGATGGGTGCGCAAGATCACGTCACAGTGTTCAGTCGCAGGCGGCGGGGTGGAACGCGGGTTTCCCAAGCTCCCTCTTTACATGGTGTCCTTCCGGAACGATTCGTCTGCACATGCTGCAGCCACTCGGGCTAGCGCGAACCCGAGCACATCGCACGCGACAAGCGCGGAAGGCAGCAGCCGTATCGCACTTCCCTGAGACGAGATCAAGATACCTTCGCGCTCGACCGCAGCGCGGACACGTCCAGAGCTCTGAAGATCCGCGAAATCGATGCACCATAGTGCTCCGCGACCCCTGACCGTGCCCGCCGAGGCTGGCAGATCCAAGAATGCAGCCCTGACAGCCTGATCGATCTCATCAACCAGGAACTCCATAGGTAGTCGTTCCATCACCGACAGGCAAGCTCCGGCGGCCGCGGCAGCCAGAGGGCTGTCCGAGAATGTACTTCCGGGCAAAGTGCGGGAACCCGTCTCGATGGATTCTCGCACTGCCATCCCCGACATCGGAAAACCATTCCCCATGGATTTGGCAAAGAGCAGGATGTCGGGCATCCGAGTCAGCCGAGTGGCGAAAAATAGGGGCACGGTGCGATAGAGTCCGGTCAGGATCTCGTCAAAAACGCAAAGTGTCCCGTGTAGCTCACAGAGTTCGAGCAGCGATTCGTAGAAGTCCAGGCTCGCCTCGAAGCCACTATTGGATCCTTGGATCGGTTCGACCAGGACGGCTGCGATTTCATGGTGAGCAAGCAGATCCTCGACTTGATTCAGTATCTCGGACTCGGCAGCCTGATGGACGAAGGGCAGGATGTGGCAGTCCGAATTTCCTAGTGAGGTACGCTCCCAGCTCAGTGCCGCCGTCATCGCAGATTTCCCATGCATACTGCGCGCGAAGCCGGCGAGTCTTCTGCGACCTGTGTGCGCGGTGGCAACGCGCGCTGCGTACTCGCTGACTTCCATGCCCGTGGAATAGGATCCCGCAAAGCGCATTCCGGATGGCAGGAGCGCTTCGATCTTTGCATACGCTTGCTCGACAGTCGGATTTGAGATCCGTCCCGTCGTCCAGACTTGACCCAGCTGTTGGACTAACGCATCGGTGATCTCTGGATTGCAATGCCCCAGAAATACGGACCCGAAACCGTTGCGCAGATCAAGCAGCGTTCGTCCATCGCCGGCTTGCACATACGAGCCCGAGCCGCTTACGATTTGAAGAGGACGATCATGGCTCATGAAGATTGCTCGCCGCGCACACGGCCCTGTTCAAATGAGTGATGGGGATAACCCGCACCGGAGAAACTATCCCGACATTGCCGCTGTTCAGGAAGACTCCAGAGAAACACCAGTATCCCGCCGGCTCCCGAGAAGGCGAGGATCAATCGCGCCATAGGGAATTCCGTCAGGAGGGCCAGTATCCCCCCAAGGATTAGCGGTGGAGTCACGTAGAGCAGAACGCTCTTGCCCAATCTGACCTCCCCCCGAGACACCGACAAAACGGCCAAGTAGCTCAACGCGACGACTTGCCCGATACACGTCGCGAAAGCCGCACCCTGGGCGCCAAAGCGGGGAACTGAGACGGCGCATGCCAGCATGCTCAGACCAAAACAGATGAGGCTTGCCGCGAGCAGTTCTCGCTCCCGCTTCTTGGCCAGATCCGCGACGACGAAGATCTGTGACAGCATGCCAAACCCGAGGCCTACCGAGAGCCAACGAAACGACTTGACAACCTCGTCACCCGCCTCGAGATAACGATCGCCGTAGAGAAGATTCAATATCAATGGAGCGATCATACAGCCTCCTATCGCGATCAAGAGTGTTGTCGCGACGAAGAGCTTGAAGTAGGCGTTGAACTGACGCGCGAACGCGGGTGCATCCCCCCGTACTGACCAGCTCATAGCCGCAATCAGAGGCGTCACGAAGAGAGTGCTCAAGTCCAGCAGCGGAGCAACGGGGCGAAAGGCCGCACTAAACCGACCCATCGTGTCGGGATCCGCCAAGATCCAAACGAACAGGTTACCGCCAAAGAAGGCGAGCTTATACAGGACGACGGTCAAGCCGAATGTCCAGCTGGTCTTCAGAAGTTCCAGCAACCGGGTGTCAGTCCAGCGCGCCGTTGCGCGATAGCCCAGCAGTTGAATCCCAAGAAATCGAATGCCAATGATCTGAACGATCTCCCGAATGACGACCAGAAGTCCGATGACCGCTCCACTCAGGAGCCGACCCGGTAGGAGAAGCACGAGGAACAGAAAGCTCGTCTGAATGCTCAGTCCCAAGACCAAGACTCTGCCGAAGCTTTGCCGCAACGGGAAGACAACGTTGTAGGCGTTAAAGAAGAGAAGCGCAATCCCCAACGAGGCGAACACCAGAACCAGCCGCTCTGATTCATCCATCTCTGAATGTGAGAGGGCCAAGGCGCAGCATCCAACAGCGAGAACGACTGCAACCATCCGCCGCCAGCTCAGAAGCGTGCCCAGCAGTTTCGCCTCGGACGCGGGTGTCTGCGCCACCTCCCGGAGCACGACAGCCGTGGTACCCATCTCAAGCACCTCCTGCGCGATCAGAAAGATGCTCGAAACCAATCCGAAGTACCCAAACCCACTCAAGGATAGTGAACGGCCTAGAAACGCCGTGAGCACCACCGACAACGTCAAGCGAATCAACTGCCCACCCAGCAGAAGAACCTGACTCCTCGCGACGCCGCCCGAATTCATATGATGTCCAACGAGAGATCGGAGGCTGACATCGGGATCGAACCCATCGCCCATCGCAGCTATCGCTGCGGAGTCAAAAACTTGAGGCGGCTCGCAGTAGAGCGCGCGGGACTGAACAGAGACTGGAACTGCCGTCGAATCGAACGAGCTGCCAGGGCCTCCTCCTCTGAAGTGCCCTGGATTGCATGGGGGCCACCGCGGGCCATCTGCTCGGGACTGGTCTGCCTGGGGCTCGATTTGGATCAGCGATGAGGGCCTCTCTGCTAAGCCATTGCCCGGCCTGTAGGAACACCTGACGGGTTACTACTTGAGCAATGAAGCCCCGCGCGAACGCCTTGATCGCGTTTGCCCAGAGCTTCTCCGATGGGCTCTCCTCACCTCATTGAGGAAGACCTGGGTCAATTGGTGGGTGCTGAGAGGCTCGAACTCCCGACCTACGCCTTGTAAGGGCGCCGCTCTACCAACTGAGCTAAGCACCCACGCGTTCTCTTTGTGCTTGTTCGACCCAGCTTGCTGCGCCTGGCTCCCACGAGCACAAGCGAGCGTCAGTTTACCGCATCCTTTAATGCCTTGCCAGCCTTGAACTTCGGCACTTTCGCCGATTTGATCTTGATGGTGGCCCCGGTGCGGGGATTGCGTCCCGTGCGCGCCGCGCGCTTTCCGACGGAGAACGTACCAAAGCCAACGAGCGTCACAGTGCCACCCTTCTTCAAGGTGGACTTGACCGCGACCACAACCGAATCGAGGGCACGACCCGCAGCCGCCTTGGAAATATCAGCGGACTTTGCGATGTGGTCGATCAGTTCTGTTTTGTTCACTTGGATCCCCCTCGGTAGATTTGGATGTTCGACGTGCGGTGCTCAGATGCTTGGCGCTCATTCGACGGAAGGCGGAACTAATCCGCAGAGGGTTATTAGAGCAATCCGCAAACCTATGTGTCAAGCGGTTTTCGGCCCATATCCTTGACGTGGAGCGCGAGAATTCGGATCGATTAAAGGACTTCGCTTGGCAATCGAACGATTCAAACCTCTGCACATTGACTGGACTACAAGATGAACCAACGCGCGTGATATTTTGCACAAAATAAAGGGCCGATCGCTTGTGCGCGATCGACCCTCTACAGGAGCAAGCTGCTTCGTTAGTGCTTGACGACTCCGCCTTCGGCTTTGCCCTCAGCCGGTACGATCGCCGGACTCGCGGCCGTCGCGGCAACGGGCTCCTCCTCGGGCAGCGGTGAAGGATGACGCTCTAACGCGATCTCCAAGACCCGATCGATCCACTTGACGGGAATGATCTCGAGCTTGTTCTTCACGTTGTCGGGGATCTCCGGCAGGTCCTTCACGTTCTCTTCGGGAATGATCACGGTCTTGATCCCTCCCCGATGCGCTGCCAGGAGCTTCTCCTTGAGTCCACCGATCGGCAGCACCTCGCCGCGCAGCGTGATCTCTCCTGTCATCGCCACATCCGCTCTGACGGGAATCCTCGTCAAGGCCGAGACGATCGCCGTGGTGATGGCAATACCCGCCGAAGGGCCATCCTTCGGGGTCGCGCCCTCGGGTGCATGGACGTGGATGTCCCGCTTCTCCCAGGCGTCATCGGCGATACCAAGGCGGCGTGATCTCGAGCGGACCACCGAACGGGCGGCCTCGACCGATTCCTTCATCACGTCACCGAGAGAACCGGTACGCTGGATCGTCCCCTTGCCCGGCATCGTCACGACCTCGATGGTCAGAAGATCACCACCCACCTCGGTCCACGCCAAGCCGCTCACTTGCCCGACCTGATTCTCCTTCTCGGCCATACCGAAGTTATAGCGCCGCACACCGAGGAACTTGTCGAGGTTGCGCGAAGCGACCTGGACCTTGCCCTCGTGCTTCTTGAGCAGCAGCATCTTGACCACCTTGCGGCAGATCTTCGAGATCTCGCGCTCAAGGGCCCGCACTCCAGCCTCACGTGTGTAGTAGCGGATGATGTCGCGGATCGCACTCTCGCCGATGACGAGTTCCTCGCCCTTGACCCCGTTATTTTTCATCTGCTTGGGCAACAGATAACGCTGGGCGATCGACAGCTTCTCGTCCTCTGTATAGCCGGACAAGCGGATGATCTCCATGCGGTCCAAAAGGGCTGGCGGGATGTTGAACGAGTTCGACGTCGCCACAAACATGACATCGGACAGATCAAAATCCACCTCGACGTAATGATCCTGGAACGTGTGATTCTGCTCCGGATCCAGCACCTCGAGCAGTGCCGAAGCGGGATCGCCGCGGAAATCCATTCCCATCTTGTCGACTTCGTCGAGCAAGAACAGCGGATTGCGCACGCCGATCTTCGAGAGGCTTTGCAGGATCTTGCCGGGCATCGATCCGATGTAGGTGCGGCGATGGCCGCGGATCTCGGCTTCGTCGCGCACCCCGCCTAAAGCCATGCGTACGAACTTACGGTTCGTGGCGCGGGCGATCGACTGACCCAAGGAGGTCTTGCCGACCCCGGGAGGACCCACGAGGCATAGGATCGGCGCCTTGACCTTCTCGACGCGTTGCTGCACGGCGAGGTACTCGACGATACGGTCCTTGACCTTCTCCAGACCGTAGTGATCTTCCTCAAGCACCCGTTCGGCGAACTTCAGATCATGGGTGACCTTGCTCTTTTTCTTCCAGGGCAGGTTGACCACGACATCCAGATAGTTGCGTACGACCGTGGCTTCGGCTGACATCGGCGACATCAGCTTGAGCTTCTTGAGTTCGGCCTCGGCCTTGGTGCGCGCCTCCTTGGGCATGCGGGCAGCCTGGATCTTCTTCTCGAGTTCCTCGATGTCGGCACCATCCTCGCCTTCACCCAGTTCCTTCTGGATCGCCTTGACCTGCTCGTTCAGGTAGTACTCGCGCTGGCTCTTTTCCATCTGCCGTTTCACGCGGCCGCGGATGCGCTTTTCGACCTGGAGGATGTCGAGTTCCATTTCCAACTGCGTCAGCAGATGCTCGAGTCGCTCGGACACCTTGAACATTTCGAGCACCGCCTGTTTCTGCTCGAGCTTTAAGGGCAGGTGCGCAGCGATGGTATCGGCCAGTCGACCCGCCTCGTCGATTCCCGACAGCGAAGTCAGAATCTCGGGAGGGATCTTCTTGTTCAGCTTCACATACTGGTCGAACTGCTGCACGATCGCGCGGCGCATCGCCTCGAGTTCGGCGTGCTGTTCGGTGTCAGGGGATACCGGAGTGAGCTCACACACAAAATGGGTGTCGAGTTCCTCGATGCGGTGAATCCTTGCTCGCTGGGCACCTTCGACCAGGACCTTTACGGTGCCATCGGGCAGCTTCAGCATTTGCAGGATGTTGGAGACACAACCAATCTCATAGATGTCCTCTGCTGCAGGTTCATCCTTGGAGGCGGTCTTCTGGGCGACCAGCATGATGCTCTTGCCGGCCTCCATGGCTGTTTCGAGCGCCTTGATGGACTTCGGGCGCCCAACGAACAGCGGAATCACCATGTGCGGAAAGACCACCACATCGCGCAGGGGCAGGAGCGGCAGTTGAATTCGCTCAGAGGGCAAGATCGATGCAGAAGACATTGTTTTCCCTTTCAAATCGGACTAACCCACATATTGTGTGCCCGGGACAATTTGCAAGCCACCGCTAAATGCACCAATAAACCAGTAAAAAAGCCGCTCACGCCTTGGGCATGAACGGCTTTACGATTGAAGCCGGAATCCTTGCGACAGCCTTGGCAGGCGCTGCGCACCGACTCACCCTCCCCGGGGGAATTCAGTTCGAGCCGGCTACCTTGGGCTGTTCACCGTAGATCAGGAGCGGTTTGGCCTCGCCCACGATCTGGTTCTCATCAATCACTACCTTCGCCACACCCTTTTGGCTCGGTAGTTCAAACATCACATCCAGCAGAGCATGTTCAAGCATGGACCGCAAGCCGCGCGCCCCGGTCTTGCGCTTTAACGCCTTACGGGCGATCGCCTGCAGCGCGGCGGGCCGGATCTCAAGTTCGACACCCTCCATGGCGAGCAGCTTTTGGTACTGCTTGACCAGCGCATTCTTCGGCTCGACCAGGATCTCGATCAGCGCTTCCTCGTTGAGCTCATTGAGGGTGGCCACCACCGGAAGACGCCCCACCAACTCGGGGATCAGTCCAAACTTGATCAGATCCTCGGGTTCGACTTCGCGCAGCACATCTCCCACGGACCGGTCGTTCTGGCTCTTCACTTCAGCACCAAAGCCGATACCGCTCTTCTCGGAACGATTGCGGATCACCTTCTCCAGTCCGTCGAAGGCGCCGCCGCAGATGAACAAGATGTTGGTCGTGTCAATCTGCACAAAATCCTGATTCGGGTGCTTGCGACCCCCTTGCGGAGGTACCGAGGCCATTGTCCCTTCGACCAACTTCAAGAGCGCCTGCTGGACACCCTCCCCGCTGACATCCCGGGTAATTGAAGGGTTGTCCGATTTCCGCGAGATCTTGTCGATCTCATCGATGTAGACAATACCCTTTTGCGCCTTCTCGACTTCGTAATTGCAGTTCTGCAAGAGCTTCTGGATGATGTTCTCGACATCCTCACCGACGTAGCCCGCCTCGGTCAGCGTGGTCGCGTCGGCGATCACAAACGGCACGTTCAGCAGGCGCGCGAGCGTCTGCGCGAGGAGCGTCTTACCAGAGCCTGTCGGACCGACGAGCAGGATGTTGCTCTTGGCTAGCTCCACGTCGTCCTTGCGGGACATGTGCTTCAGGCGCTTGTAGTGGTTGTAGACCGCCACGGACAGGATCCGTTTGGCGGTCAATTGGCCAATGACGTATTGATCGAGGATCTCGCAGATCTCAAGCGGCGTGGGTAGATCTGACTTTGCCGCGCCAGGCCCGGCCTCCGTTTGCGCCGCCTCGTCCCGGATGATGTCGTTACACAGATCGATGCATTCATCGCAGATGAATACCGATGGGCCAGCGATCAGCTTCTTGACCTCGTGCTGGCTCTTGCCACAGAACGAGCAGTACAACAGCTTCTCGCCACTGGAACCTTTCTTCTCGGACATGCCTTAGGCGCCCCTCACACTGATCCTGACTCGACCTCGAAAACCAAATATACCTTCTTTACCGGCCCTTTGCTTGGCACCCCTATGCGTAGCCCCTGCACTTGTGGAAGGTACGCAACGGCTACTTTGCCTCTGAATCGGCGGTCCGCTTCTGCAGGACCTTATCAATGATGCCGTAGTCGCAGGCTTGCTCGGCGGACATGAAATTGTCCCGGTCGGTGTCCCGCGCAATCTGCTCGATCGACTGCCCGGTGCGCTCGGCCAGGATGCCGTTGAGCCGCTCGCGCAAAAGGAGAATCTCCTTGGCCTGAATTTCGATGTCCGACGCCTGCCCCTGCGATCCGCCCGAGGGCTGGTGGATCATGATGCGCGAGTTCGGCAGGGAGTAGCGCTTGCCCTTGGCCCCCGCGGCGAGGAGAAAAGCTCCCATGCTGGCCGCCATTCCGGTACAAAGCGTTGACACGTCCGGCTTGATGAACTGCATCGTGTCGTAAATTGCCATCCCGGCGTAGACCGAACCGCCCGGCGAATTGATGTAAAAGTGAATGTCCTTGTCCGGATTCTCGGATTCGAGAAACAGGAGCTGGGCCACGACCAGGTTTGCAGTGTGCTCGGTCACCGGCCCGACCAGGAAAACCACGCGTTCTTTGAGCAGGCGCGAGTAGATGTCATAGGCGCGCTCGCCCCGGCCCGATTGCTCGATGACCATCGGCACCATTCCCAGACCCTCTACGTCCAATGACATGGTCGGTGTGGCCGGCTTTGTGAAATCCATGCTTTCTATCCCTATAGGTGGGTGCAACGCCGACTAGGCTGCGTTGCTGCCCATGAGTTCATCGAACGGAACCGGCACTTCTTTAGTCTTTGCCTGGCTGATCACGTAGTTGACGACGTTTTCCTCCAGGACAAGGGCCTCGACTTCACCCAGGCGGCCCCGGTCGGCGTAGTACCATCGCACGACTTCGCCAGGGTTTTCATAGGCTTGCGCCAATTCTTCGACGTGGGCTTTCACCTGCTCGGGCTTGGCCTGCAGGCCGTGCAGGCGGACTAACTCCGAGAGGATCAGGCCCAAGCGGACCCGGCGCTCGGCCTGCGGCTTGAACAGCTCGGGCGGAAAAGGCATCTCATCGACCTTCATGCCCCTCTGGCGCATTTCCTCTCGCGTCGACTCGATCTGGCGCGCAAGCTCCGCTTCGACCAGAGCCTTGGGCAGCTCCAGCTCGGCGATCCCCAAGAGGCCATCCATGACCCGCTCTCGGACCCGGGTATGAATGCGCTTTTTGACCTCGCGCTCGAGATTCGCGCGGATGTCGGTGCGCATCTTGACCAAATCGCCGTCGGCGATGCCCAGCGTCTGAGCAAATTGAGCGTCCACCTCGGGCTGATGGGCCCATTCGACTTGCTTCATCTGGATGGCAAAGCGCGCGGTCTTGCCGGCCACGTCCTTGCCGTGATAGTCCGCCGGAAAGGCAAGATCGAAGCTCTTGGCATCGCCGACCTTCATTCCGATTGCAGCCGCTTCGAATTCCGGTAGCATGCGACCTTCGCCAAGGACGAATGCGAAATCGGTCGCACTGCCGCCCTCAAAGGGCACTCCGTCGATCTCGCCTTGAAAATCGATCGTCACGCGGTCACCGTTTTGGGCGCTGACTTCCGCGCCGCCGTCTCCATGATCACCTGCTATGCCCTTGGGATGGAAATGGACCCGTTGTTTACGCAGGATCTCGATGGTCTTGTCGATCTCTGCATCGCCAATCGGCGTGACGGGCTTATCGAATTCGAGCACCGTGACCTCGCCAAGCTTCACCTCAGGATAGACCTCGAAGGTCGCATCGAAAGCGACCGTCCCCTCGGGTACCGTGGCATCCGCCTTGGGTGCGATGTTGGGCGCCCCGGCGACACGCAGCTTATTCTGCTCGACCGCATCGCTAAAGGCCTTGCCCAGACGCTCGTTGAGCACCTCGTTTTGGACCTGATATCCATACTGCTGAGCGACGATCTTCAAGGGTACTTTACCGGGCCGAAAACCCGACATCTTGAAAGTGCGCGAAAGCCGCTTCAGACGCGCATCGACTTCCTTCTCGATATCCGCAAGCGGCAGCGAGATCGACAGACGCCTCTCGAGTACACCCAATTGTTCGACTTGCATAAGATTTCCGCTGTTCTAGTAATAAAAGATCGGCTCTGGCGTCCAAAACCCTCCGCCAAACTGCGTCGGTGCGCTCAAGACGGCTGTCAATGCGTCGGATCGGGCTGGTGCGAGAGGGGGGACTCGAACCCCCATACCATTTCTGGCGTCAGGACCTAAACCTGGTGCGTCTACCAATTTCGCCACCCTCGCCGTGGCCGCCCTCTGACGGGCGCTCCAACGAAAAAGACATCCGAGCGCTCCTCTTCGCCGTCAGGGAATTATACGCGAAGGCCGGGGTCTCACCCGGCGGGGCTTCCCGGGTGGTCCGGTCGCGCATTCGGATTCGAATACAATTGCGGCGAACCTTGTCCACCATGCCGATCGACCACTACGAAAACTTCCCCGTTGCCTCCCTGCTCTTGCCTCGCACCCTGCGTGCGCCCGTAGCGATCATCTACCGCTTTGCGCGCAGCGCCGACGATCTGGCAGACGAAGGCTCGGCGAGTTCTGCCGAGCGCCTCGAGTCACTACGGGGCTACGATCTGCAGCTCGAGCGCATCGAACGGGGGCTTGCTCCGAACGGGTCTCCCGAAGCAGCGCTGTTCAACGCCTTGGGCGAGGTGATCAGGAGCCATGACCTCGAGATCAAGCCCTTTCGCGACCTGCTCTCGGCGTTTTCCCAGGACACCATCACGCCCCGCTACGAGACCTTCGAAGAGGTGCTGGACTATTGTTCGCGCTCGGCCAATCCGGTTGGGCGCATCATGCTCGCACTGTATCGCGCCGACCAGGGTGAATACCGAGCCTGGTCGGACCAGATCTGTACGGCCTTGCAGCTCATCAACTTCTGGCAGGATGTCGCCGTCGACCTGCACAAAGACCGGGTCTATCTCCCGCAAGAAGACCTGCGCCGCTACGGGCTTACGGTCGAGTCCCTTCCCCAGTGCGTGGGCACCTCGGGCTATCGTGAACTGATGGCCTTCGAATGCCAGCGCGCCCGCACGATCATGCTCGCCGGTGCGCCGCTCGCGCGGGCCCTATCCGGTCGTATCGGCCTCGAGTTACGCCTGGTCGTACAGGGTGGATTGCGCATTCTCGAGAAGATCGAGGCGGCCGACTTCGATGTCTTTGAGCGGCGCCCGGTCCTTCTGAAGTCCGATTGGATGGCCATGGGGTTGCGCGCGATTACAATGCGCCCATGACGCCTGACCAGTATTGCCAGGAGAAGGCCGCCCAGAGTGGCTCGAGCTTCTACTACTCGTTTCTGTTTCTGCCGCCCCCAAGGCGGCGTGCCATCACAGCCCTCTACGCGTTTTGCCGCGAAGTCGATGACGTCGTCGACGAAAGCTCGGATAGCACGGTGGCGGCACAGACCCTCACGTGGTGGCGGAGTGAACTGGTGCGCCTGGACGAGAAAGCACCCACTCATCCGGTGACCCAGGCGCTGTTGCCGCACATGGCCGACTATGGGCTGAGCACCGCGCGTCTGAACGAGATCATCGACGGGATGCAGATGGATCTCGAGCAGACCCGCTATCTGGACTATGCCGGGCTGGAACGCTACTGCTATCACGTGGCAGGCGTCGTGGGCCTCTTGGCGGCAGGGATCTTCGGTATGACTGACCCGCTCACGCTCGACTATGCCAAACAGCTCGGCATCGCCTTCCAGCTGACCAACATCATCCGTGATGTCGGCGAGGATGCGCGCATCGGCCGGATCTACCTGCCGGCGAACGAACTGCAGCGTTTCGGGGTTTCCGCGGCGGACCTGATGAACGCCCGTTATAGCCCGGGCTTCACCGAGTTGATGCGTTTCCAGGCGGCGCGGGCGCGCGCAGGCTACGCGGCGGCCTACGCGGTGCTTCCGGCTGCAGACCGCAACGCGCAGCGGCCCGGCTTGATCATGGCGGCCATCTACAGCACGCTGCTAGACGAGATCGAACGCGAGGAATTTCGTGTCCTGCACCAGCGCATCTCGCTCACCCCCTTGCGTAAGCTCTGGATCGCCTGGCGGACCTGGGTGGGCACGCGCCATCGGCGTACCTAGCACGTGGGCCCATTGCGCGTAGCGGTCGTCGGAGCCGGCTGGGCAGGCCTGTCGGCGGCGGCCCGGCTCTGCCAGGCTGGCCATTCGGTCACGCTGTTCGAGGCGGCACGCACGTTGGGCGGTCGGGCCCGGGGCGTGCAATGGAAGCAGGACAGTGGACGGGCTTTGGCGCTCGACAACGGGCAGCACATTCTGCTGGGCGCCTACCGGGAAACCCTGGCGCTCATGGCACTGTGCGGACTTGAGGAGTCAGACGTGCTCTTGCGCCAGCCCGTGCGGCTCGAAGCTGCCGATGGCTTCGCGCTCGTCGCCTGGCGGCTTCCTGCTCCCTGGCATCTTCTGATGGCACTCCTTTGCGCGCGGCGTCTCGGCCTTGGCGCCCGCTGGGACATGCTGCGTCTCATCCTTGGCGCGCGCTCGAACGGCTGGCGCATTCCTTCCGATCTGCCGGTCGGCCAGTGGCTCAAGGAGCTGGGTCAATGCCGCGAAATCACCGAGAAGGTCTGGGCGCCCTTGTGCGTGGCGGCGCTGAACACGCCCGTCGAGCTGGCCTCGGCCCAGGTGTTCCTCAATGTGCTGCGCGACAGCCTCGGTGCCGATCGGCGGGCCTCTGACCTGCTCTTGCCCAAAGCCTCCCTCGACGCCCTGCTGCCGGGTCCTTGCGGGACATTCATTACCCGACATGGCGGACAAGTGCGGCTCGCAGCGCGAGTGACCCAGCTTCTGGTCGGCGCGACCGAGATCACGCTGGAGACGGCCCAAGGTGCGCCAGAGGTCTTTGCGGCGGCCGTACTAGCCGTCCCGGCCCACCAAGTCCCCACCCTGATCGGCGCCCCTGAGGCGAAGGGGCTGGGACCGCTCGTCGCCCAGTGCGCAGAGTTGCGCTGGCAGCCGATCACCACGGTCTATCTGGACTTCGGTCCGGCGCTGCGCCTGAAGGCTCCGATGCTCGCCCTCTCCGAGTCCATCGAGCTCGGACACTTCGGACAGTGGGTGTTCGACAAGGGTCAGCTGGGTGGGCCCGCGGGACTTTTGGCCGTTGTCATCAGCGCCCAGGGACCGCACCAGGACCTGGCGCAGGACGCGCTCGCCCGGGCGGTGGCTGAGCAGTTGCGCCTCCAGCTGGGCGTGAGCCAGACGGCAAGCGCCACGCGCGTGATCAGCGAAAAACGCGCCACCTTTGCCTGCCTGCCCGGACTTTCGCGTCCTGAGCAGCGCACGGCTGCAGCGCGGCTTGTCTTGGCGGGGGATCATACGGAAAGTCCGTACCCGGCCACTTTGGAGACGGCCATCGCAAGCGGTCGCACCGCGGCCGATCTGGTGACCAAGGCGCTGGCCGTCCTCTAGCTCATCTCGCGCAGCCGCCCGAGCGCCTCGTCGATCCGGTCCACGGCATGCACAGTCAATCCCTCGATGGGCTGCTTGGGCGCGTTCGCCCTGGGAATGAGGGCATGCGCAAAGCCGAGTTTGGCCGCCTCCTTCAAGCGCTCCTGACCGCGCGGGGCCGGCCGGATCTCGCCTGCCAGACCGACCTCGCCGAACACGACAAGGCCGCGCGCCAAGGCGCGATCGCTGAGCGAGGACTGGATCGCGCACAACACCGCGAGATCGGCCGCGGGTTCGGCGATCTTGACTCCTCCGACCGCGTTGATGAAGACGTCCTGGTCGTAGCAGGCGATTCCGGCGTGGCGGTGCAAGACCGCCAAGAGAAGAGCGAGGCGGTTCTGCTCGAGACCGACCGACAGCCGCCTGGGGTTGGCGACGTGCGCGGTGTCAACGAGGGCCTGGATCTCGACCAGAAGCGGCCTCGAGCCCTCCTGGGTCGCCAGCACACAGGTGCCAGCCACGGGTCCCTGATGCTGCGACAGAAATAGCGCCGAAGGGTTGGCGACGCCTTTCAGACCGCGTTCGGTCATCGCGAAGACACCCAACTCGTTGACCGCCCCGAAGCGGTTCTTAAAGGCGCGTACCAGCCGGAACGAGGAATGGGTATCGCCTTCGAAGTAGAGCACGGTGTCAACGATATGTTCGAGCACGCGCGGACCTGCTAAGGCGCCCTCCTTGGTCACATGTCCCACGAGAATGATCGTGGTTCCGGTCTGTTTGGCGATCCGGGTCAGGTGCGCCGCGCATTCGCGCACCTGGGCGACCGAGCCGGGCGCCGAATTCAAGGCCTCCGAGTAGAGCGTCTGGATCGAGTCGACCACGGCGACCTCGGGCCGCTCGGCAACCAGGGTGGCCTGGATTCTCTCCAGCTGGATTTCCGCGAGGATCTTCAAGGTCGTGCCTTCGACCCCCAGGCGCCGGGCGCGCAGCGCCAGTTGTGCGCCAGACTCCTCTCCGGTCACGTACAGCGCCCTGCGCTGCCGCGACATGAAGCCAAGCGCCTGCAAGAGCAGCGTCGACTTGCCGATCCCAGGATCTCCGCCAATGAGAACGACTCCTCCTGGTACCAGGCCTCCGCCGAGCACCCGGTCGAACTCCCCGATGCCTGTCGGAAAGCGCGGCACGTCCTCGGCCTCGATCGCGCCGAGCACCCGCACGGGGGCAAGTTCGCTGAGCGCGCTAAAGCGATGGGTCTTGTTGGCCTCGGCCGCACCCTCGACTAGCGTATTCCAGGCCTGGCAATGCGGGCATTGTCCCTGCCACTTGAGCGTCTGGCCACCACATTCGCTGCAGAGATAGACTGACTTCGCTTTGGCCATCAGGGCGCCAGACGAGTGGGCACGCGCGGCGCCAAGGCACACAAGAGCTCATAGCTGACCGTGCCGGCGGCAGCCGCGACATCGTCGACCGAGAGCTGGCCCCCCCAAAGTTCGACGGGCGTGCCCACGCGAGCGTCGGGAAGCTCCGCCAGGTCCACGGTCAGCATGTCCATCGAGACGGTGCCCACAAGTCGCGTGCGCCTGCCGCCCACGACAATGGGTGTGCCGTCCGGCGCGCTACGCGGATAGCCATCGGCGTAGCCACAGGCGACGATGCCGATTCGCATGGCGCGGCTTGCGACAAACCGTCCCCCATAGCCGACGGCATCTCCGGGGGCGAGGTCCTGCACCGCGATCAGCTCGCTTTGCAGCGTCATCGCGGCGCGCAGGCCAAGCACTGCCGCGCTTTGGGAGGCGAAGGGCGAAGTACCGTAGAGCGCGATTCCGGGCCGGACCCAATCGCCGCGCGCGGCCGGATGCAAGACCGTGGCCGCAGAGTTCGACAGCGACCGTTCCCCGGGAAGCGCTCCGATGGCTGCGTGAAAGCGGGCCAGGTCCTCATCGACTCCGTCGCTCCTCTCGGCACGTGCGAAGTGGGTCATCAAAGTGATGGCGCCCACGAGAGGCAGGGCGCGCAGCGCCTGCCATGCCGAGTGCAGCTTCTGGGCCGAGAAGCCCAGACGATTCATGCCACTATTGAACTTCAGGTAGACATCGATGTGGCCCGGGCCGACCCAGTTTGCAAGGAGTCTGATCTGTTCATTGCAATGCACAACGACGGTTGCACCAAGCTGGATCGCGACAGCCAGGTCGGCGGGCTCGAAGAGTCCTTCGAGCAAGAGAATCGGGCCCCCATAGCCGAGTTCACGCAGCAGGTGCGCCTCGGCGAGATCGAGCATGGCAAGCCCGTCGGCCGCCAACAATCCCGGCAAGACGCGCGCCAGACCATGACCATAGGCGTTGGCCTTGACGACGCCCCAGACGCGCGCACCGGGAGCGCAGAGCCGGATGGCCTTGAGGTTGTGTGCGATGGCATCGGGCGAAATGAGGGCGAGTATCGGGCGCGGCATGAGAAGTGGGGCGCTGCGGTGGATTCGAAGAACCGCTTGTGCGGCGTTGCTTCGAAGGGCGGAACTTGACAATAGTTTACGTTGAATTCCGAGCACCTAGCGCAGAATTATGGGGCTGAAAGGTCAGGTTTCGGCACCTGTCGATTCGTGTTATAAAGCATCGCGCGGAGCCATACCTAATAGAGAGCACCGTCACAAGCCCGCGCGCTTTGCTGTGGCCACAGCGAACCTGAAGGACCCAATGAAACGCGGCTTCTACACCATCATGGCGGCGCAATTTTTTTCGTCGCTCGCCGACAATGCCCTGCTGATCGCCGCCATCGCATTGCTCGTCGAAAGGCGCGCGGCAGACTGGATGACACCGCTGCTGAAGCTGTTCTTCGTGTTGTCCTACGTGCTCCTGGCCGCCTTTGTGGGCGCGTTCGCCGACTCCATGCCCAAGGGCCGGGTGATGTTCATCACGAACACGATCAAGATCGCCGGCTGCATCCTGATGTTCTTGGGCATGCATCCGCTCTTGTCCTATGCGGTGGTCGGCTTCGGAGCGGCCGCCTATTCGCCGGCGAAGTACGGGATTCTGACCGAACTCCTGCCCGCCGAGGACCTGGTGGCGGCCAACGGCTGGATCGAGGGCCTGACGGTGGGTTCGATCATCCTCGGTACGGTTCTCGGCGGCATCCTCATCAGCCCCAAGATCTCGGGCATGCTGCTCTCGTTCGAAGTACCTTTGACCTCTGACAGCATCGCGACGCCTGCGCAGGCGGCGATCTCGATCATCGCCCTCATCTATCTGATCGCCGCGTTCGTCAACCTGCATATCGTCGACACCGGCGCGCATTACCCCCACCAGGAACGCAATCCCGCCAAGCTGATCACGGACTTCGCGACCTGCTACCGCACGCTCTGGCACGATCGCCTGGGGCAGATCTCTCTGGCCGTCACGACCCTCTTCTGGGGTGCCGGTGCGACCTTGCAGTTCATCGTCTTGAAGTGGGCCGCTCAGGTACTGGGCCTGGATCTCTCCAAGGGTGCCATCCTCCAGGCGGTCGTAGCCGTTGGCGTCGCACTCGGGGCGATGCTCGCTGCAGCGCGCGTCCCTCTGAAAAAATCCCTGTGCGTTCTCCCCTATGGTGTTGCAATGGGGGCGGCCGTCATGATGCTCGCCTTGTTCCGGCGCGACTATTTTCCGGACGTCGACCTGGTCTTGCTCGGCCAGCACATCCCCTTGTACATGCTCTTCACCAGCGCGTTTCTGATCATGATCGGCGCGATGGCGGGCTACTTCGTGGTACCGATGAACGCGCTCTTGCAGCATCGCGGCCATGTACTCATGAGCGCGGGACATTCGATCGCCGTGCAGAACTTCAACGAAAATCTTTCTGTATTGACGATGCTCTGCCTCTACGCGGTCCTGGTGCGTTTCGATCTGAACGTGCGGACCGTGATCGTGCTCTTCGGCGGCTTCGTCTGCTCCACGATGCTGCTGGTGATGCGCAAGCACCAACGCAACGAGCGCCTGTTCCACGCGATGGGGCTCTTAGGAGAGACCAAACCCTGAGCCCCATGCAGGTCACGGTTCAGACGGCCCGCTCGCTACTTGCTGGCACAAAATCTCCGCTCAGGGACGGGCCGGGAACGGGCCACGAGAGCGCGTTGAATGATCCCGGAGTGCGTCCGGATCCGGGTTGCCGCTGAGGGTCGGTCCTGCACCAGCTTGGCGCGCTCACGTGCTTCCGATGGAAAGGCAAGGGCGCGTCGCCTGCAACCTTTTCCTGCGATAATGGTTTCGCGGATACGTTTTGACGCGCCGTCATTTGCCCACCCGATTGGAGCAACCCTATGCAGAAATTCATGGCAGTCGTCCCTGCTTTGGCCTCTTTCGGGCCCCTCCTCATGGTGATCGGTCTGGACTCGCAATTCCATTTGACCTCGATCATGGGTGCGTTCATGACGTCCGCCGCTATCCTGATCGTGTTTGCCCGAGTCCAGGTGTTATCCCGTGACAACGATTCCGCTGTAGCCCCCCAGCAAAGGCCTCCGCGCTGAGCTCGCGTGGTTGGCGAACCGAGCCTCGATGCTGATGACGAGCGCGCGATGACCCTCGATCTGGGAGTCGTGCAGGTTTTGCCCCATCAAATTTACGAGGCCGCGGAATTTCTCGACCGGCTCGGCGCGCAGCAGGGCCAAGGTACGAATCCAATCGTCTGAAATCTGCCTCCTGCGTCGTGATGAGGTCCTTCGAGTCGGGCCCGGTAAAGGTACCTGCGCTCGCTTCCCGTACCGCGCGTGCGTGGCTTGACGCCGGCTCCGCCGCGATGGTCGTGTTTTCCAAGGGACGTGATTCGCGCAATGCGCGGCGGGCTGTGCTAACGCGCTAGGCGGTCGGGCAAAATAGTCGCCGCGTTAATGATGCGCTGGACGTCCTCGACCCGGCCGGTAACTTGCTAGAGTCTGATGCAGGGGCATTTGAACACTGCGCGGTTATATTGAAGACGGGGCTTTCTAGGTGAAACCGTCATGCGGCCCGCGGGCGCGTATCTGCCAAGTCTGCTAGGAACTCAGAAGCGGGCTTAACACCGCTGACCAACAATCGGTCGCGGGCTCTGGTGCATGCGACATAGAACAAGTTGCGTTCGGTGTCGTGGACTTCATCGAGTTCGGATTCGTCGGCAACAGTTTCGATTCGCTCCTGCAAGGGCAGTACGTCGTCATCGCAGGCCATGACGGCGACTGCCTTGTATTCGAGGCCCTTTGCAAGGTGCATGGTGCCGATGGCAACGCGCCCCTTCGGCAGTTCAAGACGTTCCGACCGTTCCAACTGCGTGTGACCGGCGGCTTTCACGGCAGCGCGCGCTTTGGCGAGTTGGTCGTTTGGCCGGCATCCTGTCGCTGGCGACCAAAGCCAAAAGGCCGCTCGGTGAGAGCGGCCTTTTGGTTCAGTATACAAAATTGGTTGCGGGGACAGGATTTGTACTTCATAGACCAATTCTAATCCATTGATTCTGGTCGAAATTACGCTGAATGTGGCAAAAGCGACCATTTTGGTGATACTATAGTTGGAATGGTTGAAACGACCGGAAATTGCTATGAAACATTGGCCCTTACAAGACGCGAAAACTCACCTGAGCGAGGTAATTGAACGCGCGCAATCTGAGGGACCGCAGACCATAACGCGCCACGGCGTCGAACGTGCCGTCGTAGTTTCAATCGACGAGTATCGTGCACTCGCAGCCTTGAAGCCAGACTTCAAGTCTTATCTGCTCGGTGGCCCGAAAGTGGAAGATTTCGCGATCGAACGCGATGACGATCAAGGGCGGAGTGTCGAGATTTGAACGAATCGACGCGCTATCTCCTCGACACCAATGTAATTTCGGAAACTCGGAAAGTACGACCCGACGAAAGGGTTCTGGTATTTCTGGCGACAACCCGTAGCGAAGATCTTTTTCTCAGCGCACTTACTTTCGGCGAGCTAAGAAAAGGCGTGATGTCAAAGCGCCAAAGAGATGTTTCCTCATCGGAAAGCCTCGGCCGGTGGGTGGACGGCCTGGAAGCGATCTTTGCCGACAGAATCCTTCCGATCAATGCGGCCATAGCTCGCCGATGGGGCGAACTTTCAGCAGAGCGACCCCTTCCCGTGATCGATACTTTGATCGCGGCGACTGCAATCGACCACGGACTCACATTGGTCACTCGGAATATTCGCGATGTTGAGAATTCTGGCGCGGCGCTGCTGAATCCGTGGGTTTTGGACTAGGGCCTGTTAACACTATCGAAGTCGATCGACGATTAGGGCGAAATGAATAAAACCCCGTGAACATTACGTCGAGCTTCTCAAAGCGCGAAAAGATGCGGCGAAATCCCTTGAGCCGCCAGCGGCCGGGTTTCGTCACCTTCATAGGCGCGGTCCATGATCAGATGCATCGGGCGATCCGGGCCGCCCAGTGACTGCAGCAGCTTCGCCCCTCGGGTGCGTCGTGCGCCTCGCCCCCGGACAGCGAAGTGAACGGTGTCGATGCGAATGTAGCCAGGCAAGCCTTCTGGCGCCGGCGCGCGGCGCATGCCGATCGCGACCGGCGATGGACGCGTCTTGGTCCACACCATGCGGCGACTCTGATAGGGCTCACTGGCGCGCAGGTTATACAGGTGTGACACCGAGATCTGCGCCAGGCGCTCGTAACGGGCATCACCAAAGTGCTCGTAGGCACGCTGCGCGAGCACCCGCGTGGCAGGCCCCGACAGTGTATGCGACTGGCACAACCACGCCACGTGCGTATCTGGCCGCAGCGCAGGCCTATCACCTCCGCGACGCCGTCGCCGAACAGATCAAGTGCCCGACGCTGGTCTGCGAGGCTGAGAAGGACCTGTTCTTCGACGGCCAAGCGCAACAGTTGTTTGACCACCTAAGCTGTCCGAAGACCCTGCTGAGGTTCACGGACGCCGAAGGGGCGGGCGCGCACTGCGAGGTGGGCGCCAGCCGGCTCGCCTTCGCGCGCATATACGACTGGCTGGATGAGACGCTGGGTACGTCGGAGGGTGGCCGGCCCGATGACGCCTTTCATGCGATTTGAACCTAGGCAAGAGGAAAGTCGTTGCGCTCGTTAGTGGTCAGATGCGTCTTAGGTCGCTTTTGGTTCAAGACAGTGAATGTCCTAAGCAGTGCTCGGACTGGCTGGATGCGCAGCGACGGCTTTCGGCTTTCAGGCGACAACTTTGATTGGTTGAAGGACACCTTCGAGCCGGTTCGAGGCCTGCGCAATCCAAAGATCCGAAAAACCAAAACGGCCCGATTGCGTGAGCAACCGAGCCGTTGAAATTTGGTTGCGGGGACAGGATTTGTACTTTATAGACTCGTGCGACTCGCCTGACTGCGAACAACTGCCAACTGCCATCCAGTCCGACGTCCAACCAGGCAAGACTTGACAGGAACTCCTCTTTCACGCATTCTTACTAGAATCATATCGATAAATCATGGGTAAGAAATGGCCTCGTCAACAACGCTATCGAGTAAGTTCCAAATCTCCATTCCCAAAGCAGTTCGCGACGAACAGCGTTGGGAAGCTGGTCAAGAATTCGTCTTCATTCCAAAGGGCAAGGGCGTGCTCATCATGCCCGTCCCCGATTTTGACCAGTTGT
>CAJCID010000243.1 GCA_903970305.1 Rhodospirillales bacterium | reverse complement strand
CGGCATGGTCGTCACGGCCCATCGGATCGCGACCGAGATCGGAGTGGACGTGTTAAGACAGGGCGGCAACGCAATCGATGCTGCCGTGGCGATCGGTTACGCCCTCGCGGTCGTCTACCCGGCTGCGGGCAATCTGGGTGGTGGGGGATTCATGACCCTCGAACTAGCCGACGGCACCAAGTCCTTCATCGATTTTCGGGAGAAGGCGCCGCTCGCGGCGAGCGCATCGATGTATCTCGACGCCAAGGGCGACGTGATCCGGGGTCTGAGCACCGATGGCTACCTCGCCGCAGGCGTTCCCGGGACGGTCGCTGGTCTCGAATACGCCCGCAGCCATTACGGCACATTACCCGGGCCAGCGCTCATCGCCCCGGCGATCCATCTGGCCGAGGAGGGCTTCATTCTCGACCAGGGTGATGTCGATGTGCTGCGCTATGCGACCGAGGATTTCCGGCGGGATCCACCTGCGGCTGCCATCTTTCTGAAGGACGGCTCGCCCTACCTGGCGGGCGAGCGACTGGTGCAGCGGGATCTTGGCATGACGCTCAGGCAGATCAGCCTGCAGGGACCTGCAGGGTTCTATTCCGGTGCGGTCGGAGAGGCGATCGTCCGAGCGAGCCAAGCCGGACACGGCATCTTCAGCGCGGCCGATCTTGCGCAGTACCAGCCACGCGAGAGGCCTCCCGTCGAGTGTGACTACCGTGGCTATCACGTCATCACTGCGCCGCCACCGAGTTCGGGCGGGGCGATACTGTGCGAGATGCTCAATGTCGTCGAGGCGTATCCCTTGGGTTCGATGGGTTATGGCTCGGCACAGGCCTTGCACGTCGAGATCGAGGCCATGCGCCACGCTTACCTGGACCGCAATACCTACCTCGGAGACCCGGATTTCGTCGACAACCCGATCACGCGACTCATCTCCAAGGACTACGCCCGGCGCATCCGGCAGACCATTGATCCCAACCGAGCGGGACAATCCGACGAGTTGCGGCCCGGGGTCGCCCCCCACGAGGGTACCAACACCACCCACTACTCGATCATTGACGCCAAGGGCAACGCCGTGGCGGTCACCTATACATTGAACAACTGGTTCGGCGCGCGTGTGGTCGGCGCGGGTACCGGCGTTCTTTTGAATGACGAGATGGATGATTTCACCTCGAAGATCGGGGTCGCAAACTCATACCGACTCGTGCAAGGGGAGGCCAATCTGATCGCACCGGGCAAGAGACCCTTGAGTTCGATGACCCCGACCATCGTGACTCGACAGGGCAAACCCGTGATTGTCCTGGGCACACCAGGCGGTAGCCGCATCACGACCAGCGTATTCCTTGCCTTGCTTAACCTCATTGACTACAAAATGACGGTCCAGGAGGCGGTCGACATGCCCCGCTTTCATCAGCAATGGCTGCCCGGGGTGACCCGGCTCGAGCGCTTCGCCTTGAGCCCGGACACCCAACATGTCCTCGAGGCGATGGGGCACCAGTTTGCGCCGATGCCCGAAGGAACGCACTTGGCGGCGATCTTGGTGGGAGCGCCCTCTCTGGAGGGCGCGCCGGTCGGCGAGAAGCGTTTTTACGGCGCCAACGATCCCCGCGGCCACACCGGTCTCGCATCGGGCTTTTGAGACCGGAACCTCTCGGCGAACGATTCGCAAAAATCCGACATTCCCGTGGGCGCCGGTAGCAACTTCGTGCCCTCCCTTTGGCGCTAGCTTATAATCGGGGCGTGCCAGAAATCGGGCTGGCATGAGCATGATCCCGCAGACGTGCCGGAGCAGGACTCAGCGTGTGCGGTGACCTCGCCCGATGTGAAGAGTGACTCTGTTTCGATTCGACCGGCAAACAGGACTCTGCAGAACCGGGGACTACCCATGAGTGATATCAAGAAAGTCGTGCTCGCCTATTCGGGCGGCCTGGACACCTCCGTCATCCTGAAGTGGTTGCAGGATCACTACGACTGTGAAATCGTGACCTTTACGGCGGATATCGGCCAGGGTGAGGAGCTCGAGCCCGCGCGCAAGAAGGCGCTCTTGCTCGGCATCAAGCCCGAGAACATCTTCATCGACGATCTGCGCGAGGAGTTCGTCCGCGACTTCGTCTATCCGATGTTTCGTGCGAACGCGCTGTATGAGGGTGAATACCTGCTCGGTACCTCGATTGCGCGGCCCTTGATCGCCAAACGCCAGATCGAGATCGCCCGCAAGACCGGCGCCACAGCGGTCGCCCACGGAGCCACCGGCAAGGGCAACGATCAGGTGCGCTTCGAACTGGGCTACTACGCCCTGGAGCCAGGAATTCGCGTCATCGCTCCCTGGCGGGAATGGGATCTGTTGTCCCGCGAGAAGCTGCTAGCCTACGCTGAGAAGGCCGGGATTCCGATCGACATGAAGCACAAGGCGGGGGGCGCGCCGTATTCCATGGACGCGAATCTGCTGCACATCAGCTTCGAGGGGCGTCACCTCGAAGATCCCAAAGCCGAGGCCGAGGAGGCGATGTGGCGCTGGACGGTGGCCCCTGAGGCTGCACCGGATGAGGCGCGATTTGTCGATCTGGAATTCAAGAAGGGTGACATCGTTGCGATCGACGGAGCCCGGCTTTCCTGTGCCGAGATCCTCACGCGCTTGAATGAACTCGGTGGGCAAAACGGCATCGGTCGGCTGGATCTGGTCGAGAACCGCTACGTGGGCATGAAATCGCGCGGTTGTTACGAGACCCCTGGTGGCACGATCATGCTCAAAGCCCATCGCGCGATCGAATCGATCACGCTCGATCGGGAGGTCGCCCATCTGAAGGACGACCTGATGCCGCGCTACGCAGCCTTGGTCTACAACGGCTATTGGTGGAGCCCGGAGCGGCGCGCGTTGCAGGTCTTGATCGATCACACCCAGGCGGAGGTCGAGGGTTGGGTGCGGCTCAAGCTTTACAAGGGCAGCGTCTCGGTCGTCGCGCGCGACTCCCAAAAAACGCTCTTTGACCAGAACATCGCCACGTTCGACGACGATGGCGGTGCCTACGATCAGAAGGACGCCCAAGGGTTCATCAAACTCAACGCGTTACGCCTGCGCATTGCCGAGATCGCGCGCCGCAAACGCCTCTAGCCTGGTCCTCAGACAATGACGGGTTCCACCTCGAGCTCGATGCCAAAGCGCGCGCGCACGCTGCCCATGATGGCGCGCGCAAGCGTGAGCACATCCTCACCGGTGGCGCCCCCCTGGTTGACCAGCACGAGAGGCTGGTGCTGGTGGACTCCGGCCCTGCCGACGCTGCGACCCTTCCAGCCGCACTGCTCGATGAGCCAGGCCGCGGCCACCTTGTAGCGGCCATCGCGCTGCAGATAGCTCACCATCATCGGGTTGTGGCTGATGAGCGCGGCATGCTGGGGCCCCGAGATCACCGGGTTCTTGAAGAAACTCCCGGCATTGCCGATCTCCTCGGGATAGGGCAGTTTTGCAGCGCGGATCGAAGCGACGACCTCGGCCACCTGCCGTGCCGTGGGCACAGAGACGCCTTGCTGGCTCAGCTTCTGGCGCACTTCGCCGTAATCGATCACGGCTCGCCAGATCTTGGGTAGTCGAAAGCACACGCTGGTGACAATGAACCGTCCCGCTTCACGCTTGAAGACGCTATCACGATAGCCAAAGCCGCACGCTGCGGCGTCCATCGTCACGAGGCGCCCGGCCGTCGTGTCAAACGCTTCAAGAGAGTGGAAGCGGTCGACCAGTTCGACGCCATAGGCGCCGATGTTCTGGATCGGCGCACCCCCGACCGTACCGGGAATGCGCGTCAGATTTTCCAGACCCGCCCAGCCGGAATCGAGCGTGTAGCGCACGAACCCGTCCCAGTCCTCGCCAGCTGCGGCGCGCACCAGCCAGGACTGCGCGTCCTCACCAATGAGAGACTTGCCTTTCAGGCCCATGTGCACGACCAGGCCGTCGAAATCACGAGTCAGAAGCAGGTTGCTACCACCGCCCAGGACCAGTCTTGGGCCCGCCGACCATTCAGGGCCGTGATAGAGGCTGACCAAATCCTCGAGGGACTCGACGCGCGCGAAGCGCTTGGCGCGCGCCTCGAGCTCAAAAGTGTTGAGGTCTCGCAGGGACACGTCATATTGCATGAGCGAATTCAAAAAGAAGAATACTTTAGAAGTAAAATAATTCTCATTATATCGAACTGATCAGGACTGCCTTGCGCACCCGGGACCTGGCCTGGTGCTTTAGAGGACACCCTCCAGAAGTAGTGGTC
>CAJCID010000242.1 GCA_903970305.1 Rhodospirillales bacterium | reverse complement strand
TCCCCTGGTTGCGTCCCCGGAGTTTCTTAGCTACGATAAAGTTCGACAGTCATCTAAGTAGACACCCATCTAAGTTGAAAGCTCTTGTGAATTCGGATCTGATGGAACAACATCTCGCCCTGCTGAAAGCGCTTGCCAATGAAACTCGCCTGCGTCTTCTAGCCTTGATCGCCCAGAAGGAGCACAGCGTAGGCAGTATGGCGCGCAGCCTTGAGCTTACCGAGCCAACCATTTCGCATCACCTGTCGAAGTTGAGCGAGGTTGGCCTCATCACCATGCGGGCGAGCGGCACGAGCCACTTTTATCGCCTCGACCCGAAGATGCTGCGTTCCGTCGGGAAGGAGCTGGTCGCTCAGATCGGATTGGGAACGAAGGCGGCTGTCAGCCCCGCGGACGACTACGAGCGGCGCGTCCTCCAATCCTTCGTCGTCGAGGGCCGGGTGACGAAGATTCCGGAAACCCAACGCAAGCGTCTGATTGTGCTGCGCTGGCTCGTGAAGCAGTTCAAGGAGCGGCCGACGTACACCGAGCGCGAGATCAACGAGACGATCAAGCAATTCCATCCTGACTTCGCGACGATACGTCGCGAATTCATCGGCCATGGCCTCATGGAGCGGGACAATGGCATCTATTGGAAGACGAAAGATCGGCGCGATGTTGGTTGAGCCGAAGGTACATCGCGCGATCGTCTGTTCGGCACCCGGCCACGCGGTTTGTAAATCCTACGAGCGGACCACTGGCGCCCGCGCCCGGGCGATGTCATAGTTTGACGAGGGCTCGGGTCGGCCGCGAGGACCACCCGGGCCCGTCTGTTCCATCCACCCTGTAGGTCAGCCGATGACACAAACCAAAGTAGCGCTTACGACATGCCTCGCCCTTCTGGCAGGAAGTGCCTGGGGCGAAGGACTGCCCCCCATCAAGTCCGGCAACTGGGATATGACTGTCACCGTCGCGGGCCAGCCTGGCAGCAGTGTGCAGAAAGTCTGCCGCACTCAGCCCACCTACAACCCCGGCCAGTCCTTGGAGCGGATGGAGAGCGCCGGCATGACCTGCTCGAAAAAAGAGATCTCGACCCAGGGCGCGGTGGTGACCCTGGACTATCTGTGCAAGCTCAAAGACACCGACATCACCAGTCACAGCGATACGACCTTTACAGGGGACACCGCCTTCCATTCGGAGGTCCACACGCGCTACTCATCGAAGGCCGGCGCATCGGTTTCCGATGTGGCCGTCGTCCTCGAGGCCAAGTGGACTGGCCCTTGCACTGAAGGCGAGCCGTCTGAATAGCTCCACGGGGCGCTGCCCGGCGACCAAGCGGGTTTCGGGGCGGATCTCTATACTCTCTGGTTTGGGTGGGGCGAACGTGTCCAGCACGCCAGGTATTGGGCTTGCATGAAGCCCGAAAACGCTCCCCGCGGCCTGCCCAACCGCCACCGGAGACCATCTTGGATGCAGTAGGTAACTCAGGCAACTTTTTCATCGTCGCCGCCCCGTCGGGTGCGGGGAAGTCCACTTTGGTCAATGCGCTCCTAGCCGCCGATCCGGGCATCTCATTGTCCGTCTCGTTCACGACCCGCGAGCCCCGCCCGGGCGAGGTCGACGGCCGGGAATACCATTTCGTCTCCCCCGAGGAATTCCGAGCGCGACGCAGACAGGGGGAATTTCTCGAAAATGCCGAGGTGCACGGCAATTACTACGCGACCTCCCGCCTTGCGATCGGCCAGCAGATGGCCCAGGGGACGGACGTTCTGCTTGAAATCGACTGGCAGGGAGCCCAGCAGATCCGCGCCCAGGTGCGCAACGCTGTCGGGATCTTCATCCTTCCTCCGTCGATCGACGCGCTCGAAGAACGCCTGCGCAAGCGCGGACAGGACAGCCCCCGGGTCATCGAGCGCCGTTTGCTGGCCGCCCACAGTGAGATCGCACATGCGCCGGAATTTGAATATGTTATTATCAATCAAGACTTTCCGGTCGCATTAGAGCAGCTAACGGCGATCGTCCGTGCGACTCGGCTTCGGTTCGCTTCCCAAGCCGCTCGGCACGCCGAACTCTTCAATCAACTGGGTATCACCACCAGCCGCCAAGGCGGCTAGGCTTTGCCCCACCTTATGGATTCCAGTCATGGCCCGAATTACCGTTGAAGACTGTCTGAAGCACATCCCGAACCGCTTCCAGCTGACCCTGGCTGCGACCTACCGTGCCCGGCAGCTGGCACAGGGTCACACACCCAAGGTCGACGCGAAGGACAAGCCAACCGTGACCGCCCTGCGCGAGATTGCGGAAGGAAAGGTCGGCATTGAGATGCTCAAGAAAGTCCCCACGTAATTCCGAGAGTACCCATGACCAGGATGACCGAACGAGAGCCGACCGATGAGTTTGAGCACCGCCCTCGATTCAGTTGCCCGTCTGGTCAATTTCCGGCGTCGTAGGGAAGACCTGCAGCGCGAACCAGCCGGTGTCACCACGGTTGGCATCGACGCCGAGAATCCGACCCCCCAGATCGCGCAGTTTCCTGCGCCCCCTGCCTCGCCTGCCCGGATCGTCAGCCTCGCTCCCTTGACGGAGATGCTCTCGGCCTACCTGGGCGAGGCCGACATCAAACGCATCAAGGAAGCCTACCGGTTCTCCGACGAGGCCCACCTCGGCCAGTTCCGCTCCAGCGGAGATGCCTATATCTCGCATCCGATTGCGGTCGCAGAAATCTGCGCCGGGATGAAGCTCGACGCCAGCGCCATGATGGCGGCTCTGTTGCACGACGTCATGGAAGACCAGGGCATCAAGAAGGAAACACTGATCGAACGTTTCGGCCTGCCGGTCGCCGAGTTGGTCGATGGGCTCTCCAAGCTCGACCGTATCGAATTCAGGGACAGCCAAGAGGCTCAGGCCGAGAATTTCCGCAAGATGCTGCTCGCGATGGCGCGCGACGTGCGGGTGATCCTGATCAAGCTCGCTGACCGGCTCCACAACATGCGCACGCTCGGCTCTCTGCCGCCAGCCAAGCGTCGCCGCATCTCCCGCGAAACGCTCGAGATCTACACCCCGATCGCCCACCGGCTGGGCCTTAACGCGATGTACCGCGAGTTGCAGGATCTGGCATTCGCCAATCTCTATCCGCGTCGCTACGACGTGCTGAAGAAGGCCATCCTGGCCGCGCGCGGCAACCGCCGCGAAGTCGTCGGCAAGACTCTCGAGGCCGTGCGCGGGGCACTGCCCGCCGCCGGTCTAAGGGCGGAGGTCTACGGACGGGAGAAGACGATCTACGGCGTGTACCGGAAGATGGTCGAGAAGAAGCTCACCTTCTCCCAGGTTCTCGACGTCTACGGCTTTCGGATCGTGGTCCCCGATCACGCTTCGTGCTACCTGACCTTGGGTGCCTTGCATGCACTCTTCAAGCCGGTGTCCTCGAAGTTCAAGGACTACATAGCGATCCCGAAAATCAATGGCTACCAGTCCTTGCACACCACCGTGCTCGGCCCGTTTGGCACACCGGTGGAGTTCCAGATCCGCACCCAGGAGATGCACCGGATCGCTGAGTCCGGTGTTGCCGCCCACTGGCTCTACAAGAATGTCGACGAATCGCTCTCCGAGGTGCAAAAGAACACACACCAGTGGCTCCAATCGCTACTGGACATCCAGAACCAGACTGGGGACTCGGCTGAGTTTCTCGAGCACATCAAGGTTGACCTGTTCCCCGACGCGGTCTATGTCTTCACCCCCAAGTCGAAGATCATCACGCTGCCCCGTGGTGCGACACCGGTCGACTTCGCCTACCAGATCCATACCGATATCGGCAACCAGTGCATCGCGGCCAAGATCAACGGTGAGCTCTCGCCGCTACGCACCGAACTGCAAAGCGGTGAAGTCGTCGAGGTGATCACATCGCCTGAGTCTCGACCGAATCCGAGTTGGCTCAATTTCGTGCGTACCGGACGCGCTCGCTCGGAGATCCGCCACTATCTCAAAACCATGAAGTACGAGGAATCGGTCGACCTTGGTGCGCGTCTTCTGGATCAGGCGTTGAAGCAGATCGATCACAGCGTCGAGGAGTTGTCCGACGCGGACTGGCAGCGGGTGCTCTACGAGAGCGGCGCCAAATCCCGCGAGGAACTGCTCGCCGACCTGGGGCTTGGGCGCCGGATTGCAGGCGTCGTCGCGCGCCGCTTCATCCTCTCTGGCCTGGGTGGGGCGAGCGACTCCGAGGCCCCCCACGAGAACGCGCCGCACCCGGTTCTGATCAGCGGAACCGAGGGCATGTCGGTCATGCTTGCTCCCTGTTGCCGGCCGATCCCCGGTGACGATATCTTCGGATATATCCGCCGCGGTTATGGGCTCATGGTCCATACCACCGATTGCCCGACAGCAGCAAGGCAGAAGACCCGCGACCCAGACCGCTGGGTTGACTCCCAGTGGGAGACGGAACTCGACCATACGCGCCTGTTCGACGTCAAGTTAGACGTATCCCTGCGCAACGAACGCGGCATTCTGGCGAAGACTGCGGTGGAGGTGTCCGAGGCCGGCTCGAACATCAGCCACGTCTCCATGGATGACGAGGCCGAGGAAATCACCCTGTTGCACTTCATGGTGCAGGTTGCCGACCGCGCCCATCTCGCGCGCCTCATCCGCAGGTTAAGGCGCCTGCCCGAGGTAACGCGCATCGTCCGGGTCAAATCCTAAGGGGCGGGCCGAAGCTCTGCGGGCATCTCAGCGCCCTGTGGATAGTGAATTTCGAGGACCGTGATGTCCTCGCGGCCCTGAGGCGTCTGGAGCGTCACCACGTCGCCCACGCGCGCCTTCAAGAGCGCCCGGGCGATCGGTGCGACCCAGCTCACCTTGCCGGCGAGCGGCTCGGCCTCGTCGACACCGACGATCGACAGGCTCCGGACCGTGCCCTTGCCGTCCTCGTAGACGACCCGGGCCCCGAAGAAGACCTGATCGACGTTCTCCTGCGTCGAGGCGTCGACCACCTGGGCCAAATCGAGCCTTTGGGTCAGAAAGCGGATCCTCCGGTCGATCTCGCGCAGGCGCCGCTTGCCATAGATGTAATCGCCATTCTCCGAGCGATCCCCGTTGGAGGCAGCCCATGAGACGGTCTTGACGACCTCGGGCCGCTCGACATCGATCAGGTGCAAGAGCTCAGAGCGCAGCCGCTGATAGCCCGCAGGGCTGATGTAGTTCTTCACGCCCGCCGGGAGCGGCGCGGGCAGATCATCCGCTTCGTCGTCGTCGGCTTCAGACTCCTTCACGAATGCTTTGTTCATACTTGCCCGCCCTTTCGGAGGACCTGCGTCGAGCGTGACGACCCAGCTAGTGCCACATCGAGAGGCGGCGTTGGCCCGCCTGGCGCACGATATAAATGGTGAAACAGGCGAAGAGCACGAACCAGACCCATGACCATTCGGCGATCGACAGATACAAGAAGCGCCAGTCGACCTTGGCGCAGTCGCCCGTGGCCCGCAATGCCTTCTCGAAGACCGACAGGATCGGAAAGCGGCGTAACTGGAAGAACAGGTCTGCCGTACAGGCAGACACATCAGGTGGAAACCACTGCAGCCAGACGTGGCGCGTGGCCAGCACCAGCCCGGTCGCGGCGATCAAAAAGGCAATTCCCCCGTAGATCTGGGCCCCCCTCCTCCCGGGACCGTGCAGAAACGCAAGCAGGAAGACCGCGCCCAGGGCTGTGAAGCAGATCCTCTGGAGCATGCACAGGGGGCACGGTTCCAGATTGACGTAGTACTGCAGATAGAGCGCAAAGGCGATCAACCCGGCACAAACAAGAAAGCCCGCCAAAGCGAGCTTTCGGGGGGTGAGTCCAGCCAAGGTCATTTTAGGTCAGGTTGCGGTGTGATACGCAGATAAGGTTTGACCGCAGTATACCCCTTCGGAAACTTCTGTTTGAGGACCTCTGGATCCTGCAAGGCGGGCACGATGATCACATCCTCCCCATATTTCCAGTTCACCGGCGTGGCCACGCTGTAGTGATCGGTCAATTGCAGGGAATCGATGACGCGCAGGATCTCATCGAAGTTGCGCCCCGTGCTCGCCGGATACGTAATCGTCGCCCGAACCTTCTTCTTCGGGTCGATGAAGAACACCGAGCGCACCGTGAACGTGTCGTTCGCGTTCGGATGGATCATGTCATAGAGATCCGACACCTTGCGGTCCGGATCGGCCAGAATCGGGAAGTTGACCGTCGTGTGCTGAGTTTCGTTGATATCGCCGACCCATTTCTGATGCGACTCCAGAGGATCGACCGAGACCGCAAGAACCTTCACGTTGCGGCGCTTGAATTCCTCGGCCAGTTTCGCCGTCGCTCCCAGCTCGGTCGTGCACACGGGGGTGAAGTCCTTCGGGTGGGAGAACAACACACCCCATCCTTCGCCAAGCCATTCGTGAAGCTTGATTTCACCAGCCGTGGACTGTTGAACAAAGTCGGGTGCGATATCGCCAAGACGTAGTGCCATGATGTGCTCCTTTGAGTTTCGATGTGATGCTCTTCATCCGTTCAACTTTGGATCCAGGGTAGTCCGGCGTGTCGCCAGCCCGCCTGGGTGCCTCGTTGACGGTGCTCATCCAGGTCACCTTCAAAACCCTCGAGGATGTTGAAGGCGCCGGTATATCCCGCCTCTGTTGCCGCGGTCGCGGCCGCATGCGAGCGCACCCCGCTGCGGCACAAGAAAAGATAGTTCGACCCCTTCTCGCCCAGGCGCGCAAGCTGCTCGAGAAAATCGGGATTCGGCCCGCTCGCCCCGAGGGACTTCCACTCGATGAGGGGTGTCTCGGGAATGCGCCCGACATATTCCGCCTCGAAGCGGGTGCGCACGTCGACGATCCGTGCCGCGCCACGCGTAAAGAGCGTGTAGGCCTCCGCGGGGGTGACCGCGCCCCGGTAGGGACAATGCGCGGCTTGGGCGCGCACCTCGGCCCGCTGAATGATGGCCCGCACCTCCGGATCGTCTGCACTCATGTTCGCCTCCTAAAGAAGCCTCTTGCTGTGTGTGCGAATCACGTCCGTCCGCTACGCGTTCGCCTCTGCGCGTATCGGAAAGACCTTCGCCCGGCGCAAGGCGAGATAAATCACCTGTCCTACCCGAAGACCGAGTTCGTCGTAGCGCTCACGGGGCACCTCCACATCCAGCGGCATCTGCGTGTCGGCGCGAAGACATTCCAGACGGACCGAAGGTCCGATCTTGGTTGCGTGCTCAAGTGTCGCCGAGAGCGTCGCTGCCGCCGGATCCGTGACGATCTCCAGATCATGCGGGCGCGCATAAGCCACACCCTCCTGGGCGGGGGTCCCTGCGAACTCCGGCGCGGGAATGGACACCGCACCGATCTGCGCATTGCCCTCTTTGATGGAGGTCGCAAAACGGTTCGCGTGACCCAGAAACCCGTAGACGAAAGGGGTCTGCGGATGATCGTAGACTTCGTCGGGCGCGCCGATCTGTTCGATACGCCCCTGATTGAATACCACGATCCGGTCGGCCACCTCGAGCGCCTCCTCCTGATCATGCGTGACGAACACGCTCGTCAGATGGATCTCATCGTGCAGCCGGCGCAGCCATCGGCGCAACTCCTTGCGCACCTTTGCGTCCAATGCCCCGAAGGGCTCATCCAACAACAGCACCGAGGGCTCGATGGCGAGCGCACGCGCCAACGCGATGCGCTGACGCTGCCCTCCTGAGAGCTGATGCGGATAGCGCTTGGCAAGCCAGTCCAGTTGCACCAGATCGAGCAGCCGGTGCACCTTCTCCTGGATCACCGCCTCGCTCGGACGCTCCCGCCGCGACATGACCCTAAGGCCGAAGGCGACATTCTCAAAGACACTCATGTGGCGAAACAGCGCATAGTGCTGGAAGACGAAGCCCACCGCCCGCTCCTGGACGTGCTTGTGCGTGGCATCCTCGGCATCGAGGTAGATCCGGCCCGAGTCTAGGGGCTCAAGGCCCGCAATGACGCGCAAGAGCGTCGTCTTGCCGGAGCCCGAGGGTCCCAGGAGCGCGACCAGCTCCCCTGGTTCGATCGTCAGCGAGACATCGTCTAGGGCCACGAACTCGCCGAAGCGCTTGGAGACATGTTCGACCTGGATGCTCATACGTCTTCCTTCAGATGATGCGCCTCGATGAGGCTCTTGATGGCCAGCGTGACCAGGGCCAACAGGGCCAGTAACGACGCGCAGGCAAACGCTGCTGCCGAGTTGTATTCGTTGTACAGGATCTCAACGTGCAGCGGCAAGGTGTTGGTCAGGCCGCGGATGTGGCCCGAGACGACCGAGACCGCCCCGAACTCCCCCATGGCCCGCGCGTTGCACAGAATGACGCCATAGAGAAGGCCCCAGCGGATGTTGGGCAGCGTGATGCGGCTAAAGATCTGCCAGCCGTTGGCGCCAAGCACCACCGCGGCCTCCTCCTCCTCCCGACCTTGGGCCTGCATCAAGGGAATCAGTTCGCGCGCGACGAAGGGAAAAGTCACGAAGATGGTTGCAAGGACGATCCCCGGGACGGCGAAGATGAGCTTGATGTCATGGGCTGCGAGCCAGGGTCCGAACCATCCCTGCAGTCCGAAGACCAGCACATAGATGAGGCCGGCCACGACCGGTGATACCGAAAAGGGCAGGTCGATCAACGTGATCAAGAGGGCCTTGCCCCGAAAATCGAACTTCGCCACAGCCCAGGCCGCGGCGACGCCGAACACGAGATTAAGGGGAACAGCGACACCCGCTGCCAGAAAAGTCAGTTCGATCGCGGCGCGCGCGTCGGGCTCGTTGATGGAATTCCAGTAGTACTCAGCACCCTTGCGCAGCGCCTCGACAAAGACCGCGGCGAGCGGCACAAGCAGCACCAATCCGAGGTAGACAAAGGCGATCCCAGCGAGCAGTACCGGACCGACCTGCGAGTGCTGCAGCGACTGGCGGCGCACCGGCACGCGCCGCGGAGCACCCTCGTCGGTCCGTGCCACGGCGGCGCCCTTTGCGTAGGGTTCCAAGATGGCGCTCACAGGACGCTCCTTTCCTGGGCATTGCGCCTGCGCATCCAGCCCTGCAGCAGATTGATCACCAACAACAGGCTAAAGGACATCCCCAACATCACGACCGCGACCGCGGTCGCCCCGGCATAGTCGTACTGTTCGAGCTTGGTGATGATGATGAGCGGCGTGATCTCGGACACGAAGGGCATGTTGCCCGCAATGAAGACGACCGAGCCGTACTCACCGATGGCGCGCGCCAAGGCAAGCGTGAAGCCCGTCAGGAGCGCCGGCATCACCGTGGGCATGATGACCTTGGCGAAGGTCTGCCAGGGCGAGGCGCCCAGGGAATGGGCCACCTCCTCCAACTCATATTCGAGATCCTCGAGAACCGGTTCGACCGTGCGCACGACAAAGGGCAGTCCGATGAAGATGAGCGCAACCAGAATCCCCAGCGGCGTGAAGGCCACCTTGATGCCCAG
>CAJCID010000241.1 GCA_903970305.1 Rhodospirillales bacterium | reverse complement strand
GCCATCGATCTTGACCCACTTGGCGATATACAGCGGTTGTTCCATCTGGTGGTCCGAGGCGCGCATCTCGATCTCGCCGTTCAGGCTCTCTAACTTGGCGCCTTCCATGGCAAAGGCGACCTTGGCCGGGTCAGCGGAATGGACCTTGTTGATCGCGTCCGAGAGCATGCGCACACCGCTGTAGGCGGCCATCACATAGAAGTCATCGTTGTACTGCTTCTTGAAGCCTTCGATGATGTCGCCGCCGACGAACTTGTCGTTGTTCGCATTCCAGTAGCCGACGTAATAGACGTGATCCTCGCCGGCCGCGCCCATCGCGGTGGGCACGCCCGTCGTCGAGGCGTAATAGGTGTAGAAGTCGGCCTTCAGGTCGGCATCCTTGGCCGCTTTGATCAAGAGGGCGAGATCCGAGCCCCAGTTGCCGGTGATGACGGTGTCGGCACCGGAGGCTTTGATCTTCTGGATGTAGGGCGAGAAATCCGTGACCTTGGCCAGCGGATGGAAATCGTCACCGACGATCTGGATGTCCGGCCGTTTGCGGGCCAGGTACTCCTTGGCCGCACGCGAGACCTGGTGACCGAACGAGTAGTCCTGATCGAGCAGGAACACCTTGTGGATGTTCTTGTTCTGGGCGAGGTAGGTCGTCAAGGCCTCCATCTTCATGTCCGAGTTCGCATCCAGGCGGAAATGCCAGAAGTTGCATTTCGAATTGGTCATGTCCGGATCGACCGCGGCGTAATTCAGGTAGATGATCTCCTTGCCCGGATTGCGCTCGTTGTACTTGCCAACGGCGTCCTCGAGAGCCAGACCCACACCTGAGCCATTGCCCTGGGCGATGTAGCGGATGCCCTGGTCCTGGACGGTCTTCAGATTCGTCAGACTCTCCTGAGGACTCAGCTTGTTGTCAAAGCCGACCATCTCGAACGTGTAGCCCTTGGCCCAGTGCTGGGTGTTGGCCAGATTGACGACGTACTTCCAGCTGTTCAACTGGTTCTGACCGAGTGAACCCATGAGACCAGACAGCGGGTCGATGAACGCGATCTTGACGACCTCGTCGGCCTGCGTGGGGACGCTCGAAAATAGTGCCAAAGCGGCTGTGGCGGCCATCGCCAAGCGCATCATGGGACGTGACATTGCTAGTCTCCTTGTAGTGTGAGACGCCGATTCGACTCGGCGTTCTGCGCCGATTCTAATGCATGCAATGAGCGCTGAAAAAGATGGTACTTTCCCTAAACTTCGCTCGTCTTAGGAGGCGTTCGGCCCGTCTTAAGGCCCGTTCTAGGTCCCGTTTTATGGCCCGACTCAGATCGTGGGCAGGCGGTAATCCTTGAACTGTTCGCGCAGCTTCGCCTTCAGCATCTTGCCGGTCGCACCCAGGGGAATGCTCTCGACGAACGCGACATCGTCGGGCGTCCACCACTTGGCGATCTTGCCCTCGTAATGCTGCAGCATGTCCGCTCGCGAGAGTTCGACGCCGGGCTTTTTGACGACGATCAAGAGCGGACGCTCGTCCCACTTCGGGTGGCGCACCGCGATCACGGCGGCCATCGCGACGCCCGGATGCGCCATGGCGATGTTCTCCAGATCGATCGAGCCGATCCACTCGCCGCCGGACTTGATGACATCCTTGCTGCGGTCGGTGATCTGCATGTAGCCGTCGGCATCGATGGTCGCCACGTCGCCCGTGGGAAACCAGCCGGAGACGAGGGGATCACCACCGGCATCCTTGAAGTAGCGCTGGATCACCCAGGGGCCGCGCACGTAGAGGTTGCCAAATGCGATGCCGTCCTGGGGCAACTCGACCCCGGCGTCGTCGACGATCTTCATGTCCACGCCATAGATCGCCCGCCCCTGCTTGTACTGCACGGCGTACTGCTCTTCGCGCGAGAGGCTCGCATGCTTGTGCTTGAGCACTCCGACGGTGCCAAGCGGGCTCATTTCGGTCATGCCCCAGGCGTGGAGAACCTGCACCCCATAGCGCTCTTCAAAACTGCGCAGCATCGCCGGCGGACAGGCCGAGCCGCCGATGATCGTGCGCCGCATGCTGGAGAATTTCAGACCGTGCTCTGCCACGTAATTGAGAAGGCCCAGCCACACGGTGGGTACTCCGGCTGAGACCGTCACGTGCTCGTTCTCAAAGAGTTCATAGAGGGATTTGCCATCCAGACCGGGCCCGGGCAAGACCAGCTTCGCGCCGACCATGGGTGCCGCATAGGGCAGGCCCCAGGCGTTGACGTGGAACATCGGCACGACCGGCAGCACCGCGTCGCGGGCCGAGAGGTTCAGCGCATCCGGCAGGGCCGCGGCATACGAATGCAGAACCGTCGAGCGATGGCTGTAGAGCACACCCTTCGGCTCGCCCGTCGTGCCCGAGGTGTAGCACAGAGACGAGGCGCTCGTTTCATCAAATTCGGGCCATTCGAGAACCGGGCTCGCAGCAGTCACGATCTCTTCGTAGCAACCCAGTTCAGGAAGCTTCGATGTCAAAGGCATGTGGGCGCGGTCGGTCAGGACGATATAGCGCTGAATCGATTTGGCGTGTGGCGCGAAGGCCTCGACGATCGGCAAGAAAGTCAGATCGAAGAGCAGGATCTGGTCTTCGGCATGGTTGGCGATCCAGGCGATCTGTTCCGGAAAGAGCCGCGGATTCAGCGTATGCAGCACGGCACCGATGCCAGAGACCCCGTAGTAGAGCTCCAGATGCCGGTACCCGTTCCAGGCGAGCGTGGCGACGCGGTCGCCCGGCTTGACTCCGGCCTCGCGCAAGGCGTTGGCCACCTGACGGGCCCGGATGGCCAGGTCACGGTAGGTATAACGGTGAATATCGCCCTCGGTGCGCCGCGACACGATTTCGGTCGCACCGTGATGCCGCTCGGCATGGCTGAGCAGCGATGATATGAGCAGAGGACTGCCCATCATCAGACCTTGCATGGAACCGCCTCCTTGTTGCATTGCGCCCAGGCTGCCGCGCTCGCGTCTCTCGCCTATCGGCTCCCGGTTTCCGATTCGAAAGGGGCTTGATTGTTGCGGTTCACATTGCGGCGCGTCAACCAGTTTCGATGGTGCGCCGCGCCATAGCCGCGAGACGGCTCGAAGCCCCCTTGGCCCCATCGCCCGCCACCCCCATGGTCAGTGGGTTCTGGCGTTTCGATTGGACCGCTCCCAAACCGTTAGAATGCGTCTTTACAATTTTTTTTCCTGGAGTGGCAGTGCCCGATCCCGTGTTGGTCCCCGCGCCTTCGTCCTCGCAAGAAGGAGCGCCGAAGGCCTGGTCAGAAGGCGACGCCGGGCTTTTGGGTGCGAGCGACGCAGGAGGGATCGATCGCGAGTCTCTGCGCGGCTTTGAACTCGTCGAAGGCTTTACGCGCCTGCCGGAAGCCTTCTATACGCGCCTGAGGCCCACCCCCCTACCCGATCCTTACCTGGTCGCCTCGAGTCGCCGTGCGGCACAGTCGATCGGTCTCGATCCCGAGGTTTTGGCTGAGCCATTCGGCCTTGCCGTCTTTGCGGGCAACGCGACGCCTCGCGGCGGGGCAGCGCATGCGGCGGTCTATTCGGGTCACCAGTTCGGGGTGTGGGCCGGGCAGTTAGGCGATGGCCGCGCCATTACTCTAGGCGAGGTGCAAAGCGGCACGGGCGCCATTGAAATCCAGTTAAAGGGCGCGGGCCTCACCCCCTATTCGCGCATGGGCGACGGGCGCGCCGTGCTGCGCTCGTCGATCCGGGAGTTTCTCGCCTCGGAGGCGATGGCGGCCCTGGGGATTCCCACGACGCGCGCCCTGTGCGTCATCGGCTCGGACTATCCGGTCGTGCGCGAGAGCGTGGAGACGGCCGCGGTCGTGACGCGACTCGCACCGAGTTTCGTGCGCTTCGGATCGTTCGAGCATTGGTACCATCGCGACCGCCCGGAGGAATTGGCCCGGCTCGCCGATTATGTGATCGCCAATCATTTTCCTGAACTGAGCGGGCGCAGCGATCCCTATGTCGGCTTGCTCGAGGAAGTCACCCGGCGCACGGCGCGCCTGGTGGCCGCCTGGCAGGCGGTCGGTTTTTGTCACGGCGTCATGAACACCGACAATATGAGTATTCTGGGCTTGACCCTGGACTACGGTCCGTTCGGCTTCCTTGAGGCCTTTGATGCGCATCACATCTGCAATCACTCCGACCGCGACGGCCGGTACTCGTATGCCCGACAGCCGCAGATCGCACACTGGAACCTCTATGCCCTGGGACAGGCGCTCCTGCCCCTGATTGGCGGGGTTGAGGAGACCAAGCTTGCCCTGGAGGGGTTTGCCCCCATCTACGAAGCCGAAATGGGGGCAAGATTGCGTGCCAAGCTGGGCTTGATTGGCGCAGATCCTGCCGATACGGCGTTGATCGATCGCCTCTTTGGCCTGATGCAGCAGGATCATCCGGACTTCACGCAGTTCTTTCGGCGCCTCTCGGATTGGGATGGGGCTGATTCGCCTGGCCATGCGCGGGTCCGCGATCTGTTCATCGACCGCGCGGGATTTGACGCCTGGGCGCTCGATTATGCTGCCAGGCTTCACCAGGAGGGCCGTCCTGCCGCCGTGCGGCAAGAGGCCATGAAGAGCGTGAATCCGAAATACGTTCTTCGAAACTATCTGGCCGAGATCGCGATCCAAAAGGCGCAGCAGAAGGATTTCTCGGAGGTGGCCCGGCTGCTCCGGGTGCTTGAACATCCCTTCGATGAGCAGCCCGAGCACGAGGCTTACGCGGCCTTGCCCCCGGACTGGGCGGGCGGTCTTGAAGTCAGTTGCTCGTCCTAGGATGAACCGATTCACGTGACGACGACCCCTGATGGGTCAGGAGGATGCATGTCCAAAGTTGTGAAAACGGAAGAAGAGTGGAAAAGCGAACTCTCGCCGATGGAGTTCGAGGTGACACGCCATGCAGCGACCGAGAGGGCCTTCACGGGTCGCTACTGGGACCACCATGAGCACGGCATCTATACCTGCGTGTGCTGCAACACGCCGCTTTTCGAGTCGGACGCGAAGTTCGATTCGGGTTGCGGCTGGCCCAGCTATTTCAAGCCCCTGGACCCCGCCAATGTCCGCGAAAAGCGCGATGTCTCCCACGGGATGGTGCGCACCGAGGTCATCTGCAACGTCTGCGACGCGCATCTTGGGCACGTCTTCGAGGACGGGCCCAAGCCCACGGGTCTGCGTTACTGCATCAATTCGGCTTCGCTACGTTTTGATCCCGTAGCGAGCTGAGATGAAGGTTTTCGCCGACTTCCTGCCGGTCCTTCTGTTTTTCGTCACGTATTTCCTCGGGGAATGGGCGCCCGAGCGGGCCCACGCCGTCGCCCTCGTGCTTTTGGGCCAGCTCTCCCGGGATGGCGTGATCCCGCCCGAGTTGTCCGCGATCCTTCTGGCCTCAGCCGTGGCCGTACTGGTCATTACCGTCCAGATCGCGCTCCTTCTTGCGCGTCGTAAGAAGGTCAATCCGATGCTCTGGACAAGCTTTGCCATCTTCGTCATCTTTGGCGGCGCCACGATCTACTTCCATGATGACGTCTTCATCAAATGGAAGCCGACGGTTCTCTACTGGATCTTTGGCGCGGCGCTTTTTGTGAGCGAGGCGTTGACCGGGCGCAATCTGGTGCGCTCATTGATGGAGCCCCAGGGGTTTGCCATGCCCGATGCGTTGTGGCGCCGGGTCAATTGGGCCTGGAGCCTGTTCTTTATTGCGCTTGGGCTCTTGAACCTCTATGTCGCGTTCAATCTGTCGCGCGGCATCTGGGTGAGCTTCAAATCCTTTGGGCTGATCGGCCTTTGGATTCTCTTTTTGGTGGTCCAGGGACTGTTACTGTCGCGTTACATGGTCGAAGACGACGCCAAGCCTGCTGCAGGTGCCCCCTCTGAGCCGGGCGAGTCGACCCAGCCATGATCCAAGACGAAATCGAAACGAGGCTACGCCGCGATCTGGCACCTGCTGCGCTGGTCATCCACGACGATAGCGCCGCCCATCGCGGTCATGTCGGGGCGCAGGATGGTTCAGGTCATTTTCGTGTCGAAGTGATTTCCGAGAAATTTGAAAACCTGAGCCGGGTTGCCCGACACCGCTTGGTGTATCATTCGTGCGCTGATTTGATGCAGGCGGGGATTCATGCCCTGGCGATCGTCGCGCTCACTCCCTCCGAAGCCGCCCAGACCAATACACCGGCAGAAGGTTGACCTTCATCGGTCGTTCACTACATTCCACCAAGGACATTCCTCCATGAATCCATCGTATCTCCGCGCCGCGCTCGTCGCGGCTGCAGCGACGTTCGCATTTGCCGCCCTGCCCGCTGGCGCGCAGAACATCGCCGTGGTCAACGGCAAGCCGATCCCGAAAGCCCAGGCCGACCAGATCGTCGCCCAACTCGTCAAGAGTGGCCAGAAGGACTCTCCCGAACTCGAACAGGCCGTACGCGACCAGTTGATCGAGCGCGAAATCCTCTTGCAGGAAGCGGACCGTCGCGGCCTGACCAAGGATCCCGAGATCCAGGCCCAGATCGATCGGCAACGCCAGCAGGTCCTGATCGCCGCTGTGGCCAACGAATATTTCAAGGCCAATCCGCCCTCGGAGGAGGAACTGCACGCCCGTTATGACGAGATCGTCAAGAACATGCCGACTAAGGAATATCTCGCGCACCACATCCTGGTCGAGAAGGAATCCGACGCAAAGGCCATCATCGCCAAGCTGAAGGGTGGCGCCTCGTTCGACGAACTCGCCAAGCAATCCAAAGACACCGGCTCGGCCGCCAAAGGAGGCGCACTGGACTGGGCGCCCGCGAACGCCTACACCGGCGCCTTCGGCGATGCCTTGACCAAGCTGCAAAAGGGTCAGGTCACGCCGACCCCCATCAAGACCGAATTCGGCTACCACGTGATCCGCTTAGACGACGTGCGCGATCGCCAGATCCCGTCCTACGACCAGGCGAAGGAGCGGATCGTCCAGATCATCGAGCAAGACCAGCGCTGGCAGCAGGCCAAGTTCAAGTCCTTACTTGAAGATCTGCGCGCCAAAGCAAAGGTCGAATAGGTCCGAACCCACAGGGCCAGTGCCTAGAAAGGGCGCTGCCCCGTTGTGTTTCGCGGCAGGGATCCGGTGACGGACCCTGCCGCTCTCCATTTGGGGGACGGCCTTTCGCCATGGTGGATCGCAAATCCGACCAGAAACTCCGCGGAAGGTGCGCCAGGTTCGGCCGATGGGTATCGAGTTGTGGCATCGACCAGCTGACGCTTACAGGCTGAGTAACCAAAATTTTCCTTCGGCAAAAGGCCGGACCTCCATGGTGTGGACCGGACCGATTCGGTCTTAGAATCGGGGGGTGGCGCAATTTCCGGGCACATCCGCCTCGCGAATCGCGAATCCACCGGAAGGGCTCAACTTTGACGCAAGCGCGCGCTCCTGAGGAGATCCTTCCCTTACCGACTGGAGTCCGATGTGAGAATGCCGATGACCGGAAAGTCCCTCCTCTGCCGCATTCCTGCCTCTTTAGGGGTCTAGGGCCATGGAGACCCGCAGCAACCAGAGCGCCTTGGCGCTCGCGATCTCCCAGGTCCTCCTGTGGGGCTTTAACAAGCACTACCGGCTCTTTCGCGAATGCACCCAGGCCGCCAAGGGACGCTTTGAGCGCTCTGAGTGGCAGGCAGTCCAGTCGGCCCAGCGCGAGCGCATCCTCTTCTACGACCAGCGGGTGCTTGAGACCGTCGAGCGGCTGGAGAAGGAATTTCAGACCGACAAGCTGCCCGAGACCGTCTGGCAGCAGGTCAAGTATCACTACATCAATCTGCTCGTCGACCATAAGCAGCCCGAGTGCGCCGAGACCTTCTTCAACTCGGTATGCTGCAAGATCCTGCATCGTGACTATTTCCGCAACGAATACATCTTCGTTAGGCCGACGATCTCGACCGAGCACCTCGATTCGGATCCACCGGCCTACCGCAGCTATTATCCGAACGAGGGCGGGCTCCTGCCCGCCTTGAAGCGCGTATTTGCCGACTTCGCGCTCGAGTGCCCCTTCCAGGATCTAGAGCGGGATCTGAAGCTCATCGTCGCGGCCGCCACGAAGCGCTTTCCCCAACCCTTCAAGCCCGAGCCGAACCACCAGATCCAGGTCTTAAGCGGGCTCTTCTTTCGCAACAAGGGGGCTTACGCGATCGGCAAGGTCATCAACGGCCACACCGAGTGGCCCTTCGCCATCGCGCTCCTGCATGCCTCGGACGGCCCCCTCGTCGTCGACACGATCCTCTTCGACCCGCTCGATCTCTTGGCGCTATTCAGCTTTTCGCGCGCCTATTTCATGTTCGACACCGAGGTTCCTGCCGCCGCGGTCCAATTCCTGCGCAGCATGCTGCCCACGCGACCGAAATTCGAGCTCTACAACATGCTCGGCCTGCAAAAGCACGGCAAGGCGCTCTTCTACCGCGACTTCCTGCATCACTTAAGACATTCGAGCGACCAGTTCCAAATCGCGCCCGGCATCAAGGGTCTGGTGATGCTGGTCTTCACCCTCCCCTCGTTTCCCTATGTCTTTAAGATCATCAAGGATGTGATCCCGCATCCCAAGGAGGTCGACCGCGAGGAGGTGAAGGCCAAGTATTGGCTCGTCAAGCTGCACGACCGGGTCGGGCGCATGGCCGACACGCTCGAGTACTCCGACGTCGCCTTTCCAAAGGCGCGCTTTTCCGAGGAGCTTCTTGACGAGATTCGCGCCCAGGTGCCCTCGCTTGCCTTGGACCGGGGCGACAACCTCGTGATCGGCCATCTTTACATCGAACGGCGCATGACGCCATTGAATCTCTATCTGCAAAGCGCTTCAGCCGACGAGATGCGCCGCGCCTTGGACGAATACGGCCGCGCCATCAAGCAGCTCGCCGCCGCCAACATCTTCCCCGGTGACATGCTCTATAAGAACTTCGGCGTGACCCGTCAAAAGCGCGTGGTCTTCTACGACTACGACGAGATCGAATACATGTCGGCCTGCAACTTCCGCGTCGTCCCCGAACCGCGCACGCCCGAAGACGAGATGGCCAGCGAGCCCTGGTATTCCGTGCAGAAAAACGATGTCTTTCCCGAGGAATGGAAGACCTTCTTGCTGGGCGATCCGGCGATCCGTGGAACGCTGCTCGAACTTCATCCTGACCTGTTCGAGCCCGCCTTCTGGCAGGGTTTGAAGGAACGCATCCTCTCGGGCTATATCGAGGACGTCTTCCCCTACTCCGATGCGGTGCGCTTCGATGCGACCCGGCTCGTAGCCTAAGCCCGTCTGGCGGAGAGCAGCGTGCGTCGCACTGCCGGCCGCTCGAGTTCGGCCAGGAACCAGGCGAGCGCCTTGCCGCGCGCGCTCTGGCTCCAGGCGTAGTGAAGCGAGGTTTCCTGCCTCGGTTCGGTCGTGAGTCTGGGAACGAGACGGCCAGCCTCGATCGCCTCGCTGATGAGGCCAAGCGGCAGATAGCCGCAGCCAAGCCCCATGAGTTGTGCGCTGATCTTGTCTTGCAAGGACGCTACGGTCAAGACATCCTGGCCGCGTAACAGGCCCACGGTCGTGCGCGGCAGGTTGCGCGACGTGTCTGCGACCGCGATGGCCCGATGGCTGCGGATCGTCTCGGGGGCCAGCGGCTCGGGCGCGGCCGCCAGTGGATGCCGGGGAGCGACCGCAAAGACCATCTCGATCGTGCCCAGGGGCCGCACCAGGAATCCCGACGCCGAGTCGGCCCCCGCGGGAGTGGCACTGATGGCCCCGATCGCGAGATCGGCCCTTTGGGAGACGAGCGCATCCCAGGTTCCCGAGAGCACTTCGCTGGAGAGCCGAATGCGTGTCCCGGGACTGGCCGCATAGAAGCGCTCCAGGAGCTCGCACACCCCGCCGAAACAGAGGATGCCATCGATGGCCAGGCGCAACTCGACCTCCCAGCCGCTCGCCACTCGTTGCACGCGCCGCAGCAGTTCGTCAGCTGCGCGCAAGAGATGGCGTCCCTCATGCAAGAGCTCGACTCCAGCGGGCGTGAGTTTGGCGCGGTGCCCGCGCCGATCGAAGATCAGCACGTCCAGATCGCCCTCGAGCTTACGCACCATGTAGGTCAAGGCGGAGGGCACGCGGTCGAGTTCGCGCGCGGCGGCGGCGAAACTGCCGCGCCGATCGATCGCATCGAGTACCGCCAGCGCCTCCAGGGAGAGAGCCATGTTAGTCAAAAATTTTGAATGAATCAGTCAAAGATACGCCTTTCAATTCCAAACCTCAACCGCTATATTCTTTCCATTACAAGGCGATTGCCTTGACCAGCCCAATGAGAGAGGTTCAAAATGTTTGAAACCATTTCAGAAAACAAGGCTTCTGTGACAGTGCGTCGTGCCGACGAGCGGGGCCTGGCCGATCACGGTTGGCTCAAGTCGCGGCATAGCTTTTCGTTTGCCGAATACTTCGATCCAAAGCATGTCCAGTTCGGGGCGTTACGCGTCATCAATGAAGATCGCATCGCTCCTGGCACAGGCTTTGGCACCCACGGCCACCGCGACATGGAGATCATCAGCTACGTTCTCGAGGGAGAGCTTGCGCACAAGGACAGCATGGGCAATGGATCAGTGATCCGGCCAGGCGACGTGCAGCGCATGAGTGCGGGTCGCGGTGTGTTCCATTCGGAGTTCAACAACTCCAAGGTCGCACCGACGCACTTCCTGCAGATCTGGATCACCCCGAACGTGACGGGGATTGAACCGGGCTACGAGGAACGTCACTTCTCGACCGAGGCCAAGCGGGGCAGGCTGTGCCTGATCGCCTCGCCAGACGCGAGCGAGGGGTCGGTCAGGATTCACCAGGATGCGCGACTGTACGCAGGCGTCTTCGAGGGTGGCCAGGGCTTGCGCCATGCACTCGACCCTCTGCGACGGGCCTATCTGCACGTGGTGCGTGGCAGTATCGTGGCCCAAGGCGAGCAGTTGTTCGCAGGCGATGCGCTCCTCGTGGAGCACGCCGACGAACTCACGCTCGGTGAGGGTAAGGAATCGGAAGTGCTGCTGTTCGATCTGGCCTGATCCCGATCGTGGGAGAGCGGCAGGGTCTGCAGGGCGGTCGGGCTGTACACTTCCCCAGGGGGTCAAGGCCCCCTGTGCCGCCCTGCCCGTCGTGCCGCACCCTGGGGCGAGCCCGCCAAGAGCCGGCAAAATGGGCACGGGCGGGTTCCAGCGGGGTGTCGCCACGTCTAACCACGAAGTCTATCCGGAGCTAAGAGCATGACGGTGCATGCCAACAAGTCCGAAGCCGGTGCGCTGGCCTATACGCTCGTCGCCGCAAACCATGTGCTGCAGGTCGATGTGCCGAAGTCGGAAGGGGGAGATGATCTGGGACCGAGTCCGCACGATCTCTTCGATGCGGCACTAGCGGGCTGCACCGCACTGACGCTCTCGCTGTACGCACGACGCAAGGGATGGCCGCTCGAAGACGCGCGGGTCACCGTCGTGCGTGATGCAAGCGACGAGGTTTCGGGCATCTACCGGCTTGCTCGCCAGATCGAGCTCGTCGGGGCGCTCGATGCACAGCAGAAGGAACGACTGCTCGAAGTCGCCCTGCACTGTCCGATCCATAAGCTCATGCAGGCAGAGATCCAAATCACGACCACCAGCGCGTGATCCCTCTTTCCCGAACTTCCGGCGCACACCCAATGCCTGATCCTGATCTGGCTGGACCCCTTGTTTCATCTCCTCTAACCCACTCCGACAAGGAAGAACCATGAGCACACTGGCAATCGTCTATCACAGCGGCTACGGCCACACCAAAAAGCTCGCCGAGGCCGTCCACGCCGGGGCCCTCGCTGCGGGCGCCACGGCGACTCTGCACGCGATCGACGCCGAGGGCAATCTGCCCGAGGAATCCTGGAGCGCCCTGGACGCGGCCGACGCCATCATCTTCGGCTCTCCCACCTACATGGGCAGCGTCTCCTGGCAGTTCAAGAAGTTCGCCGATGCGAGTTCCAAAGTCTGGTTCACCCAGAAGTGGAAGGACAAGATCATGTCGGGCTTCACGAACTCGGCGACGATGAACGGCGACAAGCACTCGACCCTGCACTACTTCATCACGCTGGCCATGCAGCATTCGGGCATCTGGGTCGGCACGGGCCTCATGCCCTCCAACTCGAAGGCCGCACAGCGCAATGACGTCAATTTCGTCGGGTCCTTCGGTGGGCTGATGAGCCAGTCGCCCTCGGACTCGAGTCCCGAGGAAGGTCCCCCACCGGGTGACCTGGAGACCGCCAAACTGTTCGCCAAGCGGGTGGCCGAGATCACGGCAAAGTTCCCCCGTTAGTCGAAGCAGGCGCGAGGGAAGGCTTGGCGAGCTCTCTTCTTCCCTCGCGGGAAATCCTCCGTGGGCCCGGCCTCTTCGGGGCCCATTCACCGAGCTGGCGTGACCGCCGGGTTCATTCATGCGCGCAACAGTCCGGATGAGCCCGGCACGCTAAGGTTCACTGAGGAGCACTAAGGGCCACTAAGGTCCACTTAGGACCACTAAGGGTCCGGGTCGGCTAATCGATCCAGTGCGGCGGGCAGCAGCGGCGGACTTGTCGAGACATCCGGGCTTGGGAGTTGCTGCACGGGTTTTTCCCAGCCTCCGCCCAATGCCCTGTAGAGCGAGACGATGTCGTCGACAAGCTGTACGTTGGCTTTCACCAGAGCCTGTCGATCGGCCAGTACCGTGCTCTGCGCATTCAACACGTTGATGAAGCTGGCAAGACCGTGGTCATACTGGTTGCGAGCCAGGTCCCAGGTCAGCTGCGCCGAATCCAGCGAGTCCTGAAGCAGGTCGCGTGACGCGCGGTCTACGCGGTAGGTAACGAGTGCGTCTTCGACTTCGCGCAGGGCGTTCAACACCGTGGCGCGATAGTTCAGGGCGGCCTGCTTCTGTTCGGCACGTGCGAGGGTCAGGCCCGCGCTCAGCCGACCCCCTGAAAAAATAGGCAGTGAGAGAGCCGGTCCCGCGGTGTAGAAATGGCTGGCCCAGTTGGTCAGATAGGAAGCATCCACAGCGCGCATGCCAATATTGCCGGTCAGCGAGATGTCCGGATAGAAGCTGGCCACCGCCACGCCCACATTCGCGGTAGCGGCATGCAAGTTCGCCTCGGCCTGGCGGATGTCCGGGCGTCGCCGCGCCAGTGCCGAGGGCACCCCCACACCCACGACCGTAGGGATCGGCGGCACGGGCTTGCTCTCGCGCAGCTGCTCATCCACGGCGCCTGGTGCATCGCCGATCAACACGCTCAACGCATTCATGGCCTGCTGGGCCTGCCCGTCATAGGCCGGCAATTGCCGGCGTGTGTCGTCGAGCTGCGTGCGCGCCTGCTCGACGTCGAGCTCGGTGGTCAAGCCATTCTGTTGCCGACGTTGGGTCAGGGCGAGGCTCTGCTCAGCGGCTTTGATATTCTCCTGCTGGCTGGCTATCAGGGCCTGCGCACTGCGAAGTTGCACGTAAGACTGCACGATCTCGCTTTCCAGGACGATGAGCGCATCGTTGAGCGCTTCGGACTGTGCCTGGGACTGAGCCTCGGCCTGCTCGACCGAACGGCGAACCCGGCCAAACAGATCGAGTTCCCAGGAGGCGTCAAGCCCGTACTGAAAGAGGTTCGATGCTAATGCGAGCTGGTTCAGCTCCTGGGTGCCGCCATTCACGATGTCGGTGCTCAACCCTGGAACCGTCGCGTCGAGGGGCTTCAGTCGATTGGCGAGTGCATTGAGATCCTGGTATGCACCGTTGGATTCGAAGATGCCCTTGGCGCCCAGCTGCTCGCGGCTGTAGCTCGCATTGCCGCTGAGCGAAGGCAAGCCCGCCGCGCGTGCCGTGACAATCGACTGACGCGACTCCAGCACGCGCACGACGGCCTGCTGCACGTCCAGGTTATTCTTGATCCCCTTTTCAATGAGCTCCGTCAGGATGGGGTCATTGAATGAACGCCACCAAGTGGGGTCCGGGTCGCTTTTCTGGTCGGCCAGGGTGCCTTGTGCAGCCTGGTCTTTCCACTCTGGAACGGCCGGAGGATCCGGGGCTCGATAGTTGGGTCCAACCGTGCAGGCCAGAAGACACGTCGCCGTCCCGGCAGAAACCAGAAATAGGCGGAAGCTCATTCGCCGCTCTTCGCTTTTGCCTTGCCGCCGGACATGAAAAGGCCGAGCGGCACCAGCACCAATGCCAGGATGCCGGTGATGACGAAGGTGTCGTTATAAGCAAGCACCGCGCTTTGTGTCTGAAGAATCTGAAAGACCTCGCCCGGCGCCATCTCCTTCGCAACTTGCGCCGCCTGCCCGAGGCTCATCGCGGCACCCTGCAGATTCTGCAACAGGACGTTGTAAGGCTGGTTCGTCGGGTCCAGATGTTCGGTCATGTAATGCTGACGAATCTGCTCGTGGTTCGTGATCAATGCAGTCGACACCGAAATGCCGATCCCGCCCACCACATTGCGCGACATGGTAAATAACGCCGCGCCATCACCGTGCTCGTCCTCCGGCAAGGTGACATAGGCGGCCGTGCTAATGGGCACGAACAGCAGCGCCAATGCTGCCGTCTGGGCGGCACGAAAGATCCACAGATGATAAAAGTCCAGATTCGGCACGAGATTGTCGGAGAAAAAAAGTGCGCCCGACAGTGCCAGGCCGCCGGCAGCGATCAAGTATTTCACCGGGACGAATTTCATGACCTGCCCGACGATCGGGATCAAGGCAATGAGCACCAGGGCTCCCGGCGCCAGGGCCAACCCCGCCCAGGTCGCCGTGTAGGCAAGCTCCGTCTGGGCGAACTGGGGGATGATGACTGCGCTCGCGTACAGCACGAAGCCCATCACACCGATCGCAACGGTACCGAGCGCGAAGTTGCGATCGCGAAATACCCTCAGGTTCACGACTGGATTGCGGGCGTTCAGCAGGTAGACGATGCCCACGACAAAGCCGACGAGGGAAACGCCATAGAGCATGCGGATGGTGCCGGACCCCAGCCAATCGAGGTCCTCTCCCCGATCGGTCGCCACGTCGAGGCAACCGAGTGCCATGGCGATGAATACCACTCCCCAGTAATCAAACGGTGGCGCGCGCTTCGCTCTGCTCTTACTCTCGGGAGAATCCTCGACCAGATGCATGACCCCGAAGAAGGTGCCCACGCCGATCGGAATATTCACCAGAAAGATCCAGTGCCAGGAAAACTGGTCCGTCAGATAGCCGCCGACCACCGGACCCAGCGCAGGGGCGACGATCGTCGCGATCGCGGTGATGGAGAATGCCGTCTGGCGCTTCTCCGGCGGAAATGTGTCGAGGATGATGGCCTGTTGAGTAGGCTGCAAGCCGCCGCCGAAGAAGCCCTGCACGGCGCGAAAGATGAGTAGTTCGGCGAAATTGGTGGAGATGCCACAAAGAAATGACGCCACCGTGAAGCCTGCTACGCTCAGCAGAAAGTAGTTCTTCTGCCCCAGGCGCATGCTCAGGTTGCCGGAGATCGTCAGCACGATCGCGTTGGCCACGAGGTAGGTCGTCAGCGACCAGGTGCTTTCATCGTTGCTGATGGCAAGCGACCCGGCGATGTGCGGGAGCGCCACATTGACGATCGTGGTATCCAGAACCTCCATGAAGGCGCCCATCGTGACGATGATGGCGATCAACCACAGGTTGGGGTTGGCACGCGCACCGCTCATTGGACATATACCGTCGGCTCAACCGACAGCCCGAGTGGCATGACGGGCCAGTTCTCGAGGCCGTGATCGATGAGGATTTTCACGGGTACCCGGCGCACGATCTTGACGAAGTTGCCGGTCGCGTTCTCGGTAGGAAAGGCAGTGAAGCGCGCGCCACTGCCGCCCTGGATGCTGTCGACATGGCCGCTCAGGTGCAGATCAGGATAGGCGTCCACCTTGATATCGACCCGCTGCCCGACGCGCATCCGATCAAGTTGCGTCTCCTTGTAGTTCGCAATCACCCAGACATTTCGGGTCACCAGGTAGAAAACCTGCTGGCCGGCCTGCGCGAAGGTGCCCAGATCAACATTGCGGCGCGTGATCTGTCCGTCCTGGGGCGCCGTGACGTTGGTGTAGGAAAGATTCAGTTTTGCCTGGGCCAGGTTGGCCCGCGCCTGCTCCACCTGAGCCTTGCGTTGTGCCAGCGTCGCCTGCGCCGTCTCGATGGTCTCCCTGACGAGGGCCGCGACAGACAGCTGAGCCTCAGCCGACTGTACGTTGGCGGTGTTCGAACGAACGGCCGTTGTCGCCTGATCGACGTTGGTTTGCGTCGTTGCGCGGGGATCCACGCCGTGCTGGCGCTTTGAATCATTGTCACTTTGCGCGAGGTTGGCCCGCGCCTGCGCCAATTGAGCCTGCGCCTGGGCAAGGTTCGCCGGGGCCCTGACCTTGGTGGTGTGCAGGTCTACTTCGGCGCCTGCCTCCTGGGCGACAGCGGCATCGAGATTGGCCCGGGCCTGGGCGCACGCAAC
>CAJCID010000240.1 GCA_903970305.1 Rhodospirillales bacterium | reverse complement strand
TCGACGCCGTAACCCGGACGACGGTGGGGAATCTCTACGAAGTCCGCGTCGGAAACGAAGTGGTCTATACGGACGCGGCCGGAGACTACCTGCTGAAGGGTAACATCATCGATTTGCGTTCCCACGTGGATTTGACCTCGGAGCGAGAAAACGAGTTGCTCGAGGCGAGCCTGCCCAAGGTGAAGCTTTCGGATCTGCCGCTGTCTTCGGCCATCAAGATCGTCAAAGGGAATGGAAAGAGGACACTGGTCGCCTTCGAGGATCCGAATTGCGGCTACTGCAAACGCCTCGAGAAGTCGCTCGACGGACTGAGCGACGTGACGCTTTATGTGTTCCTCTTTCCGATCTTGGGGGATGATTCAGTGGCCAAGGCCAAGGCCATCTGGTGCTCACCGGATCGCGCCCGCGCGTGGGTCGATTGGATGCATTCGGGTACGGCCTCGAAAGGCAACGCCGACTGCGACAATCCGATCCAGCAGAATGTTGCGCTCGGTGAGAAGCTCGCCGTGACTGGAACACCCACTTTGTTCTTCGCCAGCGGCAAGCGCGTTCCTGGCGCCATCGCCCTCGATGAGATCACGAAGCAGCTGGGGGCGCAGTAGGAACTGGCGGTGTAACTCCGCGCGGCAAGAGCAACCACATCCTGCCCGATTGTTTCATCCGGCCTGCTTGAGCACCAGCTGCCTCCCCAAAGCCCCAAAAGAGGTCTGCCCGCACGGGCGCTGACGCGCTCGCTTGAATGGCGCCACCCGTATCCTGGGCGAAGGTGAGCCGCTGCAATGGGACGTCCGAAAGGGGCTGTGTGGTGTCGAGAAATACCGCGGCTCCGAGGGGCACGATGCGCGCATCCACGGCGATCGACCGCCCCGGGGTGAGAGGAACTCCGAGCGCCCCACGGGGCCCCAGGCGCGGATCACCGAGTGGCAACTCCTTGAAGAATACGTAGCTGGGATTCACGTCGAGAAGATCCTGCACTTTCTCCGGATGCGCCTTGGCCCAGCCCTGGATGGACTGCATCGAAACTTGATCGAGAGGTATCTCCCCTTGATCGGCGAGCCAGCGGCCGATCGACTTGTACGGTCTTCCGTTCTGGTCGGCATAGCCCAGCCTGATCACGTTGCCCGGTTTGCCTCGATCGTAGAGTTGAACCCGCCCCGAGCCCTGTACCTCGAAGAAAAACGCCGCAATCGGATCATCGACCCAGACCAGCTCCTTGCCGTGCGGAGCGGCGGCCTCCGCGAGCTCTGCCCGGCTCGGATACGCGACGAGTCGATTGCCCTCCAGTCGTCCCCGCAACCTCAATCCTTTGAGTTCCGGATAGACGTCGGCGAGTTCAATGGTGATCAGGTCGTCAGGGACGCCGTAGAGAGGTGTCAGAAATGGCGCGCGGGCCTGTCTGCTGCCACGGAGGACGGGCTCGTAGTACCCGGTGATGAGTCCGTGATCCTCGCCGAGGATGTTGCCTACGTGGTGGGGCACAAAATAGGCCTCGAAGTAATGGCGAATCGCCTGCGCATCGGGATGAGGGCCTCCCGCGATACCACCCGCCTGCGCACAGACCTCCTTCCAACCCGGTTTCGACTGCAGGGCCTGACACTCCGCGAGCAAGGCCGGCCAAGCCTCCCGGAGATCATCCGAGAGCCAGCCCGGTAGAGCGCTAAAGCTGGTTTCCTCGATATCCCACGCGGCAGCAGCAGGGGGCTTGGGGTTGGGTACAGCGGGTGCGGGGGCTGGCGGCGGCCCCTGGATTGAGCATCCAGCGGCCAAGGCGGTCAGCGCGATCCACCGGCAGAAGTCGGCCCAGATGTGGGTCTTACGGCGTAAGGCTCCAGTCCCCCTGTCGGGGAAGGGGGTAAACTCATCCCCGACAGGAGGCACCATGTGGATGTTATTACTCGAGGCAGGCATCGCCCTGTCGCTCTTTATCTTCATTATGTGGTGGACGCTCGGGCCGGTGAGTCGCCGAGAAAACCGCGAGCGCATGGAGTTGGACAAGGGCGACCTACCTGCTCTACCGGACGAACGCGACTCCTAGTGGAGCGTGCGGGGAACGGCGAGGCCAAACTCGGGAATCGGTACGTCAAAGCGGGTCCCGTCCTCGGCGACGGCAAAATACTCACCCCGCATGGTGCCGTTGGCGGTTGCAAGAGCGGTGCCACTCGTGTATTCGAACTGATCGCCAGGCTTCAGTAGCGGTTGGTGACCGACAACGCCCAAGCCCTGTACCTCTTGGACGTTGTCGTCAGAGTCGCGGATGATCCAGTGTCGACTGACCACCTGCGCGGTCACTGTGCCGGTATTGCGGATAGTGATGGTATAAGCGAACACGTAGCGGTCCTCGTCGGGATCCGACTGCTCTTCGACGTACTGGGTCACGACGCTGACGCTCAATTCGTAACGATTCATGCCTTCTTCTTTCCCAACGGCGATTGCTTCAAGGTAGATTGCTGCAGCGAGTCAAGCTTTGCGTGGGTGGTGTCGGTTACACTGCCATACCCGACCTTCGAACGAATCCAACATGTCCCATTATCGCATCGCGCCAAGCATCCTATCCGCGGATTTTTCCCGATTGGGCGAGGAGGTGCGCAATGTCCTGCTCGCCGGGGCGGATTTCATCCACTTCGATGTGATGGATAATCATTATGTTCCCAATCTGACCGTCGGACCCTTGGTGTGCAAGGCCTTGCGGCCGCATGCGATCAAGGACGGGGTCCCGGCCGTCATCGATGTCCATCTGATGGTCACTCCGGTAGATCGAATCGTCCCGGATTTTGCCGAAGCCGGGGCGGACATCATCAGCTTCCATCCCGAGGCTTCCTATCATGTGGATCGCACGCTCACCTTGATCCGCGATTCGGGTTGCAAGACCGGCCTGGTGTTCAATCCGGCGACACCCCTGAACGTTCTGGAGCACGTCATGGACCGCGTCGATCTCGTGCTCATCATGTCGGTCAATCCTGGATTTGGGGGCCAGAGTTTCATTCCGGAAGCCCTGCGCAAGCTCGCCGAGGCGCGCGCGCTCATCGATGCCTATCACGAGCGTACCGGACGGACGATCCTTTTGGAGGTGGACGGAGGCGTGAAGGTGGAGAATATCGCCGAGGTCGCACGAGCCGGCGCCGATACGTTCGTCGCCGGGTCCGCAGTGTTTGGCGCCCCGGATCTCGACGGCGGGTATCGGGGGCCTCTGGGCAAGCTCCGCTCGGCGTTGGCGACCGTCGGGGGGCGCTAGTGGTGCGTGTTGTGGCGATCGATCTGGATGGGACGATGGTCGATACGGCGCCAGACTTCCACGCGGCGATCAATCAGATGCGGGCGCAGTTTGGCAAGAGCCCTCTATCTCAGGATCTGATCGAGACGTTCGTCGGTCGGGGATCCGAGCATCTCGTACGCCGGGCGCTTGCGCACGATCACGGCGAAATCGAAGTGGAAGCTCTCTTTCCGGCCGCGCTTGCGGCGTATCAGGATGCCTACGCATCGGTCAACGGGGTTCTGAGCAGCATCTATCCGGGAGTTCGAGAGGGGCTCGCGCGGCTCGAGCATGCTGGGTTCAAGCTCGCGTGCGTGACCAACAAGCCGCACCGGTTTGCGGTGGAGCTGCTGCGCAAGACGGAACTCCTCGACGCATTCGATCTCGTGCTCGGCGGGGACTCTGTGCGCCAGAAAAAGCCCGATCCGGAACCTTTTCACGCGGTCTGCCAGTTCTTTGCTGTGGCGCCAGCGGACGTCACCGCTATAGGAGATTCGATCAACGACGTGCTTGCCGCGCGTGCGGCCGGCTGCACCAGCGTGACGGTGAGTTACGGCTACAATCACGGCTCGGATGTACGCCAGCTCGACACCGATGCTATAGTGGATTCTCTGCTGGAAGCCGCGGTCTGGATCGAAGGCCGGCACTCTGGGACGACCCCCGCACATGAAGCCTCATGAGGAATGGATGCTGCAGTTGACCGCTGCCTGGCGGCACGGTCCACCGCCCTATTGGCGCAGCTGATCCGCGCTGCAGCGCACGGCTAGCGCCGTACCTTCCTGGAAACAATGGCATCGACCCGATGTCCGCCCGCCTGAATCGGGCATTTGTGGGGCCTCCATGACTGAACTTGAATTCAAATCGCTGGTAGCAGAAGGTTATAACCGCATTCCGTTGATCTCGGAGGGTATCGCCGATCTGGATACCCCTCTATCGCTCTATCTGAAACTCGCCCATGCTGAACGCGGCGGAGCAAACAGTTTTCTCCTGGAGTCGGTTGTCGGTGGCGAACGCTTTGGCCGTTATTCGTTTATCGGACTGCCGGCCCGGACCCTCGTGCGTTCGCGGGGATTCGGCGCGGCGGCCGTCACGGAAGTGGTCACCGATGGCACGGTCGTCGAATCCCATTCGGGCAACCCGCTTGACGTGATTGCCGCCTTTCAGGCCCGCTTTCGCGCGGCCGTACGGCCGGGGCTGCCGCGATTTTGTGGCGGGCTAGCCGGTTACTTCGGCTACGACGTGGCGCGTCACATCGAATCTCGCCTCACCCACGATCCAAAACCCGACCCGGTCGGGCTGCCGGACATCCAGTTGCTCCTCACCGAGGAACTGGCCGTGGTCGACAACGTCGCCGGCAAGATCTACCTGATCGTCTATGCGGATCCGGCCCGGGAGGACGCGTATGCCCAAGCCAAGGCAAGGTTGCGCGATCTGAAACAGCGTCTGCGCCGTCCGGTCGACATCCCGTATAGTCAGCCCAGTATGCGTACGGTGGCCGCGCGCGAGTTCGATAAGACCGACTATCTAAAGGCCGTACTGCACGCCAAGGAACTGATTGCAGCCGGTGATGTGATGCAAGTCCAGATCGGCCAGCGCATCTCGCTTCCATTTCGCGATGCTCCGCTCACACTCTATCGGGCGTTGCGCTCGCTGAACCCATCGCCCTATATGTATCTCTACAATTTCGGGACATTCCACGTGGTCGGATCGTCCCCCGAGATTCTTGTGCGCCAGGAACGCCGCGGGAAGGAAAAGGGGACGTTTGAGGACATCGTCACGATCAGACCGCTCGCGGGAACCCGGCCCCGCGGCGCCAACCCCCAACAGGATATCGCTTTGGAGAAGGAGCTCTTGGCCGATCCCAAAGAGCTCGCCGAGCACGTGATGCTCATCGATCTGGCGCGCAATGACATCGGTCGCATCGCTGAGATCGGCTCGGTGCGAGTGACCGACCGCTTCGCCATCGAGCGCTATTCACACGTCATGCATATCGTTTCGAGCGTGGAAGGTCGGCTCAAACCGGGCCTGTCGAGCCTTGACGTGCTCAAGGCGACCTTTCCCGCGGGTACGCTCTCGGGCGCTCCCAAAGTCAGGGCCATGGAGATCATTGACGAGCTCGAACCCACCAAGCGCGGGCTCTACGGCGGCGCATGCGGATATCTCAGTTTCGGTGGCGAGATGGACCTGGCGATCGCGATTCGCACCGGCGTGATCAAAGATGGGATGTTGCACGTGCAGGCGGCTGCCGGCATCGTCGCCGACTCCGTTCCAGAATCGGAGTGGCAGGAGACGGAAAACAAGGCTCGGGCCGTCCTGCGGGCGGCCGAGCAGGTACAAGATGGATTGGACGGAGATCTTTGAGATGGCCCTCAACCCGATCGACCTGCGCAGTGACACCGTGACCCGGCCCAGTGAAGGGATGCGCCGCGCGATGGCCCAGGCCGAGGTCGGGGACGACGTATACGGCGACGATCCGACGACCATCGAATTGGAAGCGCGCCTGGCGGGTCTGGCTGCCAAGGAAGCCGGTCTTTTTATGCCGAGCGGCACGCAGAGCAATCTCGTTGCACTGATGACCCACTGTCAACGGGGCGACGAGTACATCGTCGGTCAGGACGCGCACACCTACAGGTATGAGGCCGGCGGCGCGGCCACGTTGGGCAGCATCCAGCCGCAACCGATCGAGAACGCTCCGGACGGAACGATTCCGCTCGAGAAGATCCGGGCGGCCATCAAGCCAGACGATATCCATTTTGCGAGGACGCGCCTCGTCACACTGGAGAATACGATTGCCGGAAAAGTGCTCGCGAAGTCGTATTTGGACGAGGTGGGAGAGCTGGCAAAGGCGACTGGACTTGCGCTCCATCTCGATGGCGCGCGCGTGTTCAATGCCGCAGTCGCGCTCGGGGTGCCGCTCGGGGCCGTTTGCACGCGGTTCGATTCCGTCTCAATCTGCCTCTCCAAGGGTCTGGGAGCTCCGATCGGATCGGTTCTCTGCGGGTCTCACGCATTCATCGCGGAAGCGCGCCGCTGGCGCAAGATGGCGGGGGGCGGGATGCGTCAGGTTGGCGTTCTGGCCGCGGCCGGCCTCTACGCACTGGAGCACAATATCGAGCGGCTCGCCGTTGACCACGATCACGCCCAGCAACTCGCCACGGGTCTCGCTGCGATCGAAGCTTTGAAGGTGAGACCAGCCCAGACCAATATGCTGTTTGTCGAGATTCCTGGCGCGGATCTCCTCGAACTCGGTCTCCATCTGCGCGAGGCGGGTGTCCTGGCGACGCTTCAGCCTGTCACGCGCCTCGTGACGCATCTGGATATCGATCGAGCCGGAATTGATCGGGCCCTCGCGGCCTTCAAGTCGTTCTACCGACGCTCGCGCTCGACGAGTCTTTAGGACTTAACCGTGCCGCTCAAGAGTCGGCTTCCCGGCTCGCACCGTCGCCGTTCATTCCCCGCGCGCGCGTCCGGTGGATGAGCTCTTTGCGGAACCCGCGCGCAGCGTCCTCGATGCGAAACGAGAGGCGGTCCCGTTGCAGGGTGACCCAAGCCATCGTAGCCGAGTGCGTTCCGAGGCGCTCTTTGTACTGGGCGTCTCCGGCTAGGAGGTCGAATAGATGGTGACCCTGCGTAGCGTTGTACTCGACGGCTAGAGCGATCGCGACGAGCCCGGGCTGGTTGTAGCGCGCGGACAGTTCGTAGTCGAAGCCCGACTGATAGAAGTAGACGTGACCTCGATACACGAAGTTGTAGAGATATCCCAGGACACGCGGCCCGGAGCGGATGACAAGAAGCTGAATGGCTCCGGAGTCGAAAGATTGGACGATCAATCGACGGTGAAAGTGTTCAAAGAATGGGTTGGCAAAGGCCCCGGGTTCGCCGCGCGAGACCCAATGCCGTTGATGCAGCAATTTCAGGCCCTCGAAATGGGCAACGGCCTCTTCAAGTGATAGGGCTGGCTCAAGCCTGATCGACCCGATCTTTTGATATTCGCGCAGCGCCTGTCTGATCCGCGCGCGCGTCTTCGACCCGAGCATGCCCAAGTAGTCGCCTGCACGGTCACGCACTTCGTTGAGGTCGATGAAATGATTGGTCTCGACTCGGATTTGACGCTTGAGCTTGGCGCCGGGGAGCGGCCAGGGAGGAGTCTTCGACATGCCGTTTAGGACCAATTCATCCCAGTCCTCATCCCGCCGTGCGAGGGCCTCGAACATCTGGGCCGAGATGTTCTCTGCATGGTGGCGGCTCACGAGGAACCCGTTGCATTCGATCGTCAGCGCATCCTGCTCGGGGCGGCCTGTCGTGTGCAGATGCCACTGCTGGGAAACAATAAAACCGCGCCTGCGGATACGATGTGGCACAACCAATCCCAAACCCACTGTGCGTCCCTGGCTCTTGGCCCGCAGCAAGCGCAATTCGACCGTGCCATTGAGAGCGCTCAACCAGCATCCGATCCAGCTCCAGCTTGTGAAGAACGAGGCATCACTGTGCGCCTCCAGCTCGGACCATTCCTTCTTCAGGGATTCGAAGTCAGGCGCATAGACGAGCTCGATAGAGAGATCTCTGGGCTCGTAGGCGCGCGATGGCGCGACCCGCCGGGCGGTGCGCGTCCAGCCCGAATCAAAGTGAGCCACGTCACTCATGGGCCGCTCTGCTTCATCGTGCGGTGTCCGGTGTTCTCCAATCAACCCTCCGTTTCGGGCGCATAAGCTACCGACTCACGAACAGGATCGTGTGCTGGAAGCGGGATCTCAGTTCAACGTGCACTGACCGATTCGTAGCATTCAGTCCGTGGAAGGTGACTACGGCGTGACCACCTTGATGCGCGATGATGGAACCGAATGACTCTCTTTTAGCCGTACTTATTTTCCAACGCAAAGAAAATCTGCGAAAGCGGCGCATCGAGTCTTTAGCAAACAACACGTCACAAATGCTCACGGTACGGACGCTGGCTTTCTGCCTATGGAAATGAAGAACCTACGCATCGCTGCGTGAGACAGCATCCTCCTATGCGACGCAGCATCGTGTCCTGGATTTGTATCGCGATTCGATGGGTGCTTTGGAACTATCCTCAGTGCCGCGCAATTGTAAATTGAAGGCATGCCGCGTTGCTCCCGTGCGACACGAGTTCGTTCCCGATATTCCCATTGAGGAAGCTCTTCAATATTCGACGCTCGGCACTTACAATCGGGCAGCAATTTTGAAGCCCGCGTGGCGCGGCCACGCTACGGATCGAGGTTGTCAATGGACACGACGCTTGGATTGATGTCGCCGGTAATGTCGGACAGGAGTCGACACCTGATGGTAGTGGAAGATGTCCTCTCACTCGATGGCATACGCGACGCCTGGCGCGGCCTTGAGCACGCTGCGTTCGGGCCGATCGAGCATTTCGATTGGTCGCGGGCTTGTGTCGAAAGACTCAGCGAGCTCGGTCGCCTGAAAGTCTTTTCGATCTGGGATGACAAGAAGTGTCGGGCCATCGCGCCGTTCGTCGTCACTCCTGTGGGGCGTCGACGGCTCGAGTCGCTCGGGGTGACTCAGCTCACCGAGCCAATGGATTTCTTGTACGAGGACCGGGAGTCCCTCGCGCGTCTGTGTGACGCGCTAGCACGTCAGCGCCTGCCGATCGACCTGCAGCGGGTGCCTGAAGTCTCCCCGGTGACCGCCGAACTGCGTCGCGCTTTTCGCGGTCGCGGGTATGTACATGTGTCTCGATCGGGACCCTATCCAACGCTGCCCATCGATGCCTCGTGGAAGGACCCGGAATCCCATTTCAACGCCGGACGGCGCTCTGACTTCCGGCGTGCCTACCGCGCGGCCGAGCGTTTCGGTTCCCCCGAGTTGGTGATCGTGACGCCGGATGCCTCGAATCTGGAGGCGCTCTTGGCGCAGGCGATCGAGGCCGAATTGCACAGCTGGAAAGGACGGAGCGGCACGGCACTGGCGCTCGATCCCTTGCGCGCGCAGATCTATGGGCACTACCTTCGATCGATATGCGAGAAGGGCCTCTTGCGCCTTGGCCTCATGCGGATTGATGGCAAGACGATAGGCATGCAGATTGCCGTGCAGACCAATCAGCGCCTCTGGCTGCTCAAGATCGGGCACAACGAGGAGTACTCGAAGTGCTCCCCTGGCACTCTGCTCATGCTCACACTCACCCGGTACGCAGCGGAGCAGCAGCTCCAGTCCATCGAATTTCTCGGCTCGGCCGAACCTTGGACCCAACTATGGACCGAAGAGCTGCGCGCCTGTGTCCGGATCCGTGTCTACCCGCTGAGCCTCGCGAGCGGGTTCGCGCTCGGCGAGGATGCCGCGCGCTCGATCGGATCGTCGCTACGCAGAAGGCTCCAGCGTGGAAAACACTAGGTTAAAGGCCGCCATCCGGCCCGCGGCACATCGTTTGGCCAGCTTTTTGAGCAGTGCCTATGTCGCCGGCCCGGGGTTGATCGATGGGGTGGAGGCGATCGATCGCTTTGGTCGCTCGGGGTACAGGGGGACTCTTGGCTACTTCAACGCCGATGACGAGTCCGCCGAGCGCATCGCAGACCTTGGAGTGGAGTCGCTTGAGGCATTGGCCCTGGCGGCGCGCAAGGGCTATGTCTCGATCAAGGCCCCGGCGCTGCAGTTCGATGCTGATCTGATCAACAAGATAGGCCGGGCTTCGGCGCGCACGGGAGTGGCGATTCACTTCGATTCGCACTCGTTTGATGATGCCGAGGCGACCTTTGCAGCAATCGATGTCGCGCTTGCCCAGACTCCGCAAGTCGGCTGCACATTACCAGGCCGCTGGAAGCGCAGTCTAGACGATGTTGAGCGCGTCGCACAAAGGAACCTGCGGGTGCGTGTCGTGAAGGGACAGTGGGCCGATCCTGAGCAACCCAACGTGGATCTGGCGACGAGTTACCTCGCTCTGATCGACCGCCTCGCCGGTCGCGTACGCGTCGTGGGCGTCGCCACCCACGACCCGGTTCTGGCGCGCGAGGCCCTAGGTCGCCTACGCGCTGCGGGTACCGACTGTGAACTCGAACTGCTCTTCGGCCTGCCCATGCGTGCGTCACTCCTGATGGCCAGGGAAGAGCAGGTACCTGTGTGCGTGTATGTCCCCTTCGGACAGGGCTGGATGCCCTACGCTTTATCGCAATTGCGACGCAATCCTGGGATCGCATTTTGGATGATGAAGGACCTCGTGGCTGCTGCCACGTTGAAAAGCCGTGGCTGAACTGGCGCGAATGCACCGCCCTGGGCCCGCCAGTGATCTCCTCGCTGTGACCCCGATCGCGATTTCGAGCGCCGCACGCGGGTTCGTGTCGAAGGATGACGCAGCGCGGCAGCTGGAGGCGGTCAGCGATGCCGAGTTCTTTCTGGCTCACGAGTGGTGCCTCAATCCGATCCAGTCCATCGGTGAGCTCAGATCGCATATCCAGCAGGTGTGGGATCTCCTGGCTAAGGTACGGGTCCCTTGGCAGAGGGATGAGTGCGCCGTCAATCTGTACCTCCTCTGTTGCGCTTTGAGTTGTACTGCCGATGACTACCTGTCCTATCGGCCCCATCGCTTTGGCGCGGGGCGCGGCTCGGGTGTGGTTGGCCGTGCACTATCGATCGCGCGCTTTCTCGCCAACGCTCCGTATTCCGCAGCCACGAGTGGGGACAAGACTCGGGTGCGCCGTTGGCGTGTCGCCCTCGAGGCGGCCGTGGCAGCCGTCTGCACCGTTCTGATCGACCGCGACGAGGGTCTGCCGGTAGACTGGTCCAGCTTCGAGGCCCTCTTGCCTGTGATCCTTGAGCCCGAGATACCCAAGCAACCAAAGGACTGGCGGATGCGCGTGCCAGAGGCCTATCGTTGTCAGGACATGACCCATCACGACGTGATCCAGATGGCCCGGAACTATGCCGAGGCCTATGGTGGCAGACCGCCGGCGCCGGTTTTCATCATCGGACCGCGTACGGCGGGGTCCTATTTCGTCCCGCTGGTCAAGGGGCTACTGGAGCGGCGCCGGGTCGAGATCATGGGTGCGGTCACGATCCGACCAAAAGAGGGACTGTCGCGCCTCGAGACGAAACTCCTGCGCGACGCCTGCGAGCGCCGGGCCCGAATCGTCATCGTCGACGATCATCCGAACTCAGGACATACGTTTCGCCTGATCTTGAGTCTCTTGCGACGTCTGGGGGGTACCCCAGAGAACATGGTGATTCTCGCGCCCGACCATCAGGCCCAGGCGGATTGGATCCCGTCGGTTCATCCAGTCCCGGTCGTCGAGTTGGCCGAGCACCAATTCCACAAGGCGCGGATTCTGAGTGACGAGGCGCGACTCCTGGAGTGCATCGGCATGGGCGACTCGGCCCGATTCTCGATCCGGGAAGACGCGGGGCTTGAGGCTGCCAATCGCGGACTCACCTCTCACTACTCGGACAACTTCCAGGTGCGTCAGAAGAGGGTTTTCGAAATAGAGGGGCCGGGTTGCGATTCGGACGCGAGGATCCGGCGCGTGTTCGCCAAAAGTGTGGGCTGGGGCTGGCTCGGCTACCACGCCTATCTCGCGGGGACGCGGCTGGCCCGGCATGTGCCGCGAGTCTTGGCGCTGCGCGATGGGATTCTATTCATGGATTGGTGTGGCGCGCTCAAGGCCGCTCCGGTGGATCCCGCGGTGGTTGCGAGCCTCGTGCCGGCTTACGTCGCGGACCGGGTGCGCCTTTTGCCCCTACCGATTGATCCTACCGAAGGGGCGATCGGCTACCGCGTCTCGGGTCGTGATCGCATCTTGAACATTTTGCGGCAGCCCTACGGACGCGTGCTGAAAAATCTCGCCCGCGGTGCGCTCGACCGACGCCATGCGCGGTTCGCGCCACCTCTGCGAAGCCTGGTCGATGGTCAGATGAGTCTTGAGAACTGGGTTCAGGGTGAGGACGGGCTTAGGAAGGTCGACTTTGAACATCACAATTTTGGGGGCGCCGAGGAGGATTTCGTTGATCCCGCGTACGATCTGGCCGGCGCAATTCACGCGCTCGGACTCGATGGCCTGGGCGAGGACCATCTGCTCGACGACTATGTCCGCCGCACGGGTGATGCTACGGTGCGCGAACGGCTCGTACTCTACAAGCTGAGGTTGGGGCTGCGCGAGCTCGACCGAGCCGCGGGGACGTTGGAGAGGCCATTGGGGGCGGATCGTCACCGCGTGGCCGATCGACGGTTTCTGGCGGCCCGCGAATTTCTTAACCGACACGTCAGTGCCCACAATTCCCGCCGGATTGTGGCCCCATCTGCACCCGAATGGTCAGAGCGCCTGCTCGCACTCGATCTCGACGGCGTCTTCGACTCCCAGGTCTTGGGCTACTTTCCCCATACGACGCCCGCCGCTCTGGGTGCGCTCGCGCTCTTGCGCGAATATGGCTACTGCGTTGTAGTCAATTCGGGTCGGTCCGTCGACGAGGTCCGCCTGTTCTGCGAGACCTACGGACTTGCGGGAGGATTTGCGGAATACGGATCCATCTTCATCGATCGTGTCGCGCAACGCGAGGAGATCCTCTTTGGCGCGGATGTCGAGGAGGAGCTGCGTCGCTGTCGCGCCTTGCTTGCAGAGCGCGCGAACTGGTACTGCGATCCGAGCTATGGCGCGGCGCTAAGAGCCTATGGTTATGCGGGACCGCGCTGGATCGGGCTGGATCCTGAACTCACCACGGCGATCATGTCCGAGGGCCAGTTCCAAGCGATCGAGGTGATCGATACCCCTGCATCGACCTACTTCGTTCCCAAAGGTCTGAACAAGGGCAGCGCCATGGCGGGTCTGGCTGCGAGGCTCGGGCTGGCCGCGTCGTGGATCGCAGGAATAGGGGATTCGGATCAGGATAAGCCGATGCTCGAGCAGGTTGATCTGGGCTTCGCTGTCGGCAATGCATCGCCGAGCCTGAAGGCGCTCGCCCGGTCCGCAGCACACGTCCATCTGATGGCCAAGCCGCAGCAGCAGGGACTGCTACAGGCCGTTGTGCACTTGCTCGCCAGACGCGAGGGGCTAGCGGTCGACGTTGCAATGCGAAAGGCTCGATCGTACGTCAAGCCCTCCACTCATCCGCTGGACCTGGCACTCGAGGCGCTCGATGGCTCCGCGCTCGATCGCCTGCGTACGGTCCTTGGGAGCGTGCGCCGCTCATCGCGCACCGTGGCGCACGAACCCTAGCCCAGCATCCAAAACGGCCCACCTCACGGTTCGAAGATTTTCGACCGGGTTCTTCGATCTCCGCGTCCAGGTTCACTGGTTCACCTTGGGCTGTTTCGATGACTGGATGCTACGACCTGTGACCGTAGCCCTGGCAAAGGCGCAGCCTGGATTGGCGCGATCTCGCAAGGGGTGCAATAATGCATCATGTCTCAATTCTCCGTCCCGCTCGGATCGCATTTCTGGCGCTGGCGTAAGCCTGCCGCCTAGAGTTCTGGCGCCTTCCTTGGGCGCACCCGCTGCCTCAGAGCAATTTGGGCTTCAACCCCCAAAAGCGGCTAAGAATGCCGAGAATCAGTTCCACGCTCCGGAACCGCAATCCAATAAAATCAGATAGTTAATTATTATGTTGCTCATGATCGACAACTATGATTCGTTCACCTATAACCTCGTCCAGTACTTCGGGGAACTCGGCGAGGAAGTCCGCGTGGTGCGCAACGACGAGGTCACGGTGCGGCAGATTGAGGAAATTCGACCGGCGAGGATCTGCATCTCACCGGGTCCCTGTAGCCCCACCGAAGCAGGGATTTCCGTGCCGGCTCTGAGGCAATTTGCCGGGCGCCTTCCGATCCTCGGAGTCTGTCTAGGGCACCAGGCCATCGGCTCGGCTTTCGGTGGGACGGTCGTACGCGCGCAACGGCTCATGCACGGCAAGACCGATCAGATTGCGCACGATGGACGGGGTGTGTTCGTCGACCTACCCCAAGCCTATACCGTGACCCGCTATCATTCGCTGGCCATCGCCCGGGACGATCTTCCGGGCTGCCTGGAGATCACCGCCTCTACCCCGGACGGCGAGATCATGGGCGTGCGCCATCGGGAGTATTGCATCGAGGGCGTACAGTTCCATCCGGAGTCCATCCTCACCGAGCATGGCCACGCCCTGCTCAGGAACTTCCTGAACCTGCACTGACCAGTGGATTGCCCCCTTCCATTCGACCGGATATCCCATGACCATCAACCAGATCGACGCGCTCACGCGCTGTATCGAACATCGCGAGATCTTTCACGACGAGATGCTCGAACTGATGCGCATGATGATGCGCGGGGAGGTCTCAGCGCCAATGATGTCCGCCCTCCTCATGGGCTTGCGCGTCAAGAAGGAGACGATTGGCGAGATCGCGGCGGCTGCCCAGGTGATGCGTGAATTCGCCACTCCAGTCGAGGTCGCTGACCGGCGCCATCTGGTGGATCTATGCGGAACCGGCGGCGATGGCGCGCATACCTTCAACATATCCACCGCCGCGATGTTTGTCGCCGCTGCGGCGGGTGCGCGGGTCGCCAAGCACGGTAACCGCGGCGTGTCCTCGCGTTCGGGCAGCGCCGATGTACTCGAGGCACTCGGTGCGACCGTTACGCTCTCACCCGCCCAGGTGGGAGAGTGCATCGAGGCGATCGGCGTGGGCTTCATGTTCGCGCCCAATCACCACTCGGCCATGAAGAACGTGGCTGCCGTGCGCAAGGAGTTGGGTGTTCGGACGATATTCAACATTCTGGGTCCTCTGACGAATCCTGCCGGCGCACCCAATCAGCTCATGGGGGTCTTCCATCCTGATCTCGTGGGCATCCAGGTGCGCGTGCTCGAGCGCCTGGGTTCCGACCGCGTACTGGTCGTCTATGGCAAAGATGGCATGGATGAGGCCTCGCTGGGGGCGGCGACGTTGGTTGGAGAATTGCGTGATGGCGCCGTGCGCGAATACGAGATCCATCCGGAGGACTTCGGGCTGCGTATGATGTCGAACCGTTCCTTGAAGGTGTCGAGCGCGCTCGAGTCAAAGACGCTGATCCTCGAGGCTCTCGAGAATTCCGAGGGCACACCGCGCGAGATAGTGATCCTGAATGCGGGACTCGCGCTCTACGCAGCCCACGTCGCGGAATCGATTGAGGAGGGCATCGTGCGCGCGCGCGAGGTGATCGCGAGCGGTGCGGCCCGGGCGTGCCTGCACGCCTTCGTCGAGAAGACCCAGGCGCTCGGACGCGCGACGTCCTGATGAGCGAGAGGAGCCGCCGCGCGCGCCCACGCGCCCTCGGGCACGGGGGAGACTCGGAGCGTGCCGTCGCCCGGGAAAAAAGCCCGCACCGCAACGTCTTGGAAGGAGGGTCAGCGGATGAGCGATATCCTCACGGAAATTCTTGACGTGAAGCTCGACGAGGTCAGCCGCGCGAGGCGGCACCGCAGCCTCGCCAGCCTGCGCGAGGAGGCCGAGCATTCCGGTCCGGTAAGACCGTTTCTCGGCGCGATGCGAGCTGCTCTAGGGCGTGGCGATGCCGCGGTCATCGCGGAAATCAAGAAGGCTTCGCCGTCCAAGGGTGTCCTTCGCGAGCGCTTCGTGCCTGAGGAAATCGCAAGGGACTACGCCGAGCATCATGCGACGTGCCTGTCGGTTCTGACGGATCGATTGTTCTTTCAGGGTAGCGGCGAGTTTCTCAAAGAGGCCCGCGGCGCCTGCTCGCTACCAGCGCTGCGCAAGGATTTCATGATCGATCTCTATCAGGTCTACGAGTCACGGGCCCTCGGTGCTGACTGCATCCTGCTGATCGTTGCGGCGCTCGACCCGGGCCTCATGCGTGAGCTCGAAGCCTGCGCCGGTGAGCTCGGACTCGACGTGCTGGTCGAAGTCCACAACGCCCTGGAACTCGAGGCTGCCCTCGCCCTCAAAACTCCGCTTCTTGGCGTCAACAACCGCGATCTACGCACCTTCGAAACCCGGCTTGAGACGACAATCGATCTGCTGCCGCAGATCGAACCCCAACGCATCGTGGTGACTGAATCGGGCGTGCGCACACGGGACGATGTCCTGCGTATGCGATCGCACGGTGTGCATGCGTTTCTGGTGGGTGAAGCGTTCATGCGCGCGGACCAGCCGGGGGTGGAACTCGAACGGCTCTTTGCGGCTGAGGCGACATGATCGGCCCGGCGCGCGAAGGGCAGGCCCCTCGGTCAGGATCGGTGGCCTGGATCACCGGGGGCGGTAGCGGCATCGGTCTGGCCGCCGCGCAGGCCTTGGCCGGGGCCGGATACACCGTCGTGATCTCGGGCCGGCGGGTTGCGCTTCTTGAGTCGGTGCTCCCCGAAATCCAAGCTTCCGGTGGCAAGGTCTTCGCCCTTGCGCTGGACGTGGCCGATCTGGATGCCGTTCGAACCGCCGCCGCCACCGTGATCCGGCAGCACGGCTCAGTCGATGTCCTCGTCAACAGCGCCGGAATCAATACTGCCAAGCGCTCCTGGGCCGAAATCTCTCCGACCGAGTTCGCCCGCGTCGTGCAGATCAACTTGACGGGGGCGATGGCGACCTGCCAGGAGGTCTTGCCGGCCATGCGTGCCCAAAAGGGAGGGCTCATCATCAACGTGGCCTCGTGGGCAGGGCGGTACGATTCGACCTTTACTGGACCGGCTTACAATGCGAGCAAGCACGGCTTGGTGGCGCTCTCGGCGACGCTGAACATCGACGAAGGAAAACATGGCATACGCTCGTGCGCGCTGTGTCCGGGTGAGGTCGCCACGCCCATTCTCCGGTCGCGACCCGTCCCACCTTCTGATGCCGAGATGGCCCGGATGCTGCAGCCCGAGGACCTCGGGCGGGTCATCAAGTTCCTGGCCGAGTTGCCCTCGCACGTTTGCATCAACGAACTGCTCATCAGTCCCACCTGGAACCGCGCCTACCTGGGATTGGCGGAGCTTGCGAAGCCAGCGCCAGGCTAAGCTCAGGCCGCTCGTCAAGGCCAGTCGGCGCCAGCGCGTGTGTTCCCTGGCGAACAACTCCCCTCAGTTCAATCAAAGGGGAGCCCGAGCTCCAGGATTGAAGACCTTGCGGCGCTCATGCGAGGCCAGAAGCATTGCGCGCAGTGCAGGATCGAGCGCTGCGAGCGCCGGTGCGACGTCTGGACCGACACCGGCCAAGTCCTTCAGCGCCCGGGTTCTTACCGCTCCATAGTCCCGGGCCATCGAAGACAAGAGCACGCACTCCTGGTAGGCCAGTTCGGTCGAGGCGCGCGCTTCGCTGGTCACGGCATTGACGTCTTCCTGGGCTTGCGGCCGGGCCGCTAGATTCGATGCCTTCAAGATCTCGACGTCCCGCTCATAGGTATCAAAAGCCGTGCGTGCTTGGTGTTGGGTCTGGGCAACCTGGACGAGCTTGGCGCCCACGCGGGCCGCGTAGTCCGTGTAATCGAGCGCGGCCTGCGCAGCGTTCTTGGCGAAGGAGACCTTGGCCAGCACGACCTCATCGTGGACGCGTGAGAGTTCTAGGGCGTTGTTGGTCAGTTCGGTCGTGTCCACATCGGGATCGCCTGAGAGGACTGCCTGGTTGGATAACGCGGCGATCAGTAACTGGCCGGACTTGGCGGCTACCTCCTGGAAGTGCTCGGCTTCAATGTGGCGCAGGATCGGCACACCGACGGCGATCGCGACGAGGATCAATGCGACCAGTCCGAATGCCCCGCTGGCGATCGGATGGAGAACGAGGGACCGACGGATGATTTCGAGGATCTTCATCGCAGCGCTGATGTACTAAGGGGAAGGTTGTCGGTTCGCCGCAGGGGCTTGTCCCAGCCATGCTTGCCGCAAGCGCCGACGGCCCGGCGCGGCGCTCAGTTGCCATTGTAGAGGGGGTGAGCCAAGGAGCAGCCGTACCTCGAGCAGTTCGTCGCGCCGAAATGCGTGGACGTCTATCGCATGGCCCGCGGAATACCGCTCGAGCAAAGTGTCGAGGTTCG
>CAJCID010000239.1 GCA_903970305.1 Rhodospirillales bacterium | reverse complement strand
TGCAGATCGCTGACAGCGACAGCGCGGAGCTGGCCAAGGCCAAGCTGGTCGATGGCCTTGCCACAAGGCTCGGCCCGGAAGGTGCCACGCGCGCGCGCTACATCGGCCAGCTGATCGGATTGGACTTTGCGGACCACCCCGATCTGTCCGGTGTGGGCCCGTTGCAGTTGCGCGATCGCGCCTTCGCCGCCTTCACCGATTACCTTGCCAGACTGGCTGCAGAGGATGGACTCACCGTCGTGATGCTCATCGAAGACCTGCATTGGGCCGACGACGGTTCCTTCGACCTCTTAGAGCATCTCTTGGGCGCTCGTGAAGCGGGCGCGCTTGCCATCGTCATGACGGCTCGTCCGACGCTCGTCGAACGGCGGCCCGGATGGGCCGCAGCGCACGAGAGCGTCCACCTTGCGCCACTCGACGCCGGCCACAGCAAGGTTCTGGCCGACGGTCTGCTAGAAGGGATCGCAGGTGTGCCGGAGCAGTTGCGTGAGCTCCTCGTCAATCAGGCGGCCGGCAACCCCTTTTACATGGAGGAGCTCCTGCGTATGCTCAGCGACGATGGTGTCATCGTCGAAGGCGTCGCCTTTCGGGAGGTGCTCCCCGAGAAGCTGCAGTTGGCGCGCGTGCCCACCACTCTCATCGGCGTGCTGCAGGCCCGGCTCGATGCCTTGTCCAGGGCTGAGCGCGAGGCGCTCCAGGAGGCGAGTATCGTCGGCCATGTGTTCTGGGACGAGGCTCTGGCGGCGATCGATCCAAAGGCGGTACCGCTCATGCCGGGCTTGAGGGACAAGGCGCTCGTGATCCGCCGCGACGACAGCGCCTTCGAAGGCACCGTTGAAGAAGCCTTCAAACATCACCTCTTGCAACAGGTTACTTACGACACCGTTCTGAAAAGCGTGCGGCGCCGCGGCCATGCGCGCGCGGCCGCTTGGCTCGCTGCGCGCGTGGGCGACCGGGCTGACGAGTATCTGGCCATTACCGCCGAACATTTCGAGCGCGCGGGGGACCTCGCCGCGGCGGCGGACTATTACGAGCGTGCCGCCGGGGACGCGGCGAGCCGATTCGCCAACGCGGCCTCTTTGGAGCATGCCGGACACGCCTTGCGCTGTCTCGATCCCGGACCCTCCACCAGGCGGTACAACCTCCACAGCGTGCGCTACAGCGCGGCCGACCTCATGGGCCTGCGCGAATTGCAGGAGAACGAGGCGAAGACCCGCGTGGATGTGGCCACCGCGTTGGGCGATGAGGCATTGCTTGCCCACGCCACAATGGGGCAGTCCCTCCTGGCCTCGCGGCGGGGCGATGAGTCTCAGGCGCTCGCCCTAGCCGAGCGCGCTGCCCTCCTCGCCGCGCGCTCGGAGGCAACGACGGTTGCGGCCATGGCGCAAGCGCAGCTGGCCTGGAGCCATTTCACCCGTGGCGAGGGAAGGGAAGCCCTCACGCTCGCCGCGCAGGCCCTGGCTGCCGCGCGAAAGGCCCTGGAAGCGAGCGACGAACTCGAAACCCGCAGCCTCCTCGTGAAAATTCTCTCCGTTCAGGCAGTCGTCCTCTCCTCTTTGGGTCCATTTGCCCAGACACGCGCCACTCTCGAGGAGGCGCTCCAGCGTGCCAGAGCCGATGGGCTGCGCAGGTCCGAGGCCAGTCTCCTGGGGAATCTGGGGGGTCTGGAAGCGAACCTTTATCGCTTCGCAAGCGCGATTCGGTACTATGGCGATTGCCTCGCAGTCTCCGAGGAGGTTGGCAATACCTTAAGTCTGGCGACGTGTCATCACAACCTGGCTCGTTGTAGCCGCGAACTGGGTGACCCCGCCTTGGCCGAGCATCATGTGCGCCTTGGGCTCGAGCAGGCCGTCTCCATTGCCATGCGTGAGCTGGAGGGGCGCTGTCATCTTCTCATGGGCCACCTCAGGGCCGATGCGGGCGACGTCGAGGCTGCCCATCTGGCCTATGAACTCTGCGTCGCGAGGTTTCAAGCGGCAGACCTGCCGCACTTCGCAGCCCAAGGCTACGCAGGACGCGCAGCACTGACGCTCCAAGCGGGCGACTTGGAAGGTGCGCGCCATTGGGCCGAGCGTGCGCACGAGGCTGCGGGCAGCGGCGAGTCGCTCTACGCCGTCGAGGACCCGACTTGGGTGCCCGTGGTCTGCCATCGTGTCTGGCACCGTTGCGGCGATGCCCGGGCGCGGGCTGCCCTCGCACAGGCCTATCGCCACCTGCAGTCGCTGCTCAAGCGCGTGGATACGGAAGAAGAACGGCAAACCATACAGAGCGCGCGTTTGCACCGCGAGGTCCTCGCAGCATGGGAGGCCGCCAGGGCGGCAGAGCGCTGACGTGAGCCCAGCCTGCTGGCCAGAGGATTCGTCAGGACACTCGAGACTAGCGACAGTATTGCGGAGCATATCGCTCCGGTACCGTCGCCCCGGATGCGATGCTTAGGCCTTGGCTCCTTGCTTGCGTACTCGAACGACCCGCGCATGCCCACTCGATCAGACCATTGGATCCGGCTGCAAGCGGTCGCCCATCAATATTGGCTTGCAAGGTCAACACATTCTGACCGGCCAGTTGAGGAATACCAGTTCTCGCATTGAATACGATCGTGATCCTGCCGCCGTCGCCGATCGTGATGTTCTCCACGTACTGGGTTGGCGTAAAGACGTAATCACGCGCGAGTGCGCTCGCGCTCGGATCTCCGTTTGTCATGAAATTTTCTCCCACGGCGATTTTCGCAGTCTCCGCAAGCACGTAGCCTTCGTTGACTTTCGAGCGAACCTCAAAGTCCATGGCGACGGGTAGTAAGATGACCGCGAGTAGGCCCCCCACCGTCTCAAAGAAGAAGATCGCCATGACGAGCCCAATGGCCGCTCCACTGGCAGCGATCGGCCCTGTTTGCAGAACCACAGTACCGGAGAGCAGGTCGGCAAGGGAACGACGTTGGCGTGTGAAGAGCACCACGAGGTTCGGAATGATCAGGATCCCACTCACGAGCGAGACCAGGGCGCGCCAGAAGGCGCGGGCCATTCCGATCCGACCTCCAGAGTCGGCAGAGGCAACGACCAAACCAGCCGCGCGCCGGCCCCTGGTCGCCATGCGTTTTGAAGAGTTCCCAAGTCCGTGATAGAAGACGAAGAGGACCAGGTATCCACCGAGGATGGCGGCAACGGTTGATGTGGACGTCGCGGCTGCACTCGCGGCCATGGGCAAGCCGATGAGCGCAAGGATTGCGAGCACCGTCTCGAGAATGACGCCATCGACCACCTGCGCGACGAACCGGCGCGAAAACCCGCCCGAGAGATGGGCGTCAAGCGCTTCACGCGGGCCGATTGGCCTTGGTTGTTCTTGATCTGCCGCGATCGCTGTCGGAAGCGGCGCCGGGCTCTTCAGACCGGATTCCCCTGTGACATCATTCATGCGCGTTTTCCCTTGTGGTGGCCTGATTACGCCAGACCCTCGTTGGCCAGACGGTGGATCACCCGATTGAAGAGGCACGAGGGTCGCAGGGGACTCCGGAGGCACTCTCGCATGGCCTCTTGGTCGACCCTCCCGCCGAGCTCATTTTCGACCTACTGACTCACCCGAAGTGGTGAAGCCCAAGGTCGATCCCGCAAAATGCCCTACGCAATAGGCAGCAGGCTTCCCCCTTTGACTCACTCGAAGCGGACATCGCATTGCACCACAAGTAGCGAAGCCTCACCTGTGTGCAACCGCACAATCGGTCCATGGGACCAACGCACAGAAATAAAGGGGCCGAAGCTCCGTTTGACCCGCCGTGGTGCGGCGCAGGATGGACCTTGCACCGTCTTTGTGCCATGTTAGAACGAGTCCGGCACGCGGTCGCAACGACCGACCGAGCGAGCGACGCCAGCAGTCAATAATATCTGGAGACACTTCATGAAAACTCGTTTTAGGTGGTTGATCGCATCGATCACGGCCCTCGTCATGGCCTTTCTTTTTTCTTCGGCGGCATCGGCTACGACCTGCGCGGACCTCGCCAGCCTCACACTTCATAACGCGACAATCACCACCGCCACGCCGATCACCGGTGGGTCGTTCCTGCCTCCCGGTAGCACCACCCCCTTGACGGGGCTCCCCGATTTTTGTCGGGTCAGCGGCATTGCGACTCCCACCAGCGATTCCATCATCACCTTCGAGGTCTGGATCCCGACCGATGGCAGCTACAACGGGAAATTCGAGCAGCTTGGCTGCGGTGGCTTCTGCGGGAGCATCACCTACGCAGGCCTTGCCGAAGCGATTCAGCGTGGCTACGCCGGCGCCGCGACGGATGATGGCAGTCAGGCAGGAGGCACGGCGCTCTTCGCCCTCGGTCATCCCGAGAAGATCGTCGATTTCGGTTATCGGGCCATCAAGGAGACCACCGACAAATCCAAGGACGTCATCAGGGCCCTGACGGGAGCAGGTCCGAAGCGCTCCTACTTCAATGGATGCTCCGATGGGGGTCGCGAAGCGCTGATGGAGGCGCAGCGTTTTCCGAAGGACTTCGACGGCATCATTGTGGGCTCGCCGGCCAACAATTGGACACACCTACTCGTTGGCGCGATCTACGCGCAGCAGAAACTCTTGATCAATCCGGCGAACTACGTTCCGCCGACACTGCTACCGGTCGTCACGCAAGGCGCCCTTGCCCAATGCGTGGGCAAGGATGGGGGCCTTCCGACCGACGCCTTTCTGAACAACCCTCTGGCCTGTCATTTCGATCCAGGGACGGTCCAGTGCAAGGCGGGCCAGGATCCGGCGACCTGCCTGTCGAGCGCGCAAGTGCAGACGGTGAGCGCGTTCTATGCCGGACCCCGCAATCCCGTGACGGGCCGCTCGATCTTTCCGGGATTTGAGCCCGGTGAAGAGGACAATCCTCTGAACTGGCCGCTCTGGCTCACTGGCGCCCTGCGAGTCCCTACGATCTCCAATAACCTCGCCTCGGGAGAGTCTCTGGCGGCCTTTTTCGGCTATGGGTTCTTCGCCGATATGGTTTTTCAGAATCCGGCTTTCGACTACACGAAGTTCAATTTCACCACTGACGTGGCTTACACCGACAAGACCGTGGGTCCGATCCTGAACTCGGTCGACCCGGACCTGAGACCCTTTAAGGACCATGGCGGCAAGATCATTCACTATGTCGGCTGGGGCGACTCGGCGATCCCACCGTTGAACACCATTCACTATGTGCACTCGGTCGAGGACGCCCTGGCGAGCGCTCATGACCGCGACTGGGATCGGGACCACTCGATCGACGGTTTCTATCGGCTCTTCATGGTCCCAGGCATGTCGCACTGTAGCGGTGGGCCTGGGGCGAATGCGTTCGGCAATGGCCTGAACGGCCCGGTAGTGGACGCACGCCACGATGTCTTAAAGGCCCTGGAAGGATGGGTTGAAAATGGCGTCGCGCCGCGCGAGATCATCGCTACCAAGTATGTCGGAGATGATCCGGCAGCGGGTATCGCGTTCCAAAGACCGCTCTGCGTTTTCCCGAAGGTAGCCCACTACAACGGCTCAGGTGATCCGACAAGCGCATCAAGCTTTATCTGCGGTGAGGCGCGGGGTTCGGATGGACACGAGGCGGTATCACCGTTTGGTCACTAGACGACCTATTCGCGATTCAAACGGATGCCGGGCGGACCTCGTCCGTCCGGCTATCTCGAGGCGAGGCGCCGTCTGATCGGCGTGAGTGGCCCCACTTGCTCCTCGCAGCTATTCCACAATGGGTCGGCTGAGTTCGGTCCGCCAATCGGCGGGATTGGGGCTCGATTCGGGGCCGACCAGATAACATTCGTAGAGATCACCAGCCGTTGCGTATCCTTTGGCTTCTACCCAGCGGCCGAACTCATGCCACGCGCCCCCAAGTTCCTCATAGGGGCCGTGATAGACCGTACGCACCACCTTCTGCGCAGGCCGCTCCCAAGGTTTCACGCGGCCGATGGCCGAGACCGGTGCAGACACCGGTACGCAGATGTCGAAATTGAATGAGTCAGGCGTCCTCTCGAGATGATGTGCAAACCACGGTCCTGTCGGACCAATGCCCTGCCCCTTCGCAGCAGCCATCACCTCGCTGATACCCGGTCCCATAACGTGCTGCATCTCCGAGCGTGTCGCCTCGATGTGAACTGTGGCGACCTTGAGAGCGGGGGTGTCAACGACTTGCGGATTTTCAATCATCTGGGTTCTCCGGTTAATGTCGGCAACAATGCTTCGAGTCGGTCGTAGCCTGCCGCCATACCGTGCTCCATGCCCGAACGACGTGCCGTATCGCGGGCCTCTTTTGATTCGTAGAGGACCGTGATCGTGGTCCTGGTTATGTCCCGCATCTCTTCAAACACGGTCGTGTCCAGAGCCTCGCCTGGGTACCAGGCGTCGTCGAACTTCTCGGTTGCAACAAGACGCCCGGGCGGAATCACCTCGCGGAACACACCACCCATGGCCATCTGCGACCCGTCCTTTTCGGAACGCCAGACATAGCGATAGGCACCGCCGACGCGAAGGTCGATTTCGCACAGGGGCATGGTCCATCCAGGTGGCCCCAGCAGCCAGCGACGGACGAGTTCCGGTTTGGTGAATGCATCGAACACGAGGCGTCGCGGTGCGTTGAAATCGCGCGTGATCTGGATCTCGCAATCACTTGGTGTGGACAGCTTGAAACTTTCAGGGAAGTACATGGGACTCCTTTCCGGCTACTTGGGAGTGGGGCGTTTGCGAGCCTTCTGCGTCGTTTGCAATTCGCCTAGCAATTGGTCGAGGCGCCCGAAGGATTCCTCCCAGAATTCGCGATACCTCTGAAGCCACTCCGTCGCTTCAGCCAGAGGACGAGCTTCAAGCTTGCGCGGGCGCCGCTGCGCGTCGCTTCCCGAGGAGATCAAGCCAGCGTGTTCAAGGACCTTGAGATGCCGCGAGATCGCTGGCTGAGTCATCGTGAAGGATTTGGCCAGTTCATTAACGGGCACCTCACCCGACGACGCTAAGCGCTCCAAGATCGCCCGCCGCGTAGGATTGGCTAACGCCGCAAAGGTCATGTCGAGGCGATTGCCTCTCGTTTGTCCATAACTAATCTGTTTCATAACAATAATGTTATATAATATGCCAAGAAAGTCAACATGACATCGAACTGCTGACCTTTGGCGAGACCGCGATGCTCCGATGCGGATTCGAGGAGGAAGAGGGCGTTCACTGAAACGCACGACTACACCCTCCCGTGGGCTGGCGATGGCGCGGGAGAACACCGTGCAAGCGCAGAAACCGGTAGCAGCGTAAACATCCGTTATTCCGCTATGTGCCGCTTATCCGTTTTGCAGATACGTGCTGAATATCCGTGAACCAGATAAAATCTGGATAGCTGAAATTCGGATACTGCCATGCCGCCTCTCTTCGACTCCCAAGCCTTGGTGACTGCCCAGCAGCTCGGCCAGCTGCTGAGGTCGGCCCGCAAGCGCCGGAACCTCACGCAGGCCGACGTGGCAGGCCGCCTTGGCCTGAGCCAGAACCGGGTATCCCACCTGGAAGCGCATCCTGACGAGATCAGCGTAAAGCAGCTGCTTGCCTGGTCCGCGACCGTAGGGTTGGAGCTGCACCTGGGTACACGCTCTGCAAGCCCGTCAGTCAGCCCCTGGTGAGATGGGACGCCGTTCTCACAGCCAAAGCTTAGCCCTGTGGGCTAACGGCGAGTACGTCGGGCGCTGGACAGTCAATCGCGGCGGCGAGATGGAGCTCGACTACAACCCAGGCTGGGTCGCTTCGCCCTCAGGCAGGCCGCTCTCGGTCTCGCTGCCCTACCCGCTTGAGCCCGAGCCTATCAGGGGCCACAACGTCGCCAGCTATTTCGAAGGGCTGCTCCCAGACAGCGACGGCATTCGCCGTCGAATAGCCGCGCGCTTTGCAACCGGCTCGACCAACGCGTTCGACCTGCTGACCGCGGTTGGCCGCGATTGTGTCGGCGCGCTGCAGCTCCTGAAGGAGGGCGAGGAGCCAAGCGGAATCGGCGAGGTCAGCGGAGTTCCGGTCGATGCCGAAGCGATTGAGCGGCACCTTCTCGAGGTCGTAACGCCGGACAGATTCGGGGGAAACCGCGACCCTGACGACGACTTCCGTATATCGCTTGCCGGCGCGCAGGAGAAGGATGCCTTTTTGTGGTGGGACGGGCAATGGATGAAGCCGCGCGGCACGACGCCGACGACGCACATCTTCAAGCTGCCGCTCGGCGCGGTGGGCGACCGGCAAGTCGACTTCAGCACTTCGGTCGACAACGAGTGGCTGTGCCTGCGTCTGTTGAAGGCCTATGGGCTACCCGCGGCCAACGTGGACATCGCCACATTCGGCAAGCAGCGGGTGCTGGTCGTTGAGCGCTTCGACCGTCGGGTCTCACCGGACGGCTCATGGCTCCTACGGCTAATGCAGGAGGACTTCTGCCAGGCTACCGGAACTTCGCCTCTACTCAAGTATGAGAGGGATGGAGGGCCTGGCTTGGTCGAGCTCTTCACGCTTCTGAAGCAGTCGACAGAGTCCGAGGCCGACCAACGCACGCTGATGGCGTCGCAAATCCTCTTCTGGATGCTCCGCGCGCCAGACGGCCATGCCAAGAACTTCAGTATTCGGCTCCTCGCGGCCGAGGGGCTGAGCTTCCGCATGACGCCGCTCTACGACGTGATGTCGGCGCTGCCGGTGATTGGCGTCGGGCCCACCAAATGGGCACGACAGGAAGTGAAGCTGGCCATGGCGTTGCTGGACCAGAACCGCCACTACGCGATGCACGATATACAGCGACGCCACTTCAACAGCACTGCGAAAAAGGTAGGCTACGCTGCTAAGGTCGATGCGCTGCTCGATGAGCTCATCGGCCGAACGCCGGCGGTAGTGGAGGAGCTGCAGACCCAGCTCCCCAAGGGATTCTCGCAGGAGGTCTCAGACAAGGTGTTCAGCGGTTTGCTTGAGGCTGCCAACGCGCTGGACCGGCATTAATTGAGAGCTCAGGTTTCCGACCGGGAGGCGGCGTGCTTCTCTTGAAGCCCTCTACGGCGTACTCGGTGCGGCCCAGCAGGTGGTGCTGTTCGAGAACACCCGCCGCATCACCCTGCGCCTGCCCAGTGCTTACCCCTACCAGGCCGCCGTTACCAGCGCTCTCAGCGCGCTGCGCTCTCCATAGCCCGATTCGAGTGCGTCCCCGACACGTTGACGACTCCGGGGTAGGGGGTGGTATCTCTGCAAGACCCCAAGATGCTCAAATGATGACCCCTTCACACGTCGTCGGGGTTCCCAACGCGCCGACACACGTCTTAGTTCCTGCATGCGCCCGGTTTGCGCAAAATGCAGGCCAGCCTAGCCCCACAATTCGCATCAATTCATATTCATGGCTTTCGCTCCTGCCCTTCATCCATCATTTCGATATATTGGGCGCGCGAGCCACTGGCCTGGAACGGATCGGCAAAGTACTGTGTTTCCAGTGCAACCTTGTCGCCGGCGAACTGCATGATGCTCACCGTGTAAGAAGGCTTCCCATCGTAGGTCAAGACATACTCGGTGATCCAAAGATCACCTCTTCCGATGACTCGCCGCACGGCGAAGCGCTTCTTGTTCGGCTGAATTGTGCGCGTGATCTGTATGTTGCGCCGACCGCGGATCCGCTCGCCTGACTGGGGGTATTCGAGCACTGCATCGTCAAGATAGATGTCGTGCTCCGTCTCAAAATCGCTGGCATTGGATGCGGCCCAATGCCGATCAAGTGCCGCGCGGATCTCGTCATCTCTCATATTTCCCTCCAGCAGTCGACACCGTTGCTCAGTCGAGAGCACTTTCGGAACCCCCTGGTTGCATTCCGGGAGATGCTGCGTGGCAGCGAGTGATGCGCGGTCGATCTGCTCGCCAGCGCACGGATGTCCGGTGTCCCCGCTGATAAGATAGAGCGAGCCAATAAACCGATTCGACAGGAATACAAATGTACCAGAGCTCTCTGCGATGAGGCGTCGAGATTCAGTCCAGGTGGCGCTTGTCCTACTCATCGGGGGAGGGCTTGCGTTGCCAGCTCTCGCCCAGGTGGAAGGCGCCGGTCATGCTCCTGCACCGCAGGCGGTGGCTTCCGAGAAGAAGGCGCCCGAGATCGATCGGTCCGGCAGCAAGCGGGTCGGCGAGGCGTCCACTTACGCAGAGGGGCTTTCCGGCCGAAAAATGAGCGATGGCGCGCGTATGGATCCGCATGGCAAGAATGCCGCGAGCAAGACGCTCCCTCTGGGCACCACCGCCAAAGTGACCAACCTCGAGACGGGCCAGAGTGTGGATGTGAAGATCGAGGACCGCGGACCTTTTGTGCGGGGCCGGATCGTCGATCTGTCACCGGCCTCCGCACAAGAGATTGGGATCACAAAGCAGGCTGGCGTCGCCAAAGTCGAGATCACCCCGACCGTTTTGCCGGCCCCACCTCGCCAATGAGATGAGAAGCTGAGGCTCGTGGGCGGGAACTCCGCTTGCGCTTCCCACTGAAAAGGAGAAGGCGCACCACGCGGCTCAATCCTCGTTTCAACCGGCGTTACCCTGACTTCAGCTTTTCCTCGGCATACAACGAGAGTTCCACCATCCGCTCGAGGAGTTGGTCAGCCGCGAGACCCGCAAAATTACGCAGCACCAGTTCTTTGACGTACAAGCGCACAAGATAACGCAGCTGCAAGGCCCGATTGCGCGTCGCGAATACAAAGTCGCGATGCCCGCTATTGACCACAATGATATTGCGCCCCACATCGAACCGTGAGCGCCAGAGTTCTCCCGCTGCGCGCTCGAACGTATAGCCCGGCAATCCTCGCGTCGTCGTCACGGATGGGTTGATCGCTGCTTCCAGGCTATCGGTGACGGTGACCAATGCCTCAGCAGTACAGGTCACCTCACGCTGCGTGACCGTCACGCGCAACCGGGTCAGACCGGGCACTCCAGGCGCGGTGTACTGGACTTCCTGATCCTCGATTCCGAGGAGCGTACCTTCGCCTTCCACGATCTCCCAAAAGAACCGCAGGTCGTCGACGACGCGGCGACGGGAACGGTCGCGGGGTAAAGCCTGGAACTTGCGCACCTGATTCTTCGGCACAGTGCTGGCCGCTGGCGATACCACGGCCGCAAAAAGGGGGCCGGCATACTCGAAGAACTGGCGTTGCGCCTCGGAACTCGAAGCATCCACAGGCTCGCGTAAGGGCTGATCCAGGCTCGCGCCTTCCACGGCGAGAGCGTCAGAAGGCTTGGTCGGGCCCATCTCCCGGCGGGCTCGCCCTTGAATATCAAACCAGTCATATTCCTCGCGCGGCAAAGCGAGCAGGGCCTCGTGGAAGGCCCGCTGGATGGCTCGCATCGACTGCTGGGTGGCCTGCTCCTCCTCGGCACGCTTTTGTTCCTCGATCAATCCATTGATGCGAAGCTCGATCGGTTCCAGAGCCGCAATCAGCGCGGCGTAGCGCTCGTCCTGGATGATTCCGGTGCGGGTGCCGGGCGTCAGGCTCAGAAAAGGCACATCGATCAAGCCTTGCAGGTAGCGCAGCGACCAAGGGGGATGATCCAGACCCGCTAGCCCTCCCAGATCCTCCACCACCCGGGTACCCAGGCGCGTCAAGGCCACGCGCGAGCTGTCGGCGGGTTCGGCCAGATACAGTTCTGCATAGGCTTCTCCGAAGGGGGTGCGAATCGATGGGAGCTGGTGCAGGAGGCGGCCCTCGAACTGGCGCGGTTCGACTTCGAACTGCTTACGGGCGAGCTTGTCGATGACTGTGACGCGCACGCCCGAGGTCCGGATGCGATCGCGCAGTTCCGAGGCCAGGTACCACTGGATCTTCTCCCCGCTCAGAGTGCGGATCCCCTCGAGGAGCGGGCTGATCTTCAGTTCCGTCCCCTGGTCTGCAAAAAGGGACCGGCGTGGGCTGACGGCGTAGCCCGGATCCCCTTTGCTCATCGTCATCTGGTAGGCCCGATCGTCCGCTCCCGTGGAGGTCATGGTGAGCGAATCGCCGACGGTCCAGAAACTCAGCAACCCGATCCCAAATTCACCCTGCAAACCCGTGCCGTTGCCGTCCGCCTTCAAACGGCGCTTGATCGAGTCGCAGATGTGGGTGGCCACGTACTTGAAGTCGGGAAACCCTTCTGGATCCCGGGGCACTCCGTTGCCATCGTCCCTGATGGCGAGGTAATGGGCCCCCTGTTCACGACCGCGCGTGATGGTGATGTTCTTCGCTTTGGCGTCGATACTATTCTCGACGAATTCTGCGATGGCCTTGAGCGGATTACTTTGCGAAAGTGCGATGATCCGGATCGCATTCCAGTCGTCGCCGATCTTCAGGCGACCGCGATCGCTTCTCGTGTTTTTCATGGGGAGGAAGGTGTAACCGCGGTGCGAAGTGACTGTACCTTACTCACTGTGCGGAGTTTAGGGTACTCATGCGTTAAGGCTCAGACCGACGGGTCCCTGATCGATATGGCCGATTACGCACGCCTCTGCAAAACCTTGGTTGCGAAATACGGAGAGTACCGCATCCGCCGCGGCCGGCTCGCAGCTGACCAGAAGGCCTCCTGAGGTCTGCGGGTCCGTGACGAGATCGGTTTCGAGTTGACCCAGATTCGCGGCCAGCGTGACCTCGCCGCTGTAGGCCGCCCAATTGCGCGCCGAGGCCCCGGTCACGAATCCTTGAAGAGCGAGGTCAGCGACTTCGGGAAGAAGGGGCACGGCCGGCCAGTCGATCACCACCCTCAGCCCGGCGCCACGGGCGACCTCGAGCGCATGACCCGCCAGGCCAAAACCCGTGACGTCGGTCAGCGCATGCACTCCAGGCAAATCCGCCAAGGACATACCCGGTGTGTTCAGGCGCGTCGTCGTCGCAACCAGTCGCTCATAGCCCGTGCTGCTGAGCTGACCCTTCTTCAGAGCGGCCGAGAGCACGCCCACGCCGAGGGGTTTACCGAGGATCAAGAGATCACCCGGCCGTGCGTCGGCGTTGCGCCGGACCTTCTTCGGGTGCACGAGACCCAATACCACCAGTCCGTAGATCGGCTCGATCGAGTCGATCGTGTGGCCGCCTGCGATCGGGATGCCCGCCTCGCGGCAGACGGACTCGCCGCCATGCAGGATCTCTGCAATCGACTCGAGGGGCAGTTTATTGACCGGCATGGCAAGAAGTGCGAGCGCGAAGATCGGCCGTGCGCCCATCGCATAGACATCGCTGATCGCATTGGTCGCCGCGATCCGACCGAAATCGAAGGGATCGTCGACGATCGGCATGAAGAAGTCCGTGGTGGCGACGAGAGCCTCTTCGCTATTGAGCTGGTACACCGCAGCATCGTCGGAGGTTTCGATGCCCACCAGGAGTTCAGGCGGGATGAGGCCTCCACCGCTCTTCCTTAAGATTTGCGAGAGGATACCCGGGGCGATCTTGCAGCCGCAGCCCCCGCCATGGGAAAACTCCGTGAGGCGCGGGGTGCGGGTGGCGAAGGGGGGCGTCGGCAGGTTCATCGGACCATTGTAGCGAACCTGTCCGGCTGGAGCGTTCCGCCGGCGAGGACCTCCCTGAGGGGATCGAAGCGCTCCGGGAGGAAATCCAAACATCCGCTCGGCCAGTGCAGGCGCATCGTCTGCGGGACTCGCACGGCATTCTTCTACCCCGAGCTCACTGAGCCTCAGCAAAGAACACCTTTCATTTGGTGTTTCCGCGCCACGTCACCCAATCCCTTTTACCCAAGACATCCAAATCACCCGCTCGACATGCGAGAATTGCCCGCCGGTGTCGCGGGGCGGTCGGGCCGTGGCGACGGTGGACAGGCAATCTAAGGCGGTAAGGGGATACGAGTGCAAAAAAACATTTTGGGTTGGGTGGCCGGGGTCGTCGTGATCCTGGCCGTCACGGTCGGCGGTTGGGCCCTCCTGCAGAAGCCACAAGGCGCAGCCGATGAGGCGATTCCGGCGGACGCCAAGCTCGCGGTCATCGATGTCGCCAATCGCGAGGTCGACGGTGCGCCGGCCCTCATCGCCACCTTCTCCATTCCATTATCTTCTCGAAGCGATCTGAAAGGGGTTCATCTCTACGAGGTCGGACCGGCAGCGGCGACCCAGAAGGCCGCCGATGAAGGCGGGATGGGCGAAGGCGACGCCGACGAAGGCGAGGGTGAGTCGACCCCTGCCGCCGTCGACGACAAGGTCTCGTCCAGCGTCACCGATGCGGATATCAAGAACGCCAAGGAAGTGAAGGCCTCCTGGAAGATCGGCGCGAATGCGCGGCTCGTCGAGACGACCGACGTGAAGCCGGCCTTCCGCTACATCGTGCGCATCGATCCGGGAATGACCGCGACCAACGGGGCGACGCTTGCCGGGGAAGCGCGTTTTGAGCTCAACGTCGCATCGGTCTCGCCGGCCTACTACTTCGCAAGTAACGGCACGGTGCTGCCCGCCAAACAAAATGGCGGTCTGCCTGTCACGACCGTCAATGTGCCCGAAGTGGACATCGAATTCCTCCGGATTCGTGACGACCAGGTCGGCACCTTCATGGATCGGGTCATCGCCCCCGTGCGCAAGCACCACAGTCCCGACGATTTCGGCTGGATCTGGGAGGAGGACAACCAGGGCAAGCCCTACAATTACTATCGCACCTTCAAAGGTGCGGTCTATGGCAACGACCTGGACACTTTGCACCGGATGAGCCAGAGCGTCTTTACGGCCCGGTTTCTGACAGAACAGAAACAGAACAAGCGGAGCGTCACCTTCATCCCCGTCGAGGATGTGAAGGAATTGCAGGAGCCGGGGATCTATGTGGCGGTCATGACCCAGCCGGGCCGCTTCCGTTTTGAATACCAGACCACCTACTTCTATGTCAGCGATCTGGGCCTGCACGCCCGCACCTTCGAGAATTCGGCGGATGCCTATGTGAGTTCGCTTCTGACCGGCAAGGCGCTCTCCGGGGTCGAGGTCTCCTGGATGGACCAGGATGGCAAGGTGCTGTTACGCCAGACCACCGATGGCGACGGGCATGCCGCCTTCACCGAGCGGCCGAAGAACGCGCACCTTCTGGTCGCGAAAAAGGACAAACAGGTCTCGATTCTCGCCTTGAAGGAGCCGGCGCTCGACCTCTCCGAATTCGACACCCAAGGTCTCATCTACAAGCCGGTCCATCTTTTTCCCTACGCCGGACGCGATCTCTTTCGGC